>JADLES010000029.1 GCA_020845995.1 Burkholderiales bacterium | reverse complement strand
GCAGGCGGCGATCGCCTGGTTCGAGTGCAGCGCCTCGGAGCCGCCGCGCAGGAGGCAGGCGTTGCCGGCCTTCAGGCACAGGCCGGCGGCGTCCGCCGTCACGTTCGGGCGCGACTCGTAGATGATGCCGACCACGCCCAGCGGCACGCGCATGCGGCCGACCTCGATGCCGGTGGGGCGGCGCTCGAGATCGCTCACCCTGCCGACCGGATCCTCGAGCGCGGCGACCTGTTCCAGGCCCGCTGCCATCTGCTCCACCGTATCCGCGGTCAGGGTCAGGCGGTCGATGAACGCCGCGTCGAGGCCTTCCTTCTCCGCCTGCGCCACGTCGGCGCGGTTCGCTTCGATCAGTTCCGCTCCGCGCGCGCGGATCTCCGCGGCCATGGCGCGCAGCGCGCGGTTCTTGCTCGCGGAATCCGCGCGCGCGAGCGCCCGCGCGGCCTCCCGCGCGGCGCGACCCAGTTCGCGCATGTACGCCGCGACATCAATGGACGCGTCGTGGGTCCCCGGTTGCATCGAGCAATTCTAACCCCAGCGCGAGGAGCTCATCCCAGGGGTCGCCGCTGCCGACGCCCTTGCTCGCCCGCTCGATGCGCGCGACGTGCAGCACCGCCGCGCGCAGGCGGTCCTCGCCCAGGCGCCGGAGCGCGATCTCGCAGCGCGCCTGCGCCCCGCGCCAGACGCGGTGCGCGGCGAACAGCGCCTCGAGAGGCTTGCCGCCCGCCATCTGCCGCCGGATGCGCAGGAGGGTCGCCAGCTCATCGCCAAGCCGCCAGGCGATGCCCGCCGCGCTCTCGCCCTCGCCGCGCAGCCCGTCGAGCGCGCGCGCGTAGCGCCCGGCATCGCCCGCGTACAGGGCGCCGGCGAGCGTCTCGTAGTCGAAGCGGGCGACGCTGGACACCGCCGCGGCGATGTCCTCGGCGGACAGCTCGCCCTCGGGCGCGAGCAAGGCGAGCTTGAGGACTTCCTGGTTGGCGGCGAGCAGGTTGCCCTCGACCCGGTCGGCCATCCATTGCAGCGACTCCTCGCTCGCTCGCTGGCGCTGGCGCGCGAGCCGGCGCGCGAGCCACTGCGGCAGTTGCGCGCGCGGCACCGGCAGGACTTCGACGACGACGCCCGCGGCATCGGCGGCGGCGTGCCAGGCGGAGTTCCACCAGCCGGGTCCCCCGGGCCGCGGCATGGTGACGAGCAGCACCACGTCCGGGTTCGGCCGCTTGCAGTATTCCGCGATCGCTTCCGCCGCCGCGGCGCCGGGCTTGCCCGAGGCGAGCCGCAGCTCGACCAGCTTGCGATCCCCGAACAGCGAGGAGGCCGCCGCCGATCGCGTGAACTCGCTCCAGTCGAAGCCCTTCTCGTCCACCAGCACCTCGCGCTCGCTGTGCCCGCGCGCGCGCGCCGCCACGCGCACCGCGTCGGCCGCCTCGAGCACGAGCAGCGCCTCGTCGCCGTGCACGAGGTACACCGGCGCGAGGTTCCGCGAAAGATGGCTGTCGACCTGCTCGAAGCGCAGGCGCACGCGCCGGCGCCTGGCTAGGACCGCGGCCGCTGCGCGGCCTCGATCCTGCGCAGGATCTGCTGCACCATCTCGGACTCCAGGCTGCGGTAGGTCTGGTACTCCTCGCGCTCCTTGGCGAGGATCTCCGCGTCGGTGTAGGTGATGGCGCGCTTGAGGAAGATGGTGTTCGCCGGCACGAACTCGCCGCCCTTGTTGTCGTGCACCCGGAACGAAACGCGGTACTGCAGCTCGAATTCCCGCACGCGGCCGCTGCCGGCGAGCGACAGGATCACGCGGTCGCGCGACTCCTGCGTGAACTCGATCACCGCCTCGGCGCTCTTCGGGTCGTCCACCACCTTCGCCCGCGTCCCCGCCTGGATGTTGCGCCGCAGCTCGAGCGCCACGCCCGGCGTGCCGGACGGGGGCAGGTAGACGGTCTTGAACGGCAGCTCGGCGGTGCCGCGCAGCTGGAAACCGCAGCCGGCGAGTCCCAACGCGAGAGCGAGGGCAAGGACGCGCGTCATATCACGATGTTGATGAGCTTGCCGGGGACGATGATGACACGCTTGATCACCTTCTCGCCAACGTATTTCTTGACGAGATCGCTCGCCTTTGCAAACGCCTCCAAGGCGCTTCCCGCGATGTTTTTCGGTACCTCCAGAGAACCACGCGTCTTACCGCCGATCTGCACGACATAGGAAATGACGTCCTGCGCCAGCGCCGCCGGATCCGGCTCCGGCCAGGTCTCGAGCATGATGTCCTCGCCGAACTTCAGCTCGCGCCACAGATGGTGCGCGATATGCGGCGCGATCGGCGAGAGTACGCGCAGCAGGATCGAGAGGCCTTCCCCGCTCACGGCGTTGCGGCCGCCGGCGAAGCGTTCCAGCGCGTTCAGGATCTTCATCGCGCCCGAGGCCACGGTGTTCAACTGGTGCTTCTCGATGTCGTAGTTGATCTGCTTCAGCACCGAGTGAATCTCGAAGCGGGTGGCTCTTGCCGCCGTTTCCGCCGCCGGAGGAACCGGCCTGTCGAATTTCGCGCAATAAGCCCACAGGCGCTTCAGGAAGCGGAACGAGCCCTCGACGCTTTCGTCGGACCATTCCAGCGTGTGGGTCGGCGGCGAGGCGAACATGGT
>JADLES010000028.1 GCA_020845995.1 Burkholderiales bacterium | reverse complement strand
GGCAGGATCGCCTGGACTTCCTCGACCGGGCGCTGGCTGCCCGATAATGGCGCCATGAAAACACTTCGACTGCTGGTCCTCGTTTCCTCCCTCCTCCCCGCGGCGGCGCTCGCGCAGGTCTGGCCGGCGCAACCGGTCACGATCCTGATGGGCTTTCCCGCCGGCTCGGGCGTGGACGTGGTGGCACGCATGCTGCAGGAGCCGATGGAGAAGTCAATCGGCGGTCGCCTCGTCATGGACTACCGCACCGGCGCGGGCGGCAACCTCGCCTCGGAGGCGGTGGCGCGCGCGAAGCCGGACGGCTACACGCTGCTCCTCGGCACCGCGGGGACGCACGGCGTCAACGCCGCGCTCTACCGCAGGCTGCCCTTCGACGTCGAGGCGGATTTCACGCCGATCGCGCCGCTGGTCAACGTCTCCAACGTGCTCACCATCAACCCGGCGGTGATCGACGTGAAGACGGTGCAGGAGTTTGTCGACGAGGTGAAGAAGAACCCGGGCAAGTACAACTACGCATCCACCGGCAACGGCACCGGCACGCACCTCGCCTTCGCCGAGCTCGTCTATCGCGCCGGATTGAACATGGTCCACGTGCCCTACAAGGGCGGGCCCGAGGCCATGCAGTCGGTGCTTGCGGGCACCACCTGCTGCATCATGAACCAGGTGCAGACCGTGCTCACGCAGTGGAAGGCCGGCAAGGTGCGGCTGCTCGGCGTAACCACGCGCTCGCGCGTGCCAACAGTGGCCGAGATCCCGACCATCGCCGAGGCCGGCGTGCCGGGCTACGAGAGCTACACCTGGTTCGGCCTGTTCGGCCCGAAAGGGCTCGATGCCGACATCGCCGGCAAAGTGAACGCCGCGGTGAAGGCCGCGCTGGAAACCCCCTCGGTGCGCAACCGCCTCGCCCAGCTCGGCAACACGCCGCGCTGGGAAAGTCCGGAGCAGTTCCGCCAGACCGTGAAGAGCGACCGCACGCGCTGGGCCGAGGTCGTCAAGCAGGTGGGCGCGACGATCGACTAGGGAAACGCCCATTGGGTCGTTCCCGCGGAGGCGGGAACCCCCTATGCTCGGCGCCGGCCTGACCTTCCGTTGGCACGGCCCATTTGTCCTATAGTTAATGACATTCGTCATACTACATAGTACGATTGCCGGGTGGACCTCACCGCCCTGACGCTGTTCGGCCGCGCCCGCTACCGGGTGCTGGCGTGCCTGTTCGCGCTCGGCGCCGACGAGCGGCTGCACCTGCGCGAGATCGCGCGACGCGCGGGCCTGAGCCCGACCGCGGCGCAGTACGAGCTGCGCCGGCTGCTCGCCGCCGGGCTCGTCCTCCAGGCGGGCATCGCCGCGCGCCCGACCTACGCTGCCAACGCCCGGCATGCCGTCGCCGCCGAGTTGCGCGCAATGCTGCGCAAGCTCGACGCCGCGCGCGAACCCGCGGCCGCGCCCGACGACGCTTTCTGGGCGCGCAAGCGCAAGGCGCAGCAGCGCGACTACGCCGCGCGCAGCCTTGCGCGCAAGTCGCCTTTTCTCGCCGACCGCAAGTTCGCCGCGTCGCTCGAAGCCGACCTGCGCAAGGACGTGAGCTACGAGTACTGAGGGCGTCCTCCCCGGGAGCGACCTGCTGCGGGCGCTGCGCGCCTCGGCAAGCGCGGTGCTGGTCGGCGGCCAGGCGCTCGCCTTCTGGGTCGCCTGGTTCGGCGTGAACGTCAGGGACGCGCCGCGCGCCTACATCAGCGGCGACGCCGATTTCCTCGGCTCGAGGGAGCACGTGGCGCGCTTCGCCGCGGCGATCGACGGCAAGGCGGTCTACCCTGACCGGCGCGGCATGACGGCGCTCGCGGGCGCGGTGGAGAAAAAGTCAGGCACGGCGGGCGCCGGCATCGACGTGCTCCACCGCCTCGTCGGCCTGGACGCCGAGGGCGTGCAGCGCCGCGCGGTCGAAGTCACCCATCCCGTCGATGCCACCGTGCGCTTCCGCGTCATGGACCCGGTGGACTGCCTGGCGAGCCGCCTGGAGAACCTGCGGCGGCTCGCCGCGAAGCGCGACGCGGCCGGCGCCTGGCACGCGCGCCTGGCGGTCGCCGTCTGCCGCGCCTACGTGGAGGAACTGCTGCGCCTCGGCGAGCAACGCAAGGCGATCCGGGTCGCCACGGCGCTCTTCCGGCTCGCGGGCACAGCCGCGGGCCTGCAGGCGTACGCCAAGCATGGCGTGGACGTGCTCGAGGCGGTCCCCATTGAACGGTTCCCCGGCGCGAGCTTCCGGCGCGAACAGGCGCGCCGCTCGCTCACCGCGATCCGCCGCCTGCGCAAGGAGATCTCCTAGCCGCCGCCCTGCCGCGCCGCCTCGCGCAGCGCGGCAAGTGTGCGCAGCGACGTGCCCGAATTCACGTTGCAGCCGGGCGAGAGGATGAAGTTGGCGTGGCCGCCCGCCTGGCTGAGCGCATCGGCCACCTCGGCGCGCAGCTCGGGCAGCGAGCGCTCGTGCAGCCTGGTCTCGTCCACCCCGCCCCACAGGCATTTCGCCGTGCGCCGGCGCAGTTCCGCGATCGAAGGGTTGCCCGGCAGGCGGTCCGACCAGCTGATCGCCTCGCAGGGATAGTCGAGCACGCGGCCGATCTCGAGCGGATTGCCGTGCGCGTGGACGATGCGCGCGATCCCGCTCATCGCATCGAGGAGCCGCAGGTCGTACGGCCGGTGGAAGCGCCGGTAGTCCTCCTCGCCGATGCCGCGCGCCGCCGGCGGCAGGATGCAGCCGTTGGTGGCGTAGAAGACGCCGTCCACCGGCACCGTCCGGAGCTGTGCCACGTAGTCCACCAGCGTGTCCGTGAGCGCGCCCAGCATCGCCTCGGCCTCGCGCGGGTGCGCGCGGATGAGCGCCGCGCGCGAGAAGCCGACGGCGAAGAGGATCGAGAAGAAGGGCTCGAGCAGCGTTTCCACGAGCGGCACCTCGGGCCCGATCTCTGCGCGCATCGCCCGCAGGCAGGCGAGCTGGCGCGCGAAGGGCGGCTCCTCCAGCGCCCGCCGCGCAAAGCGCAGCATGTCCGCCGGGCCCTCGATCGTCTCCAGCCCGGCGGGCGGCGCGAGGCGGTAGTCGTTCATCGCCTTGCAGATGTCCCAGTCGCCGGCGCGATGCCAGGCGAGCTGCCGCCGCGCGTTCTCGCCGCCGTCCACCGCGTCGGTGGCGAGGTTGCACCAGGCCACCACCGGCGCGCGGTCCACCGGCGCGCCGCGCAGCGCGGCGAGGAAACGCTCCTTCTTGTTCATCGCGGGGGGGGTCCTGCAGCTGTTCATCGGCAAAGCGCGGTTCCGGTCATGGCATCTGTCGGATTATCCCTGTCATTGACGGATAGTGCTGTTTATAGCACTATCTGTGCGTGAAACAGCACATCTACGCTTTGCTCGCCTCCGAGCGGCGACGGCTCCACCTTTCCCAGCGGGAGCTGGCCGCACGCGCCGGCTTGCGCCGCGAGAAGGTCAACCGGGTGGAAAGCCGGCAGGAGGACCTCAGCTTCGAGGAAATGCTTCGCCTGCTCGATGCGGTCGGGCTGGTGCTGGTCGCGCAACCCAAGGACCAGGCAAACCCATCCTCGGTGCCGGCCGCGCCGCGCCCGGCCGGAGCGCCCCGCATGGTTCCCCGGGAGTTCGACAAGGCATCGTTTGTTGACGGCTCCAAGGCCAGGGTTTTGCATTGGGGCAAAGTCCCGGCGTGATGCTCAAGCCGGAGGACGCGGCAACCCTGATCGGCCAGACGCGTTCGGACCAGTCGGTTCTGGTCGGAGGCCAGGCAGTCGCCTTCTGGGTGAAGCAGTTCGGCCTGAAGCCGCGCCTGGCCGCCCTGACCGTCGATATCGATTTTCTGGCGACCAAGGCCGAAGCCAGGCGGATCGCCGCGCGACTCAAGGTCCCGCACGTCCTGAAAACCGCCGAACTGGATCACAACACGCCCAACAGCGCCGTCCTGCTGGTGTCTCTCGGTGCCTATCCGCAACCGGTCATCGTCGACTTCATGGCCGGCATCATCGGAGTCGACTCGAAAGCGGTGGCAGAATCCGCCGTCACCGTCGAGTTCAACGGAGAGCCGCTGCGCGTCATCCATCCGCTGCATCTGCTGCAGTCGAAGATTGCCAACCTCTACCACCTGCACTCGAAGCGGTCCGAAGCGGGATTCGAGCAGGCGCGGCTGGCAATTGAAATCGTCGCGGCATATCTCGAGCGGGCCAAGCTGACCACGCGAGAACGCCTGAAAGCGATCGAATCGATCGGCAAACATGCCGTCACGGCGCCGGCAAGATACGCCAGGGAGAGCTTCGGCCTGGACTGCCTGAAAGCAGTCCCGCGTTCCCTCCTGCGAGAGGGCGTACTGCCGAAGAAATTCCTCGCAAAGCGCTGGGCGCAGATCGCGCGCAGATGACCGACTCCCGCCGGCCGGAATTTCTGGACAGGACCCACGCATGATCAAGCGACCCAAGGGCAATTCGGGCACCGTCGTCCTCCTCGAGCACGACTCGCGCATCCTGCGCGACAACCCGCTCGGCGATCCGCACCTGCGCAAGCTCGCCGTCTGGCTGCCGCCCCAGTACGACGCGAGCGGCCGCAGTTCTCCTGGACGGCGCTTCCCCGTCCTCTACGATCTCGTCGGCTTCACCGGCTCCGGCCTCGCACACGTCGCCTGGAAGCCCTTCGGCGACAACGTGCCCGAGCGCGCCGCGCGCCTGATCTTTGAGAAGAAGATGGGCCCGGCGATCCTCGTCTTCCCCGACTGCTTCACCGCGCTGGGCGGCAACCAGTACGTCAACTCCAGCGCCATCGGCGACTACGCCGACTACCTGACGAAGGAGATCGTCCCGTTCGTCGACCGCGAGTTCCGCACTCTGGCCAGCCGCGAGCACCGCGGCTGCTTCGGCAAATCCTCCGGCGGCTACGGCGCCATCCTCCACGGCATGAAGTACCCCAAGACCTGGGGCGCCATCGCCAACCATTCAGGGGATGCCTACTTCGACTTCGTCTACTGGCACGACTGGCCCAACACCCTCAACGAGCTCGCCAAGCACCGCCGCCCCAAGCTAAGGGCTGGCCGCAAGGTCCTGGTCCGGGACAGAAACCTCGAAAGCGGCCGCGACGACGGCCGCATTGCTCGATTCTTGAAGAGTATTTATTCCAAAGAGAAGCTGTCGCAGAGCGAAGGCCACGCCATCATGAACCTCTGCATGGCCGCCACCTACGACCCCGACCCCCGCGCCCCCAACGGCTTCCGCGTCCCCTTCAACCTCGAGTCCGGTGAATCCCTCCCCGAGCGCTGGCGCAACTGGCGCCGGCACGATCCTATTAATTTGGTTTCTCGCTATAGGGAAAACCTGAAATCCCTGCGCGGCATCTACATCGACTGCGGCTGGAAGGACCAGTACCACATCCACTACGGCACGCGCCTGCTCTCGGCGCGGCTGTCAGCGGCGCGGATCGGGCACAGGTACGAGGAGTTCGACGACAACCACTCCGACATCGACTACCGGATGGACGCCAGCCTGCCGTTCCTCTACCGGGCCCTGCGATAGCTGCGGGACTTGCGGCGCTTCATTTTCTTTTTCTTCTTCTTGAAGCCGCTGCCGCCCGGCGACGGCGAGGACGGCAGCTTCGGCAGGATGTCCTCGGCGGGCAGATCCTCCGGGTAGATCCACTGGTCGCCCTTCTTGATCCGGATATTGCCCCTCTTCGGCAGGCAGATCCCCCAGAACCCCCGGGCCGTGATGCCCTGCATGTAGAGATCGCGCCCGCCCGCCGGGGTCGGCCCCATGAGCTGCGGGGTGAGCGCGACCACCACCGCGCGCCGGTGCAAGCGCATGCAGACGCAGTCCTTGTCGCACTGCAGGTTCGCCCCCGCGTTCAGCCTCGCCATGAACGCGGCCTCGATGGCGGGAAACGTGCCGAGCGGCGAAACCACGCCCAGGTTCCAGTTCGGCACGTCCTTGCGCTTCATGGTCAGGTTGCTGGCGCCGGCAAAGTTGTAGGTGACCCTCCAACAGACGGGAGGGTTGCAGAATCCCATGGGCATGGCGGCCTCCTCAGGAAAGCGGGGTGCGCGAAAGTCTACGCGCCGGCCTGTCGTGGAAAACGGACGAGCCGCGAATTTGGACGATTGGATAAGCCTGGGCTGACTGCACCCGCATCCCGGGCTGGATTCAGCGCGAGTAGACTTATCCCATGCTCCGCCGCGTCGCCGCCGCGATGCTCCTGGCCGCCGCCCTGCCCGCGCAGGCGCAGGTCTACAAGTGGGTCGACAAGGACGGCAAGGTCCACTACTCCAGCACGCCGCCGCCAAGCACTGCCTCCCCCGCGCAGCAGGTAGAGGACCGCCTCACCATTACGGATGGCATGAGCCCCGACGAGCGCGCCGCCGCCGAACGCCGCTTCGCCACGCGCGCCGAGGAAGAAGAGCGCGAATTTCAGGAACGCCAGCGCGCACAGGCCGCCCAGCAAGCCAGCAAGCCACCGGTCGACGACGGGCGATCGAACTATCGCGAGCCCATCTACTACGACGAATACGGTGGCGGCTATTACCCGTACCCCGTCCGGCGCCCTGTCAATCGCCCGCCTAGTGCGACGCAGTTGCCCGCCACCCGCCCCGCGCCACCCGCGCGTGCGCCCTCCGGCGGGCGCGCGACGCTGCGCTAGCCTTGGCAACAGCTGGAAGGACCAAAACCATATCCGCTACGGCACGCGCCCGCTCTCGGCGCGGCTGTCAGCGGCGGGGATCCGGCACAGGCACGAGGAGTTCGACGACAACCATTCCAATGTCAACTATCGAATGAACGTAAGTTCCCCGTTCCTTCTGACCACGCTGCGCTAGACAGACTCTCCGTAAGCTACTTCGCTACAAAGGCCGACGGAACATCAGACAAGCACTGCTTGAGGATATGGTGCAGTCCACCGCGTTCCTTTGTTGCATGCACCTCAAGCGTCAAACGAGCGCGGCTCGCCCCAAGATACAAGGTAGAAACGAATTTCCGCTTCACCGAAGCCATGCCCAACGTAGCAGGAGCCTCATCCTCGTTAACATCGACCAGTACGACGTGTCCAAATTGAAGTCCAGCCACCTGTTCAGGTGTGCTTATAACAAAGCGCTTACGAGCATGCACAAGGCGCGTAAGGTCTTCTCTGGATTTAAGTACCAAGAACTTGTCCACCAATGCGCCAGCCGTGGAATAGGTTTGGAATAGGTCCAAGTTCAGACACAGCACAGCGACCTCGCGGCCATCCTTAGCCGTTGAAGCTTGTTCAGACGCCGACTTAATTGCTTCTCTAATCTGATCGCTTGCACTGTTGTGAACGCTTATTGATGGCTTTTGCCCGTGCGGCAGATTGGACTCGACTTTCAAAGCCTCCCACTCCGCTCCAAAGTCAAGCGTAGGGAAATGTGCGTCGATAGCCACAAGCGCCTTGGTAATCTCAGGCGTATATCTAAAGGATTCCGAGAGTTCAAATTTCTTCGTCTTGCCGACACGCAAACTGTCAAATTGCTCGCTCTCTCCAGCGCCCACATCGAGAAAGGTATCGCGGGGGGACTGCTTCTCGTCATACGCCATCAGAACTACTGGCGGCTTTTCAGCAGTTCGCCCCATCATAGAAAATGCTTCGCGTTCCTGCTTATTGAACAGATGCAGTTCATCTACAAACATCACATCGAATCCACGCTCTTGGCGAATAGCGTTCCATTGAAAACTATCTAGAAAACGAAGATAGTCAGATATCACCTCATCAATAGTTACAACGCCGAGCTGACGCATGACGTTCTTAAATCGCTCATGCAAATCAAGCACCGCCTGCCGATCCGCCTCTATCGGCAACGGCATCATCCATTTGCGGCGCTCGCCAGTAAGATATCTCCCACGCCGCTCTGCAGTATCGCGTACACCCTCTGGCTCAATCACGCACGCGAACTCATTCATCAACTCCCAAAGAAAGAACTTACTCTCCTTTGATTCCTTCTCTGCACTCATGTATGTAGCGAACGCTGGGGAGCATCGTCTCGCCAGTGTCACCCAATCCGAACTACGATAGTCGATCAGGATATCGCTCAAGAAGCTGAGTTGAGTTTTCCTTCCATCTACAGCGTCCAGCGAAACTGGCTCCGTGCCACGCAAGTCGAACGCCAAGAATTCATTGGCAAGATTCTGAAGAGTAGTAATCGAAATTAATTCCTGGTGTTCGGGGTTATAGAGCAGCCCACGCTCGTCCACGACCGCCACTAAGTCGCGAACTAGATCTGCAGTAGCCAGGCTATGAGTTACATAGCCAATTCGGATCTTTTTCTTCGCGTCAATCTTCTTGTAGACCTCCAGCAACATCTTTACAACCATTGCAAGCGTCTTTCCGGTGCCTGCCGGGCCTTTTAGGCGCACAGGCTGAGAAATCGTGTAGTCAATGAAGTCCCTCTGCGTCTTAGTAAGCTTCAGGTCGTACCATTGGCGCGCAGTAAGCCCTTGACCTTGGCCTGGCGAAATCGCTCGATCGAGTTCAACAGTGTGTATAAGCTTCTCTTTCGGGGCCGCAACCTCTGGCGTCTCTAGCGCCTTTTGCCAGTCACCTAGAGCGGCTCTAAACTCCGAATAGAAAGCCGAAGGATTCTCTTCGACTGAGGACTGCTCCCCGATGTAGTACAGCATCGCATTGCGCGATTTGTCTGGATTCGGATCGATGTGGATCCTCGCCGTTATTCCTAGATGTACTTGCGATGCCTGAAATGACACGTACTTCCCGGGTTTGTGATACGGACGCCAATCACGCGGAATTCCTATCGACGGGACAAACAGGCGGTACGCTACGCGGAGAGAACGTGCCATCGCCTCCTGCTGAACGTTCAGGTCCTCAAACTGGCTGTATGGCGTCTCCCCGTCGAAGAGAATGACCAAGAGCCTCGTGGGACTCTTGCGCTCGCGACTAACAATGCACGAGGAATTTCCCACCACTAGATGACGCAGACCCATTTCTTGAAATACCGCGCCGCCGGTCACCAGCGCCTTGGGGTCGCGGATAGGGCGAAGGAGGAGCGCGTTGATAGCACTTTCGTCGATGACGATCCGTTTAGCCATTGGCCTCACCTCCCAAGGCGGCGACAGCCGCCTGAATCCGCACCTTGCATGCGTCATTTATCGTGTCCGATTTTCCCGTTCGGACAAAAAGCCTTCCGAATCTCTGCAAACACTCGTACTTGACATCGTGCCGCAACCTACCAATTCGACACGCCAGTTTCTGTCCAAATCGAAAGTCGGCGTGCGAACTTGTCACGGAACTCTCTGGAATGGATCTAACAAATCTAAGCATCGCCATATGTGGCCGCTCGCTTTCGAGAGCAAGCCTGCTCAACGGATATATATCTAACGTGCCGGCCCCAGTTACCGCCTCCTTAATCGCATCTGCAGCCCTGCCCAAGAGACGCGCCTCACTGGGCAATTCAAGATTCTTTAAAAAATTAGTCAAACACTCGCGCAGTTCTTCCAGTGATCGCCGACCCAAGGGATCGCGGAGGGTCCGAAGACTATGTAGTGACGACAGGTACGCAGCGAGGCGCTTCGCGCGCTTTAGATTCTGGTCCTCATTAGGGAAAATTGTGTCCATTCCGACTTCTGCCATTCGAATGAGGCCCACCTCGGACATGGGTTGCGCACTTGGAGAGAGTTCCATCGCACGCTCGTGGACAAGTTTTCGCGCTGCTTCAATGCACCTCTGCCCATGTCCTTTGCTTTCAATATGCTCTGGAATCCAGAAACGATAGATGAAATCCTCCAATGAAATTAGCGGGACATAAGTTACATAGCCACTCGTCTTACGTTGAACGATGTCGCAATCGGCGGTGATGACAAGTCCGAACGCAACTGGCCCGATTTCATCGCAAGTGTTTCGGAGTGCAATGCAGTCACCTTGGCGAATGAAATGGTCTATGGCATCAGCGCCAACCCATTCCGAGGATTCGTCCTGCTCACCTAGATTGATGTCGGACATCTGAGAAGAATTCCCGATGGTGCTGAAGCACTATCTCTAGTTCCGGAACCAAAACATTCCGTTGCGCCGCCTTGTAAAGCTGCGGAAACGACATGTCTAGTCGAATTGACGAGCACTTACCCCTTTCAGGGCAAGTGTATTGGAATGGCAGCCAGATTGCGCAGCGTCCAATTATCGTCGAGTACGAAACTTGCCCTGCGCATCTCCGACGGAGCTAAGAAACCGCTAGCGCAATGCCGCGTTGATCTTCTCCAGCATTCCCGCCCCCGGGCACAGGTCCTTCTCGGCGAGGGCGTTGAAGGGCTTGTCGTAGGTGTTGAGGTGCTGGTGCAAGTCCTCGGCGTCAGGCGCGAGGTATAGCAGGCCGGTGAGGACTTCGCCCTTTTCGGCGGCGCGGGCGATGTGGGTGGTGGCGTTGATGCGGTCCGAGGGGTCGTAGTCGGCGGCGAGCTTGCGCAGCTTGAGGATGCTGCCCTCGGCGCCGGCGGGGATTTCGATGACTTCGCCTTCGCCGTAGGTAGCGGTGATCGCTTCGCGGCTGGGCCAGAAGTCGAGGCGGTTGACGGCCTCGTTGTGCTCGCGCACGTAGTCGTAGCTCTTGGTGCTGCCGTCGTGGTTGTTGAAGGCGACGCAGGGGCTGATGACGTCGATGAAGGCGG
>JADLES010000027.1 GCA_020845995.1 Burkholderiales bacterium | reverse complement strand
GGGTTCAACGCCTTCTACTTCAGCTTCGTCACCCTCAGCACCGTCGGTTACGGGGACTTCGTGCCGGTGTCGCCGGTGGCCCGCACGTTGGCCATGACCGAGGCGATGACGGGCACGCTGTACCTGGCGATCCTCATTTCGCGCCTGGTATCGCTGCATTCTTCGGCGGGCCATCCGGCGAAGCGGGATTGAGCGAGCGGCACAGCCGCGCCAGCCGCCCGCGGTCTTCGGGCGTGAGGCCCGCGGGATCGAAGCGGTAGCGCTGGTGCAGGCGCAGCGCGGCCAGAAGGTTTTGCCGCTTTTCCTCGGCAAGGCTTTTTGCGATACGGAGAAACCAGGCGGACTGCGTCTCGGCGGCCTCGCGCTGACCGAGCGATTGCTCGAGCGCGTAGAACTCGGAGTCCTCGCCGGGGTGGCGCCGCCGGGCCGCGGCGAGCGCGGTCTTGCCGTCGCGCACCACCTTGCGCCCGCGCAGCACGCTCCAGGCGAGGTAGATCGCCAGCGCCGCGAGCAGCGCGTACCAGGCATCGCCGGCCCTGAACTCACCGCGCTGCTGCCAGCGGAACCCGGCGTAGCGCAGCAGGTCGGCGAACCCCTGCCAGACCGGCGCCTCGCGCTCTTCCTCGGCGCCCCAGACCGGCGGAGTCGTATCCAGGTCGCGCCAGCGGCCCTCCACCCAGGCGCGCGACCAGGCGTGCGCGTGGCGCGCGCGCACCACGTAGGCGCCTTCCAGAGCGCTGTGCTCGATGGCGGCGAAGCCGGTCGCGTAGCGCGCCGGAACGCCCGCGGCGCGCGCGAGCAGCGTGGCGGCGGTGGCGAAATACTCGCAGTGTCCCTTGCGCGTGCGCGTGAGAAAGTCGCCGAGCGCGGTCTCTCCCGCCCGGACCGGCCGCTCGCGAAACGTGGCGTAGCGGAAGCCGCCGAGGTGCCGCTCGATGCGCCGCAGCCGCTCCGCCGGCGCGAGATCGAGGAGGCCGAGCTCGGCGACGACCGCTTCCAGGATTTGCCGTTCCTCGGGCGCCACCGCGGAATCCTCCGGCGCGGGCGGCGCATAGAACGCGATTCCGGGCATCGCCTGGGCTTCGTAGGTTGCCCAGTCGACCGCCAGGCTGGCGTGAGCGGTGCCGAGCGGGCCGCGGCGCAGCTGCGTCGCCGGCAGCGACGCGATGCGCGTCGTGCCGCCCGGCAGGGGCAGCAGCGCGCGGCCCGACTCCATGCGTATCGCCATGCGCACGCGGTACGGCGGCAGGTCCTGGGGCGGGGTGCGCTCGAGAATCCAGGTCTCGTTGTCGGCCTCGGATTCCAGGTTCTCCATCGCCGCGCCGCGCGCGATCCATGTGCCGGCGAGATAGGTGTTGTAGCTCGCGCGGTGCAGGAGCCGCATTCGTTCCGCCTCGCCGGTGCCCGCGTATACGCGCAGCACGATCGCGTCGTACTTCTTCAGCCGGCCGAGCGAGCCGAGTTCCGTGCGCGTGCGGTAGGGGTCCGCGTCGACGACGCGCATGTTGAAGTCGATGATCCAGTCAACGAGCAGCAGTTGCGCCTGTGCAAGCCCGATGTGACCCGCATGACCGAGCGCGGCGGCGAGCGCGAGCAGTAGCGCGGCGGCGGCCAGTCCGGCGCGGCGGCGCGGCCGGGCGGCGAGGAGCAGCGCGCCGGCGCCGATCACCACCGCGACGTAGTATTCGGACCCGCGCTGGTTGGCGACTCCCGCCGCGAGCAGCGTCAGCGCCGCGTAGACCGCGCTCGTGTCGACGCGGGGGTCGCGGATCTCGGGGTGCGCGCGCGTCAGCTTGCGCACGTGGCGGAACAGCGCCGAAAGCGGGATGCGCCGGTCGGCGGTCACCAGCTGCGCGGCGATGATCGGCGCGAGGACGATCGGCTGCCAGATGAACGCCTCGAGAATGCCGCGGCCGATGCCGCGGTTGGTGGCGAGCAGCACGGCGAGCAGCACGAAGCCGATGGTGCACAGGTCGGCGACCGAGGCATGCTCCTTCGCGCCCAGGTCGATGCGCAGGCGCAACGCGCGCAGCGCCTCCAGCGCGACGCCCGCCAGCACGCCGACGAGCAGGTTGCCGGTCTGCCAGCCCCAGAAGACGAGCGCCGCGCCGATCAGCGCCGGGGGCGAGTTCATCGCAGCCCCGCCAGTCCCTGCTCGATCCTGCCGGCGACCAGCGGCAGCACGCCCGGCGGCGGCTCAGCGGGCGCCTCGCCCGGCGCGCAGACCAGCAGCACCCGTACCTCGGCGCCCGTCGCGTGCAGCGCGGCGGCGAGCCGCCGCCGTTCCTCGTCCCAGGAAAGCAGGATCAGGATCACGCTCGACAGGCTCTCGCGGCGCGCGATCACCGCGCGCGACAACCCGGAAAACGCGCCAGGTTCGCTCGGCATCGCCGCCGCGAGCACTTCCAGCATGTGCTCGGACTGCAGCTGGCCGCGGCCCGCCGTATAGGCGAAGATCCCGCCGCCCGCCGCCTGCATCGCCGCCGCGGGGCCGACGAACAGCAGATCGAGCAGGCACTCGTGCGTATCCAGCGTGTAGACGAACGACGCGGCAAGCGCGACGGCATCCTCGAAGGTCGCGTCTTCGCCGTGCCGGCTGCCCGTGTCGAGCACCAGCGCGTGACGCTCGAAGAACTCGTCCTGGTACTCCCTCACCACCGGCCGGCCGGTGCGCGCGTAGCTTTTCCAGTGCACGCGGTGCAGGGGATCTCCCGGGCGGTAGTCGCGCAGCGCGAGGAATTCCTCGGAGTCGCCCACCGAGGCGGCGAATGACACGCCGCCGGGCTGGAACTTGCGCCTGCCGGGCAGCGCGATCTCTGGCAGGCGGTAGCGCCGCGGCAGCGCGATCAGGTGCGCGGGGAGCGGCACGCACGCCAGCCCGCGCACCAGCCCGAGCGGGTCCGTCCGGCTGACGGTGAGGCCGGCGAGCTCGATGCGCCCGCGCCGGCGCGGCGTGAAGGCGAGGCGCAGTTCCCGGCGCTCTCCGGGCGCGAGCGGGCCGAGCGCCGCCGCCTCGATATCGCGCGGCAGCCGGCGCTCGATCAGCCAGCGCCAGCGGAAGTAGCCGACAGTGCGGTCCCACCAGTTGCGGCGCTCCTCGCCCGGCTCGCGCGCGCGCAGCCACTCCTCGCGGGCGGGCCGGGGATCGCGGAAGCGCTCGCGGACCGTGGCGTCCACGAGCGCGCGCGCGCCGCGGTTGGCGAGCACGACGCGGTAGACGCAGGGTTCGCCCGCCGTCGCGTAGCGCGGCAGTTCGCGCCGCGAGTCGACGCGGGCGCGAAACAACAGGCTCGCGAGGTAGCTCAGCGCGAGCAGCGCGGCGAGGAACGTAAAGGCGCGGTAGGTGACGGTCTGGTTGGTGTCCAGGCCGACCGCCGCGGCCGTGCCGGCCGCGCCCAGGGCGAGCCAGCCGGCCGGCGTCAGGCGCTCGCGCAGCCAGTGATCGAGTGCGCTGACCGCCCGGAGTGCGCGGTAGATCAGGCGCCGCATCCCGGGTCCTAGGCCGGCACCGGCACCTCGCGCAGGATGTCGGCGACCAGCGCCGCGCCGGTGAGGCCGCCGAACTTCGCCTGCGGGTCGAGCACCATGCGGTGGGCGAGCACTGGCACGGCGAGCTCGTGCAGGTGCTCGGGACGCACGTATTCCTCGCCCTCGAACAGCGCCAGCGCCTTCGCGGCGCCCGCGAGCGCGATCGAGGCGCGCGGCCCGCAGCCGAGCTGGACCTGCGGGATGCTGCGCGTGCGGCGCACGAGGTCGACGATGTAGCGGCGCAACTCGTCGGCGATGCGCACGTGCCGCACCCGCTCGCGGAGCGCGAGCACCTCCTCGCGCGTCGCGGCGGCGCGCAGCGCGGCGAGCGGATGGCCGAAGTCCTGCGCGGCGAGGACCTTGACCTCCACCTCGGCATCGACGTAGCCCAGCGAGATGCACATGGCAAAACGGTCCATCTGCGCCTCGGGCAGGGGATAGGTGCCGCGGAATTCGACCGGGTTCTGCGTCGCGACGACGAAGAACAGCGCGTCCATCGGGTGCGTGCGGCCTTCGACCGAGACCTGGCCCTCGGCCATCACCTCGAGCAGCGCGGACTGCGTGCGCGGCGAGGCGCGGTTGATCTCGTCGGCGAGCAGGATCGAGGTGAACACCGGCCCGGCGCGGAACTCGAACTGCTGGTCCTTCTGGTTGAACACCGACACGCCGAGGATGTCCGAGGGCAGCAGGTCCGGCGTGAATTGCACGCGCGTGAAACGGCAGCCGATGGAAGCGGCGAGGCTCTTGGCGAGGGTGGTCTTGCCGGTGCCCGGATAGTCCTCGATGAGGACGTGGCCGCCGGAGGCGAAGGCGGCGAGCAGCTTGCGCACGCCCTCCCTGCTGCCGTGCATGACTTTCTCGATGTTGCCGGCGATGCGGCCGAACACCGCGCTCGCCTCGGGCGCGGTCATGGCCGGCGCCGCGACTCCCGCGGCCGGCGGGAGCAGATCGGAACCGGCGTCCACGCGCGCTAGGCTTCCTGCAGCCGCCGCTCGCGGATGGTCTGCGCGAACGCGAGCACCGTGCGCGCGAGCGTGCTGCGGTCTTCCAGCGAGCGCATCACCGTGTTGGCGACCAGCACCTCCATGCCGCTTGCGCGCACGTCGCCCGCGCTCGTCTCGTCGGCGGCGTCGATGACGAAGCCGTCGATGAGGCGCAGGTATTCGAGCGCGACGCGCCGCGCGGAGGCCTCGTGGTGCAGGTCGCGCATGATCTTGCCGGCGGTGCCCTGCAGCGCCTTGCCGCCGACGATGGGCGTGACCGCGATCACCGGAGCGCCGCGCTTGCGCAGGAGCTCGCGCATGCCGGGCACTTCGAGGATCGGGCGGATGGTGTGGTAGGGATTGGCGGGGCAGAGGACCACCGCCTCCAGGTCCGGCGAGTCGAGCGCGTCGGACACTTCCGGAGTGAGCCTTGCGTCGGCCGCGCCCGCGTAGTGAAAGCCCCGGACCGCCGGCTCGCAGGCGAGGGTGGCGAAGTATTCCTGGAAGCTGACCTCGCCGTCGTCAGTCAGCACGCAGGTGCGCACCGGGTCGTCGCTCATCGGCAGCACGCGCGCGGTGATGCCGAGCCGGCGGCAGAAGTCGAGCGTGATCTCGGTGAGGCGCCGGTCCTCCGCCAGCCAGGCGGTGCGCAGCAGCGGCGCGGCGAGCGCCCGGTCGCCGAGCGCCAGCCGGTCCGGGCCGCCGAACTGCTTGAGCGTGGCGAAGAGGGCGCGGCTCTCGCCGGCCGGCTCCCACGCGGAAGCAGGATTGGCCATGCCCGAGAGCACGTAGAGCACGGTGTCGATGTCGGGCGAGAAGCGCAGCGTCAGATGCTCGTAATCGTCGCCCGTGTTCACGATCGCGGCGAGGTCCTTGCCACGCAGCCGGTACAGACCGTCCACCAGCTTCGCCCCGCCCACCTGTCCCGTCAGCGCAACGACCGTTCCCATGGCGCTAGTGTACCGGTACCGGTTCCCCGTCCGACGCCCGCGCGGGCGGCCCGAGAACGGCGAGCCGCTCGAGCTCCGCCGCCGAGTGGCGGCGCAGCAGGCAGCCCGGCGGCGTGGCGTCGTCCCGTGCCGCGGCCGGCGCGCCGCAATGCAGAGCGATCACCTTCGCCAGGCAGACTGGCTCCCGGCACTGCTTCTCCTCGCAGTGATCGCCCGCGAGCGCCGCGAGGCGCACGCGCGTCAGCCCGGGCTGCGCGGGGAACGCATTCTTCCAGGGCTGCGTTGGGCCGTAGTACGTCGTCGTCGGTACTCCCATCGCGACCGCCAGGTGATACAGGCCTGTATCGGTCGCGTGGAAGTGCTCGAGGGCGCAAAGGGAGTCGACCAGGGCGGGCATGCTGGAAAAGCGTTCCCAGCGCGCGCCCCGCGGCAATCCTGCCGCAAGGAGCGGCCGCGCGTCGCGATCCGCCGGATTGACGAGCACCCGGATCTCCCGTCCGGGGTGGCGGCGGGAAAGGGCGCCGATCAGCGCCGACAGCGTGCCGGGCGCCATGCTGCGCCGTGCCTCGTCAGAGACCGGCGCGATCGCCACGATCCGGCCCGGCCGGCGCCGCGCGGCGAGGCTCGGGATCGAGGAGCGCGGCGGCTGCGCGAGGCGCGGCTCGAACAGCCGCGCGACACGCCAGGCCGGCTCCGAGTGCAGGTGTCCGGGCGGAATCTCGGGCCACTCCGGGTAGACGTCGGCATAGCGCCCATCGAGGAAGATCTTCCGCGCGGCGCGCACCGCGCCGCCCAGGTCGCGCGTCTGCGCCCCGGAGCCGAGCAGAACGAGCAGCGCGTCAAACGGCGGCTCGAGCCAGCGGCGCGCGAGCAGCTTCGCCAGCATCCCGGCGCGGCCGGAGAACCCGATCACGCGCAGGCCGGCTTCGCGCGCGAATAGCGCCGCGTAGCGTGCGCGCACCAGTAGGCTTACCTTGTCCGCGGGGAAGGCGTCCGCGTAGGCGCGCACGGTGGCGTAGCAGGCAACGGTGTCGCCGAGCTTGCCGCTCAGCGCGAACAGCACGCGGCGGGACGGCGTCACCGGCGAGACCTCAGGGATGATGCGTCACAGGCATGCGGCGAGCGCGG
>JADLES010000026.1 GCA_020845995.1 Burkholderiales bacterium | reverse complement strand
CGAGCGCGCCGCGTACCCGACGCTGTGCAAGGGGCGCTTCGAGGTCGAAGCGGCCACCTACTACGCCATCGAGGAACCCGCCAGCCTGAACACCATCGAGATGCTGCCCGAGTTCCTGCGCATGGGCGTGCGCGCGGTGAAGATCGAGGGCCGCCAGCGCAGCCCGGCCTACGTCGGGCAGGTGACCCGGGTCTGGCGCCAGGCGATCGACGCTGCGCTCGCCGAGGGGGCGGGTTTTTCCGCGCGCGGGGCCTGGCTCACCGAACTCGGCCGCCATGCCGAGGGCAGCCAGCAGACGCTGGGCGCATTCTCCCGGCCGTGGAAATGAAGCTGGCGCTGGGTCCCTTGCTCTACTACTGGCCGCGCAACGCGGTGCTGGAGTTCTACGCGCGCGCCGCCGACTCCCCGGCGGACATCGTGTACCTGGGCGAAGTGGTCTGCTCGCGCCGGCACGAGCTCGGGTTCGAGGATTGGCTCGAAATCGCCGACGCGCTCGCCGCGGCGGGCAAGGAGGTGGTGCTGTCGACGCAGGCGCTCACCGAAGGAGCGGGAGACCTCAAGCGGGTGCGCAGCGTCGCGGACAACGGCCGCTACCGGGTCGAGGCGAACGACATGGGCGCGGTGCGCATGCTCCAGGGGCGCCCCGGCTGGGTCGCCGGGCCGCACCTCAACGTCTACAATCCGCGCTCGCTGGCGCTCCTCATGGAGGCGGGCGCGACGCGCTGGGTGGCGCCCGTCGAGGCGACGCGAGACCTGGCGCGCGATCTGCTCGCGGCGCAGCCCGTGGAGGCGGAGGTATTCGCCCACGGGCGCATGCCGCTCGCTTTCTCGGCGCGCTGCTTCACGGCGCGGCGCTACATGCTGCAGAAGGAGCAGTGCGAATATCGCTGCCTGGGTTTTCCCGACGGCATGCCGCTGCGCACGCGCGAGGGCGCGCCGTTCCTTACCGTCAACGGCGTGCAGACGCAGTCGGCGCTGGTCTACGACCTGATGCCGGATCTTCTCTCCCTGCAGGAAGCGGGCGTGTCGATCCTGCGCGTAAGCCCTCAGTCGGCGGGCACCGTGGAGGTGCTGGAGGCGTTTCAGGGCGCCCTGGCGGACCGGCGTCGCGCCGCGCTGCCGCCGGAGCATTGCAACGGCTTCTGGCACGGCCTGCCGGGTCTGGCGCGCGCGCCGTGAAGCTCCTGCAACTGCTGCCCGAGGCGCCACCCGCGCATGCGCTCGCGCTCGCGCTGAACGCCGGCATCTGCATGGGAGTGGTATCCGCGGATGCGCTCGCGCCGCTGCGGGGCAAGACCGTCCAGCTGGAAGCGAGCGATGCCGGGCTGCGGGTGCGCGTCGCCTATGACGGCCGGCGCTTCCGGGCCCGCGCCAACGGCGCGCCCGCCGATCTCACGATCCGTTCGACCGTTCCCGGGTTCCTTGCGCTCGCGCTGCGGCGCGAGGACCCGGACACGCTGTTCTTCACGCGCCGCCTGGTCATGACCGGCGACACCGAGCTGGGACTCATCGTGAAGAACCTGCTCGACGCGATCGACTGGCCGCGCCTGCCGGCCGGGTTCGGCCGCAAGTAAAAACCGCGGGCTACTTGCCCTTGGTGGTGACGTCCTTGCCTTGCTTGTCCGTGACCGGGCCGCCGCTCCTGGTCTTCACTTCGCTGGCCTTGACGCGTTCCTTCTTCACGGGCGCCGCCTTGGCCTTCGCCTTGGCGGCGGGCTTGGGTTTGTCTTTCATTTCCTTGGTGGTGACGTCCTTGCCGTCCTTGGTCATGACCTGACCGCCGCTCCTGGTCTTGACATCTTCCTTGGGCTGCGCGGCGACGTTGAGACCCGCCGCCGCGAACGAGGCGGCGACGAATACGGAAAGCAGCTTCTTCATGGACCTTCTCCCCTGGTTTGATGGCCGGTGTGGTTCGGGAAGGATTATATGCCTGGCTACATCTTCAGTATCCATTCGACAAGCGCCTTGATGTCGGCGTCGGGAACGGTTGCGTTCGGCGGCATCGGCACCGGGCCCCAGACGCCCTGACCGCCCTTCTTGACTTTATCGGCGAGCTTGGCCTGCGCGCCGGCCTGACCCTTGTACTTCTTGGCGATCTCCTTGTAGGCCGGCCCGATGTTCTTCTTGTCGACGGCGTGGCAGGTGAGGCAATTGTGCTTCTTCGCCAGCGCCTCGCTCGCCTGCGCGGGCGCGGTCGCGAGCAGCCCGCAGGCGGCGACGAGGGCGAGGGCGGTAATGTGGGTGTTCATGTTTGCGGCTCCTCCATGAGTTGTCCTGCGCGATGTTATGGACCTTGCAGTGCTCGACCAGCGTGAAGACGCGCGAAAGAATGCGCGTCGGCGTCCGCGCCGACTTTGATACATATCAAGCCCGCGCGAACGGCATGCTTGATCTTTGTCAGCGGCCGCGGACGAGCGCCTGCAGCACGACCACGATGAAGAGGATGCCGCCCGCGACGGCGAGCAGCCCGCCCAGGCCCATCAGGCCCATGGCCGCGACCTGCGCCATGCCCTCGAGCACCTGCTCGGCGCCCGCGACCTTGCGCTGCACGCCGTAGCCGCCGGACCAGACCAGGCCGAGGATGTGCAGCAGCTGGCCCGCGCCGTACACGTACGGCTGCCACGCGGCGAGAGACGAGTCAGGCGCCGCGAACCCCAGGCGCGGCAGGAGCAGGTAGACCACGCCCATCATCCCGAGAGTCACGCCGACGATGGAGCCGTGGTAGTGCGCGGGGATGCGCACGTTGTTGCCGGAGATGAGGAAGCCGAGGATGCCGCCCGCCGAAAACAGCACCACCGAGGCGACCAGCGCGGCGCGCAGCGGGCGCTGGCGGGCGCTCGGGGCGCCCGCGGGCCACAGCGCCCACAGCACCGCGAGCGCGATGGGCGGGATCACCAGCCCGCCGCCGAAGCGCATCAGCACGGTCTGCGCGCCGTGGAATTCGACCGAGGTGAGCTCGTAGGCGAGATAGGTGACCGGGGTGAGGAAGACGCTGAGCAGCGCGATGGCGAAAAGCAGCGTCACCACGCGCGGCGACAGCGGCACGCGCGCGCCCACGCTGGCGGCGAGCCAGATCCAGCCCACCAGCATCAGCAGCGTATAGGCGAACTGCAGCACATGCCCGCCGCCCCAGAACAGCAGCTCGTAGTAGATGCGAGGATCGAGCGTGCGCGGCAGCGCGTACCAGGACCAGGCGAACGCGCACGCCGCCACGGCGGTCGCGACCAGCGCGGCGTTGAGACCGAAGCGCAGCGCGCCGCCGCCGCTGATGCGCACACCCACCGGCGCGGCCGCGAGCATCGAGCGCAGGCACAGCAAGGCGATGCCCGCGCCAAACAGCGTCAGGCCGGCGAGGAACAACGGCCCGTCGAGCACCGGCACGTAGTTGGCCATGACCGGCGCGGCGCGCCCGGCAAAGGGCGCCGCGCACATTGCCGCGGTGCCGGCCGCCGCGACAACGAAGGCGAGCCAGGCGAACGGCCGCAGGCGCAGCGTGCCGGTCATGCTCCACAGCGCGCCGCCGAAGGCAAGGAACCACACCAGCACCGACAGATCGACGTGCACGACCAGCGCCACGCGGAAGAAATCGGCGACCGGGAACAGGCCCATCAGCTGCGGCGTGCGCGAGAGCACGAGCAGGATCGAGAACAGGCCCGAGGCGAGCAGCGCGGCGAGGCCGAGCGCAAGCCAGGCGATGACCAGGGGCCGGCGCGCATCCTGCGGTACCACCAGGTCGAAGTCGAAAGCGACCTCAGGCATGGCGCCGCCGGGCGCTCGCGCGCGCGCCGCCGGCCGGGGCTGGTGCGGATCGGGCGCGAGCGGCATCAGCGCAAGCGCGAGCGTCAGCGCCGCCGCCAGCAGCCAGGCCACGCGCGCCGAGCTGGCGTCCACCAGCGCGTGGGGGAACTGGTAGAACCAGTCCAGCGACAGGCTGGCCGCGACGTGGCCGGGCAGGGCCGGGCCGAGGCTCTCGGCCGGAACCGCCAGCGCGAGCAGGGCAAATGTCGCCAGGCTGCCAAGGAGCAGCGGGCGGGGCGGCCAGACGCGCGCATGCGTCATTCTCTGTACGTGCGCCCACATGGTGCCCAGCAGCAGCAGCGGCACGCCGATGTGCGCGAACAGGATCAGGGAAAAGAAGCGGTCGCTGAGCGCGCCTTGCGCGAGGAAATCGCGCGTCAGCAGCCCGGTGGCGAGCGGCAGCGCCTGCAGCCATTCCGCGGTCGCGGCGATGCTGTAGAGCGCGCGTTCGTCCCAGAGCAGCCACAGGCCGCTCAGGCCCGCGGCCCAGAGCAGCCAGGCGAGCGGAATGCCGGTCAGCCAGGACAGCAGGCGCGGGCTGCGGTAATGGCCGTGCGCGGCTTCGCGCAGGACGTGCAGTGCCGTCAGCAGCATGCAGGCGTCCGCCGAGTAACGGTGCAGGCCTCGCAGCAGCCGGCCGAGCAGCAGCGGGTCTTCCTGCAGGCGCCGGCCCGACTGGTAGGCGCCGTGCACGCTGGTGTCGTACAGGGCATAGGCGATCACCCCGGTCGCGATCGCGGCCACCAGGCACAGGAACGCAAGCGCGCCCAGGCAGCGCCAGGGATTGGCGCCGAGCGGGAAGATGCGGTCGAAGCCGGCGGTGAGGAAATCGTCGGCGCCGCGCAGCATGCGAAGCACGGCGCGCATGGCCGCGGGTCATCCGCGCGTGAAAACGAAGCCGCTGCCGTCCGTCGCGAAATCGACGATCAGCACCTGCCCGGGGGCAAGCTCCACGACGGATTCGCCGCTGAAGCGGAATTCCCCCTCCGGCCCGTCGGCGAGACGCGCGCGGAACTGATGCCGTCCCGCGGGGATCGCCAGGCGCCGGTATACCGTGGCGGCGCCGTCCCTGTGCAGCCCGGCCGGCGGGGCCTCGATGCGGTAGAGCGCCCTGCCGTCCATGTCGAGCTCGATCCTGACGGGTGCGCGCTCGCGCGGGCAGTCCATCTTCTGGCGCATGTTGGGAGCGAGCTTCGCCAGTTCGCTTTCGCTGCGTTCCCGGCAGGCGCGCATCAGGCGCGCCGAATGCGTGAATGACAGCTTGACCAAGGCCTCGTCGTCGCCGCGCAGGCGGTAGGCGGGCGAGGTGGAGAAATAGCCGAGCACCGCGGCGAACGCGCCGTAGGCGAGGACCTGCAGCACGACGCGCAGCGCCCGGGGCAGCCTGCGGTCAGACATGCGAGCCGCCCAGCTTCACCAGGTCCGCCTGCGCGCTGCCGAGCGGCCTTTGCGGGGCGAGGTGAAACGCATCGGAGAAACAGTCATCGCTGGACAGGCCGCGCTGGGCAAAGGCAGGCTGCGCGGCGGCCACCATCTGCACCGAGCCGCAGGCATATACCTGGTGCGCGGACAGGTCGGGGTAGTCGGCGAGAATGGCCTCGTGCACGAGGCCGGTGCGCCCGCTCCAGCGGTCTTCGGGAGCCGGCTCCGAAAGTACCGGCACGAAAGTGAAGTTGCCGTGTTCGCGCGCCCATTGCGCCGCCAGCTCGCCCAGGTAGAGGTCGGCGCGCCGGCGCACGCCCCAGTACAGGATCATGCGGCGCTGCAATCCGCTCCGGAACGCCTGTTCCAGCATGCTTTTTACCGGGGCGAAGCCGGTCGAGCCGGCGACGAAGAGAATCGGCTTTTCGCTGTCTTCGCGCAGCGTGAAGGCGCCCAGCGGCCCTTCGAAGCGGATCGCGTCGCCCACCGCCATGCCGGAGAACACCGCCGTGGTGAAGCGGCCCCCGGGGATCCGCCGCACGTGCAGCTCGATTTCGTCGCTCGCGCCGGGCGCTGCGGCGAAGGAGAAGCTGCGCTTGGCGCCGTCGGCGAGGACGATGTTGATGTATTGGCCGGCGTGGTAGCGAAGCGCGGCGCCCCGGTCCAGGCGCAGGCACAGCCGCATCACGTCGGGGGCGAGCGGCTCGAGCCGCGTCACGTGGGCGAGGTGCCGCTTGACCGGCAGGGGTTTGGCGCCCGCCAGCGGCACGTACTCGATTTCCACATCGCCCAGGGCTTCGGCGCAGCACAGCAGCGTCATGCCGGCGGCGCGCTCGGCCGGCGTCAGGACCTCTTCCTGGTAGGGCTGCAGCCGCACCTCGCCGCGCAGCAGCCGCGCCTTGCAGACCCCGCAGCCGCCGTTGCGGCAATCGAACGGCATCGGCAGTCCCTCGCGCAGGCCGGCGTCCAGCAGCGATTCGCCCGCGCGGGTCTCGATGATCCGCTCGTCGGGATGCACCGCCATGCTTGCGCCGGTGCGGAGGACGCGCGCGCGGGGAGGAAGCCACGGCAGCAGCGCCAGCAGGACGGTCGCGCCCGCGAGGAGCGCCCAGACCCGCAGCGGACCCCAGTCATGGATGAGCGCGTAGGCCGGGAGGTAGAACCAGTCGAAATCGATGGCGGCGGGCTGCGTGCCCATGTCGGCGGGCGGCTGGCTGAGCGCGGGCTTGAGCAGCGACAGCACGAGCAGGCAGGCGAGGGTGCCCAGCATGAGCGGGCGCGGCGGGTTCGTCTTCGCCGAGGGCGTGCGCTGAGTGTGGATCCAGAGCACCGCCAGCAGGCTCAACGGCAGGCCGATATGAATGAAGGACAGCAACGAGAACAGGCGGTCGCTGACGTTGGCGTTGTAGATGAAGTTGCGGGTCATCGCGCCGCCGATCACGGGCAGCGCGTCGAACCACTCGGTGGTGGCGATGACCACGAACTGCGCCAGCCGGTCCCAGGGCAGCATGTAGCCGTTGATCCCCGATGCGTACGCGAGCCACAGCAGCGCCACGCCCGTGACCCACGAGAACCAGCGGAACCCCCGGTGGTGGCCGAAGGTCCAGTGGCGCAGCAGGTGCAGCAGCATGGTGATCACCAGGCCGTCGGAAGCGTAGCGGTGCAGGCTGCGCAGGATGCCGCCCGCGTACCACTGCCCGTGCGTCAGCGATTCCACCGATGCGTAGGCGCTCGCGAGGCCGGTCTCGAAGAACGCGTAGATGTACAGCCCCGAGGCCACCGCTACCCAGAACAGGAAGTAGCTGATGGCGCCGAGGTAGTAGAGCGGATTCAGGCGCTCGCCGAAAAGGGCGTTGAAGGCCTTTTCTACGGCGAGAAATGCGTGTTGGGCGAAGTTTTGCAAAGTGACCGCATGCTAGAGCGCGCGGGCGCGCGCCTTCTGATCTAGGTCAAGCGCGGCGCGGCGCGCGCGCCGGCGCTCGCGCCATTCAGCGAGGAAAAACCACAGCATCGACAGGGCGAAAGTGACGCCGCCGGCGATTTCGAGCAGCAATCCGTACTTCACGCGCGTCTTGCCCGTGACGGGGTCGAAATCCGTGCACAGGACGCGCACCCGGTCGAGCAGCTCCTCGAGCCGGAACCGCTGTGGCGCCGGCGCGTTGCGCAGCAGCTGCGCGAGCGGCTCGCCGATGGAGGCCGCGTTCAACCGGTCGCCGTAGATCTGCCGGTAGACGCGTCCCTCGGCATCCAGCAGCGTGGCCTGCAGCACATGATCGAAACCCGCCGGCGTGGCGAGATAGCTGAAGCCGAACTGTCGCGTGAGCGCCTCGACGCTCGCCGCCGGCGGGCTGAGGAAGTCCCAGTTCGCCGCATCGATGCGATGCTGGCGCGCGAACGCCTTCATCGCCTGCGGCGAGTCGAACGGCTGGTTGAAGCCGATGCTGACGACGTTGAACTGGCTGGTGCCGAAGATGCCGCGCCCGGCTTCGATGGCGGCCTGCAGGGAGCGGGTGGTCAGCGGGCAGACCTGGAAACAGCCCGTGTAAATGAAGCTGACCAGCAGGGGCTTGCCGCGGTATTGCGAGAGGCGGACCGGCCTGCCTTCGCGGTCGACCAGCGTGAAATCGCCAATGGCATTGCCGAGCACGGCCTGGCTCGCTCGCAGCGCCGCGGCCTGGTCCAGCCGCGGCGGCGCCGGCTCGGCGCGGGCGTGCCCGGCGCACAGCAGCACGGCGGCCGCCAGGAGCAGGCGTGGGCCGGACCTCATCCCGGGGCGCTCCCTCAGTGCAACAGGCTGTCGACGGTGGCGGCGGCGAGCAGCAGGCTGAGCTGGACCAGCGACGCGAAGAACGCGCGCATCGCGGTCTCAGGCGATGGATCCAGGCAAAGCAGCCACGCCCGCCATGTGAAATAGCCGCCGCCGGCCAGCGCTCCCGCCATGTACAGCGACCCCGCGCCGAACCAGCCGGGGAGCAGGGCGGCGAGCGCGAGCGCGATGGTGCTCCAGAGGACGATGCGCGCGGCGCGCGCGGGCCCGACCACCACGGGCAGCATCGGCACGCCCGCCGCCGCATACTCGGCGCGGTTGGCGATGGCGAGGCTCCAGAAGTGCGGCGGCGTCCACAGGAACAGCACGAGCGCGAGCAGCAGCGGCTGCGCCGTGATCACGGGCTCGACCGCGGTCGCGCCTGCGAGCACCGCAAAGCTGCCCGCAAGTCCGCCCACCACGATATTCCAGGGGCTGCGCCGCTTCAGCCAAACCGTGTACACCACGCCGTAGAAGAACGCGCCCAGGAACACGCAGGCCGCCGACAAAGGGTTCAGCCCCCAGGCCGCGGCCGCCACGGAAAGCGCAAGCAGCAGTCCGATCGGCAGCAGCCACCAGCGCGAATCGGGCAGGGCGCCGGTGACGAAGGGGCGGCCGCGCGTGCGCGCCATGAGCCGGTCGCTCTTGCGCTCGTAGTAGTGGTTGAAGGCGCCGGCGCTGGCCGATGCGCCCAGCACCGACAGGGCGAGCAGGAGCAACTGCCAGCCGCCGGCCGCCGGACCCGGCGCCACCGCCAGGCCGACGAGCGCGGTGACCATGATCATGAAACCGATGCGCAGCTTGAGCAGCGCAACGACGTCCCGCAGGACCGGAATCCCGCGGAGCGGTGCTGTGTCGGCGATCGTGCTCATGCCATCGCTCCTGCCGGGACCGCTAGCTCAGCCCCCAGACCTGCGACAGGTACTTCCAGTTGATGAAGTAGTACAGGACGAAGGCAACGAGGAACACCATCGCCATCACGAACGTGCCCGGCGCGGCGAACCCCGCCGAGCCGTAGGTCTGCGCGACGGCGGTCGGCGCGGCCCGCGGGACGGGGGTGAACGTCGGGCTGCGCGCGCCTTCGTCCAGGCGGCGACCCCAGAGCAGCGAGCCGACCGTGAGGTAGATGTAGATCGCGCCTCCGACGATCGCCACCACGCCGGAGATGCCGACCAGGGC
Organism: Burkholderiales bacterium; assembly: GCA_020845995.1. GTDB lineage: Bacteria > Pseudomonadota > Gammaproteobacteria > Burkholderiales > SG8-39 > RBG-16-66-20. The sequence continues at coordinate 18,870 of JADLES010000026.1, read as the reverse complement.
CATCATCAGGTACGCCGCGCCCGGCCACTCGTAGGCCAGCGCCGCGCCGCTGAAGGCCATGTCCCAATGGCGGCGCGAGACGCCCAGCGTACCCGCGCCCATCATCACCAGGCAGAAGAAGTACATCGACAGGCCGAAGAGGTAGGGCTGCCACTGCGCCAGCCCCGGGTTGATCAGCTCGCGCCGGAACAGCGCCGGGATCAGGAAGTAGGTGAGCGCCATGAACGACAGCGTGGTGCCGACCACGACCGTGGCGTGGAAATGTCCCGGCACGTACACGGTGTTGTGGATGATCATGTTGAGCTGCTCGGTGCCCATCATCACGCCGGAGATGCCGCCCAGGAAGCCGAAGCCGATCAGCGCGATGAACATGCCCGAGAACACCGGGTTGCCCCACGGCGCCTTGCGCAGCCACTCGAACAGACCGTTGGTCAGGCCCTTCTGCCGCTGCGCGACCTCGATCGCGCCCGGGATCGTGAGGCCGTGGATCATCGAGGCGAGCACGGCGAAATACATGAAGTAGCTGGTGTTGACCACTTTCCACGCGGTCCCCAGCCCCGGGTCGGCGAGCAGGTGGTGCGCGCTCGCCAGCTGCAGGAACAGGATGTAGAGCAGGAACGCCCCGCGGCTGACCCGCTCGGACATCGGCTTCGCGCCGAAGGCGATGGCCGCGACCGCGTACCAGATGGAGATGTGCGCGGCGACGTTGATCTGCTGCGAGGAGTGGCCGAAGGCCCACCAGATGGTGCGGTACACCAGCGCGTCCACCGACTGGATCAGGCCGACGGACATCAGGAAAGTGGGGATCAGGATGATCGCGCCCGAGGCGATGGTGAAGACCGCGATGATGGCCGCGGTGATCGCGCCGAAGGTGACCAGCGGCACCGAGCCCTCGTAGGTGCGCTCGCGCCGCGCGACGACCAGCGTGCCGAAGAACACGAAGCAGGCGATCAGGGCGCCGACCGCGAACAGGATCAATCCCAGGTAGAAGGCCGGCGCCGCCATCATCGGCACGTAGGAAGTCATCATCACGCTCGAGCCGCCCTGGAACACCGCGACGTTATTGACCACCGCGCCGATCAACATCAGCGCGAAGGCGAGCCAGGCGATCTTCGGCGTCGCGAGACGGCAGCGCAGCAGCGTCGAGGAGCAGAAGTACAGGACCGCCACCTCGAAGAAGATGATCCAGAAGATCAGCATGTCGATGCCGTGCGCGGTCAGCACCATGTAGAAGGTGTCGGCGGCAAGCAGGTGCACCGCGGGCCAGCGCGTCAGCGCCACGCCGATGGCGAGGATGCCGCCCACGAGCAGCGCGACGACCGCCGTCACGGCGTTCGCGATCATCAGTTTCTCGGCCTGCGCCTCGAACTGCAGTCCCGAGCGCGGGCAGGTGCGGTAGGTGGTGGCAGTCATCCGCGTCTCCCTATTTGACGTAGAGCCGGCTCACCATCGTGTGATGGTTGATGCCGCAGAATTCGTTGCACACGATCGAGTACACGCCCGACTTGTTGGGCGTCACCGTGACCACGTGTTCGTAGCCGGGCACGACCTGGATGTTGATGTTCGCCGGCTGCAGCGAGAAGCCGTGGTTGTAGTCCATCGCCGTGAGATGCAGGCGGTAGGTCTTGTCCTTCTCCAGTTCGAGGATCGGCCAGAAGGCCCACAGCCGCGCGATCAGGTAGACGTCGCTGCCCGGCGGCGGCGCGACCACCGGGATCTTCTGGTCCGTCTCGGTGCGCACCGTGTGCTTGTCCACCATCGCCTGCGTCTTCTTGGTGAACTGCTCCGGCGTGGTCCGGTAGGTCTCGGTGGACAGGTTCTGCCGCCCGTAGACGTGCCAGCCGACCATCATCGCGAACATGGTGAGGCACCAGACCAGCGCGATGAGAATCCAGGTGCCCTCGACCCGGTCCAGGGGGTGCTTCCACCACAGTCGTTCCGAGGGCGGCAGTATGGCGCTCATGTGCGTGTTCTCCGGATGGCTTACTTGGCGAGCGGAACGGTCAGGATGTCGATGACGCCCCACGCCGTATAGAGGACCATGGGAATCATGACGCCGAGAAACAGCAGCAGGAACGGGTTGTCGAGCAACTGCTGCATCATCGGCACGGGCTCGTTCGGGTTGTCGGCGTGCGCGCCGCCGGTGTTGGTGGCCATGTCGAACTCCTTTTTTCGGACGACTCGCGGCACGCTACGTGCGGCGGGCCGGTCTTAACTTGATGTCCATCAAGCTTTTTGGGGCACTCCGGCGCACCATCCGCGTGTGACGGGGAAAGAGGGTGCTGCGGCGAGGGGAATCGCGGCAGGTTTGGCGCTGGTGCTCGCGGTCGTGCTGCTGAGCGCGGCGATCCGCCTCGGCCAGACCAAGCCACCGCTGAGCGAAGGGATGCTCCTCCTGCTCAGGGGGTTCCATCGCGCTGCCGCGTCGCTGGAAGTGCTGGTCGCGGCGTGGCTGGGCTGGTGGGCCTGGCGCATGCGCGCGGAGCGTCCCGCGCTCGCGCGCGGCGTCGCGCTCGCGGGGGGGCTCACCGTCGCGCTCTCGGCGCTGGGAATCGTCGCCGGCCGCTCGCCGCCGCCGGCGGCGGCGATGGGCAATCTTCTCGGCGGGCTCGCGCTGGCCGCAGTGTTCGCCTGGCTGCTGGCGGAAATTCGATCCCCCGGAAGCAGGTCCCCGGGGAGGAGCGTCCGGCTCTGGGCTCCGCTGCTTGCCGCGCAATGCGTCCTGGGCGCCTGGCTGGCGGTCTCTGCCGGGCCGGGATTCTCGCCGGCGCTGCCCGTGCACGCGATACTCGGAATCCTGCTCGCCGCGGGCGGAATCCGGCTCTCGTCGCGCAGCTCGCGCCGCGCGCACCGGGGCGCGGGGATCGCACTCGCGTTGCTCGTGCCGATCGCCGGATTGACCGCGCTGCAAGCCGGGGACTCGCCTGCCGCCGCTTTCGCGCACGCGGCGGCGGCGGCGCTGCTCGTCTGTGCCGCCGCCTATTCCCGGCTTCGTCCTACTTGACACATATCAAGGGCGGCGGCGGCGCGGTGCGCAATCTTGGCGATATGCCCAGCATCGCTGATCTTGTCGCCGAATCCCTGCAGGCGGCGCGAGCCGGGCAATGGCCGGCGCACCGGCTGCACTTTGCGGCGCTGCACGATGCCCTGCACGAGGACCTCGCGCCGAGCGAGGAGGATTTGCGCATCCGGCTCGATACCCTGAATGCGGCCGCCCCGGGCGCGGACCCGGTCGGCTACCTGGCTGAACTCGAGCAGTTCGCCGAGCTCCTGCACGCACGTGGAGTTCCCAAGCGGGAGGTCGCCGCGCGCGTCGCCACGCTCGACCTGCGCGGGCTGCAGCCGCCGGAGCCGATCATGCGCATCTTCGACGCCCTGGAGCGCGCGCCGGGAGTGCCGCTGCGCGCGATCCTGCCGCACGAGCCGGTGCCCCTCTACAGCCTGCTGCGCGAACGCGGCCTTTCCTGCACCGGCGCGCAGCGGGCCGATGGTGGCTACGAAGTACTGATCGAACGCGGCTGAAGCCGGCGCTGCGCCGGAGGCGGGCTACGCACCGCGCCTGAGGCGGACTATGCACCGCGCCTGAGGCGCTCAAGGTCGGGGATGCGTACCACGCGCCCGTTCACCTGGATCAGTCCGGCGGACGCGAGTTCGTGCAGGATCCGCGAGAAGTGTTCCGGCGTCATGTTGAGGCGCGAGGCGATGACGCTCTTTCCGGGCGTGAGGTGGACTTCCGCCGGCGCTTCCGCGGCGTCGGCGAGCAGGTAGCCGATGACGCGCTCCTGCCCGGAGCGCAGGGTATACGCCTCGACGTCGCGCACCAGCCCGTGCAGCCGCTGCGACAAGCCCGAAAGCATGCGGCGCGCGAAACGCGGATCGCGCGCCAGCTCTTCGAATACCGCGTGCTTGGCGACATGCAGGAGCATCGTGTCCGAGAGCGCCTGCGCGAACACGATGTACGGGTGCTCGAGGAACATCAGCGCCTCGCCGAAGCTCTGGCCCGGCCGCACGATCTCGACCACCTTCTCGACCCCCTGCGGCGAGTGAAAGCCGAGTTTGACCTGCCCGTACACGACCACGTGAAAGCCGCTGCAGGGGTCGCCGCAATGGAAGACCGCCTCGCCCTTCTGCACGTGCACGGGGAGGGTCGCCGCGGCGATCCGGTCGAGCTCCTCGGCGCTCATCTCCCGGAACATCGGCAGGTTGGCGATAAACGCTTGCGTCTTGATCTGGGGGTGGCGGGTGCTCATGAGGGCGGTCGCCCGGATCCGCAGAACATGGCGCAGCATGTGCGCCCGGGCAGGGGCCAATTTTAATCTAGATCAAACATATGGGTCCGTCTTACTTGATTGAGGTCGCCACTTTGACGATGTGGGCGCCAATGGCAGTGCGAAGTTTCGCGGGAACGGCTTCCTTTTCGCTTGGCGATTTCCAGGCCGCAGCCGTCTGCTCCGCGGTTTCCCGGACAAGGCGCCAAAGCGGGCTGACCGCGAGGCGAGAGGCGTCCGCGAACCGGCGAATCTGGTCCTGGGAAATCGTGGAAATGTCCTTGCTACCTCCGAATCCAAGCCGGCGCGTGAAATCCATTGCAGCATCGAAACCGGTTTCGGCCAAGAGTACTTGCGCAATGTTGGCGTAGCTGCGCTTGTCATATTTGTCATCGGCACGAAATGCGCATACCTGGGCGAAATCTTCCATGTGAATCCGCCAGGCCTTTTTGGGCCCGTTCTCAGGTCGTACTTGGGGGGAGGTGGTGGAGGCGGCGGGAATCGAACCCGCTAGATAACTGCTCTCAGTTTACCCTTCACTCTGAGAGTGAAAACCGGGGTACCCGCCAGGACCCTCGATTAACCCCAGTTTTGCCTCAAATTTTCCCCAAGAAATCGCCTTAACCTATTTGCCAAAGCCTAACCAACTAGGTTAAACTCACCGCTTGGAAAAACGTAAATGCCACTACCCGCTAGCGACCGTCAAGGGCCTGATCGGGGAGGGTCGAGTCAGCTTTACGGTCACCGCCATTACCGGCGGCGCGGCAATGGGTTTTTCTGCCGACGAAATGCTGGAAGTTGTATCGAACTTAACGGTCAAGAATCTCTACAAAAGCATGACTTCGCACGCGGACCACAAGGTGTGGCATGACGTGTATCACGTCGATACGGACCGCGGACTGGTGTATCTGAAGCTGACCATCGTTGGGGATCTGGTGATTATCTCGTTTAAGGAGAAAGACGAATGAAGTGCCCGACTTGTGGGATCGGAAATCTGGTCGCCGGTGTCCGCGGCATGCCTTACACCTATAAAGGTGAAAAGATGGTGATCAAGGGCGTCAAAGGCATGTTCTGCGATAACCCGGAGTGTGGGGAGGGCGTCCTGGAAATGGGCGAGTCCGTGAGGACGTCTAAGTTAATGCTTGAGTTCAACAAGAAGGTGAACGCTGAGTTGACCCCCATCGACCTGCTCATACAGGTGCGGAAGCAACTCGATCTCACGCAGCAGAAAGCCGCCGATCTCTTTGGCGGAGGGGCGAACGCGTTCAGTCGCTACGAGAGTGGGAAGACCAAGCCGCCGGTCGCGCTGGTGAAGCTATTCAAGGTGCTCCACAAGCATCCGAAACTGTTTGAGGAAATTGCAGAGTCAGTCGTTCTGACCGGCGCAAAGAAAGTCTCCCGTATCGCAGCGTCAAAGCGAAAGCGGCGTACGATTGCGCGGTCCGTTCACCCATGACGCCAATGCTTATCCCGGAAAACGAAATCTGGCTGCATGAACCGCAGGCGAGTCAGGACTTGCTGCGTGCTCTTGCTTGGGCGCAGCGGAACGCAGCTAAAGAGTCTGACCTCGACGCGATTCTCAAAAAACTTTCGGACGGTGCGCTAGAGTACAAGAGCTAGGCGGGCATCTCGTTCAGCTGCTGCCAGCCTTCTTTCGAACTTGAGAAGTGGCCCCGGTTGTTGATTTCCACGCAAATACACTCTGAAAACAGGCCTTTTGGGAGCCCGTTCTCAGGTCGTACTTGGGCGGATGTGGTGGAGGCGGCGGGAATCGAACCCGCGTCCGCAAGCCATCCACAGTCAGGACTACATGCTTAGCCTGGTTGTTTGAGCTTCGCCTCGGACCCGCCAACCGGCAGGCTGGACCTCGGCTAGCCGCTTCGACGGATCCCCCGGGCCAAGCGGCCAAGCCCGGGAGAGAGGCTGGTGTGAATGACGCTGCACCTCTTTCGAGGCCTGACCCGCCAGCAGGTCAGTGCAGCGTCTCGCCGGTATTAGGCGGCGAGAGCGAAACGCTCGTCGTTGGCGTTTAAGTTGTTTCCAGATGGATTTACGAGGTGACTGGTCCTCGGCATGCCCTGCGCTGCTTCAGTACCCGCGTCGAAACCAGGTCGCCCCCGTTTCGTTGCACGGTCATTATCCCATATGGGGGCTCAGAGCCATTCCATCAAGTCCGCCGGGCGCGCGATGACGGCGTCGGCGTTCCAGCCGCGCAGGCCGCTGCCGTAGCCCCATTCGACCGCCACCGCGCGCATGCCCGCGGCGCGCGCGGCCTGCATGTCGCGCAGGTCGTCGCCGAGATAGACGCAGTCCGCGGGTGGCAGCTCGAGTTCCCGCGCCGCGTGCAGCAGCGACGCCGGATCGGGCTTCAGGTGCGGCGTGGTGTCGCCACAGACGACGCAGGCGGCGCGCCCATCCAGGCCGAGCGCCTCGACGACCAACCGGGTGAGGCTGGTCGATTTGTTGGTGACGATTCCCCAGCGCAGGCCGCGCGCGTCCAGCGCCGCGAGCAGCTCGCCGACGCCCGGAAAGAGCCGCGTGTCCACGCAGACGTTCTCGGCATAGTGCCGCAGGAAGGCTTCGCGCAGCTCCTTGTAGTCGGCGTGCTCGGGCAGGATGCCCAGGCCGACCTCGATCAGGCCGCGCGCGCCGGCGGAGGCGTGGGGCCGCAGCTTCTCCAGAGGTAACCCGGCCAGGCCGCGCGCGTCGCGCAGCCGGTTCAGCGCGCGCGAGAGGTCGGCCGCGGTGTCGGCGAGCGTGCCGTCGAAATCAAACAGGATGGCCTCAGCGCGCACAGCAGAGCGAATAGTTGACGTCGCAATCCTCGCTGAGCCGGTAGGCATCGGCGACCGGGTGGTAGGTCATGCCTTTCATTTCGACCGTGTCCAGGCCCGCCGCGCGCGTCCAGCGGGCAAGCTCGGAGGGCTTGATGAAGCGCGCGTAGTCGTGCGTGCCCCGCGGCAGCATGCGCAGGACATACTCCGCGCCGATCACCGCGAGCAGGTAGGACTTGGGGTTGCGGTTGATGGTGGAGAAGAACACCCGGCCGCCGGGACGCGCGAGCTGCGCGCAGGCCGCCACCGTGCTCGCGGGGTCCGGCACGTGCTCCAGCAGTTCCATGCAGGTGACGATATCGAACGCGCCGGGGCGGGATTTCGCCTTTTCTTCGGGCGAGATCATTTCGTATCGAACCGCAAGGTCACTCTCGTGCAGGTGCAGCTCCGCCACCGTGAGCGGTTCCTTTGCTAGGTCGATGCCGGTGACGGAGGCTCCCAGCCGCGCCATCGACTCGGCAAGAATTCCGCCGCCGCAGCCGACGTCGAGCACCTCCTTGCCGGCCAGCGGCGCAAGCCCGTCGATCCAGGCCAGGCGCAACGGATTCAGCCGATGCAGCGGCCGGAACTCGCCCTCCGGGTCCCACCAGCGGTGCGCGAGCGCGCCGAACTTGGCGAGCTCGGCGGGGTCGGCGTTCTGCGATGTCGGTGCCATAAACAAAAAGCCCCGCCGGAGCGGGGCTTTCTGCGGTGCGTGGCCCGCTTACTTGCGCGTGCCGATGACCTCGATCTCCACGCGGCGGTTCTTCTGGCGGCCGTCGGCGGTCTTGTTGCTCGCCACGGGCTGCTTCTCGCCCTTGCCTTCGGTGTACACCCGGTTCGGAGCAACGCCCTTCGATACCAGGTAGGCCTTCACCGACTCGGCGCGGCGCACCGACAGCTTCTGGTTGTAGGCGTCGGCGCCGATCGAATCGGTGTGGCCGATGGCGATCACCACTTCCAGGTTGATGGCGTTCACCTTGGTCGCCAGGTCGTCGAGCTTCGCCTTGCCCTCGTTCTTCAGCACCGCCTTGTCGAAGTCGAACAGCACGTCGGCGGCGAGCGTGACCTTCTCGGCGACGGGCTTGGGCTTGGCCGGCGCGGGCTTGGGCTTGGCCGGCGCGGGCTTCGGCCGCGGCGGCGGAGGCGGCGGCGCCACCTTCGGCATCAGGTCAGGATCGCACTCGGCGATCGCCATCGCCGGGGTCCAGTAGCCGGCGCGCCAGCATTGACCACTCGCGTTTTTCCAGACCAGATCCGTACTTGGCTGGACCCAATACCCCTGCTTCGATTGAGCAGTAGCCGTGAACGGCAGTGCCGAAAGCGCGACACCGGCGGCGATCAGCAGCGGCATCCAAGTTTTTTTGCTCATGCTTTCCTCTCGCTGAATTTCCGCTTCCGCAGCGGATTAATTTTTGGAATCAAGACTATGCACGCAGACCCAAGGTATTCTGCCACAACTTGATGCGAGTGTCCAAGCCCCCGAAAGGGGATTTCGCGTTCTCGCCCGCCCATGTTCCATTTCGCAACAGCGCCTCGCCGGCGACCCAGACGTCGCTGACATGCTCCCGCCCGGCGGCGTACACGAGATGGGAAAGGGGGTCATAACAAGGCGCAAGCTCGGGTCCGGTGATTCGTACCGCGGCCAGGTCGGCCGCCTTGCCCGGGACGAGGGAGCCGATCCGCGCCTCCAGGCCGAGCGCCGTGGCGCCGCCCAGCGTCGCCGCCCGCAGCGCCGAGTGGGCCGGCATCGCCTCGGCGCTGCCTGCCACCGCCTTGGCGAGCAGCGCGGCGAGACGCATTTCTCCGAAAAGGTCCAGCCGGTTGTTGCTTGCCGCGCCATCGCTGCCCAGCGCCAGGTTGACACCGGCCGCGGCCAGCTTCGCCACCGGCGCGAAGCCGCTGGCGAGCTTGAGGTTGGAAGAGGGGCAATGCGCGACCGAGGCGCCGTGCTTCGCGAGCAGGGCGATCTCCGCGTCCTCGAGGTGCACCGCGTGCACCGCGATCAGCCCGGGGCCGAGCAGCCCCAGGCGCCGCAGGCGCTCCAGCGGCCGCACGCCGTGTTCGGCGAGCGAGCGCCGGATCTCCTCTTCCGTCTCATGCAGATGGATGTGCAGCGGGACCTCCACCTCGCCGGCCATCTTCGCGACCTTGGTGAAGGTCGCGTCCGACACCGTGTACGGGGCGTGCGGCGCGAGGCAGAAGCTCGCGAGCGGGTGGTCCCGCCACTCGTCGCGCAGGGCGAGGCCGCGGGCGAGGTAGTCATCGGGATCCGAGGCATAGGCGGTGGGGAAATCCACCACGATCAGGCCGAGCGAGGCGCGCATGCCGGCCGCCAGCGCGGCCTCGAGCGCCGCCTCCGGGAAAAAGTACATGTCGTTGAAACAGGTCACGCCGCCGCGCAACATCTCCGCGCAGGCGAGCAGCGTGCCCTCGCGCACGAACTTCGGCGACACGTGCCTCGACTCGGCCGGCCAGATGTGCTCCTCGAGCCAGCGCATGAGCGGCAGGTCGTCGGCGAGGCCGCGCATCAGCGTCATCGCCGCGTGCGTGTGCGCGTTGACCAGGCCCGGGATCAGCGCGTGCTCTTCAAGTGAAATCTCGGAATACGACGCAAATCGCCCCGCCGCCTCGGCGGCGGGCAGGATCGCCTCGATCCGTCCGTCGCGCAGCGCGACCGCATGCCCTTCGAGCACCGCGTTGGCGGGCTCGACCGGGATGATCCAGCGGGGACGGAGGAGAGTGTTTTGGGGCACCGTGTTGCGGGCAATTCTAACCACGTGCCGTGATAAAATTTGCGCCTGAATTTCAAGCAGTAAAGCGGCCCGTCCGAGCCCCCCAATAAGAGCCGAAATGGAACCCTTCGCGAAGGAAACGCTCCCGGTCAGCCTCGAGGAGGAGATGCGCCGGTCGTACCTCGACTACGCGATGAGCGTGATCGTGGGCCGCGCGCTGCCGGACGTGCGCGACGGCCTGAAGCCGGTGCACCGCCGCGTGCTCTTCGCGATGCACGAGTCGAACAATGTCTGGAACCGGCCGTACGTGAAATGCGCCCGCGTCGTCGGCGAGGTGCTGGGCAAGTACCACCCCCACGGCGACACGGCGACCTACGAGGCGCTGGTGCGCATGGCGCAGGACTTCTCCATGCGCTACCTGCTGGTCGACGGCCAGGGCAATTTCGGCTCGGTGGACGGCGACAATGCCGCCGCCTACCGCTATACCGAATGCCGGCTGGAACGCCTGTCGGCCGAGCTGCTCGCCGACATCGACAAGGAGACGGTCGATTTCGCCGACAACTACGACGGCAAGGAGCGCGAGCCGACGGTGCTGCCCTCGCGCATCCCGAATCTTCTGCTGAACGGCTCCTCGGGGATCGCGGTCGGCATGGCGACCAACATCCCGCCGCACAACCTGACCGAGGTGGTCGAGGCCTGCCTGCTGCTGCTGGGCGACCCGCATTGCGCGATCGAGGAGCTGATCAAGCGCATGCCCGCGCCGGACTTCCCGACCGCGGGAATCATCTACGGCATCGCCGGCGTGCACGAGGGCTACCGCACGGGCCGCGGCCGCGTGGTGATGCGCGCGCGCACCCACTTCGAGGATGCCGGCAAGGACCGGCAGGCGATCATCGTCGACGAGCTGCCGTACCAGGTGAACAAGAAGGCGCTGCTCGAGCGCATCGCCGAGATGGTCAACGAGAAGAGGCTCGAGGGCATCTCCGACATCCGCGACGAATCCGACAAGCAGGGCATCCGCGTGGTGATCGAATTGAAGCGCGGCGAGCTGCCCGAGGTGGTGCTCAACAACCTCTACAAACAGACCCAGCTGCAGGACAGCTTCGGCATGAACATGGTCGCGCTGGTGGAGAACCAGCCGCGGGTGCTCAACCTGAAGGAGCTGCTCGACGCCTTCCTCGGACACCGCCGCGAAGTGGTGACGCGCCGCACCGCCTACGACCTGAAGAAGGCGCGCGAGCGCGGCCACGTGCTGGAGGGCCTCGCGGTCGCCCTCTCCAACGTCGACGAGCTGATCGAGCTGATCAAGAAGGCGCCGTCGCCGGCGGACGCGAAGCGCGAGCTGATGGCAAGGGCGTGGCGCTCCGCGCTGGTCAAGGGTCTTTTGCAAGAGAGCGACTTCAATAAGTACCGGCCCGAGGGCCTGTCCGCCGAGTTCGGACTCAAGGCCGATGGCTACCGGCTGTCGGAAGAGCAGGCGCAGGCGATCCTCGAGCTGCGGCTGCAGCGCCTCACGGGCCTGGAGCAGGACAAGATCCGCGGCGAATACCGCGAAGTGATGACGCTGATCGCGGATCTGCTCGACATCCTCGACAAGCCCGCGCGCATCACCGCGATCATCGGCGAGGAGCTCAAGCGCGTGAAGGAGGAGTTCGGCGACCGGCGCCGCAGCGAGATCGTCACGGTGGCCGAGGACATCTCCATCGAGGACCTGATCGCGCCGCAGGACATGGTGGTCACCTTCTCGCACGGCGGCTACGTCAAGTCGCAGCCGCTCGCCGATTACCGCGCGCAGCGCCGCGGCGGCCGCGGCCGGACCGCGGCCACGACCAAGGACGACGACTTCATCGAGCGCATGTTCGTCGCCCACTCGCACGACTACCTGCTGTGCTTCTCGAACCGCGGGCGCCTTTACTGGCTCAAGGTGTTCGAGGTGCCGCAGGGCGGCCGCACCTCGCGCGGCAAGCCGGTGGTGAACATGTTCCCGCTCGAGGAGGGCGAGAAGATCACCGCCGTGGTGCCGGTGAAGGAGTTCGACGAGAACCATTTCGTCTTCATGGCGACCTCGCAGGGCACGGTGAAGAAGACCCCGCTCGCGGAGTTCTCGCGCCCGCGGCCCTCGGGCATCATCGCGGTGGGCCTGGACGAGGGCGACTTCCTGATCGGCGCCGCGCTCACCGACGGCAAGACCGACGTGATGCTGTTCTCCTCGGAAGGCAAGGCGATCCGTTTCCACGAGGACGCCGTGCGGCCGATGGGGCGGCAGGCGACCGGGGTGCGCGGCATGCGCCTGCCCGAGGACGGCAGCCGCAAGGTGGTGTGCATGCTGGCGGCCCGCGACGAGCGCCAGACCGTGCTCACGGCCACCGAGAACGGTTTCGGCAAGCGCACCCCCATCGCCGAGTACACGCGCCACGGCCGCGGCGGCATGGGCATGATCGCCATCCAGGCGAGCGAGCGCAACGGCGCGCTGGTCGGCGCGGTGCTGGTCGACGACCAGGACGAGGTGATGCTGATCTCGACCGGCGGGGTGCTGATCCGCAGCGCGGTGTCCGAGATCCGCGAGCAGGGCCGCTCCACGCAGGGCGTGACGCTGATCGCCCTCGGCGAAGGCGAGAAGCTGGCGGGCGTCGAGCGGATCGTGGAACGCGACGAGATGGACGGCAACGGGGGCAACGGCGGGAACGGCTCCCAGGAGGAAGCGGTCCCGCACAAGACGGAGGGCGAAGGCCCGACACTGCACTGATGTCCAGAATCTTCAATTTCAGCGCGGGACCCGCGGTCCTGCCCGAGGAAGTGCTCACGCGCGCCGGCGACGAGATGCTCGACTGGCGCGGCGCCGGCATGTGCGTGATGGAGATGAGTCACCGCGGCAAGGAATTCATTGCGATCGCCGCCGAGGCGGAGCAGGACCTGCGCGAGCTGCTCGCGGTGCCGAAGAGCCACAAGCTGCTCTTCCTGCAGGGCGGCGCGACGCTGCAGTTCGCGCAGATCCCGATGAACCTGCTTGCCGGCCGGGGCAGGGCGGACTACGTGGCCACCGGCGAATGGTCGAAGAAGGCGATCAAGGAAGCGCAGGCCTACTGCGACGTGCACGTCGCTGCCTCTTCCGAGGATCAAGCCTTTACGTATTTCCCCTCTCAAGAAGCTTTTCAGATCAGAAGCGACGCGGCATATCTGCACTACTGCTCCAACGAAACGATCGGGGGTGTGGAAGCGCACTGGATTCCGGAAAGCCCCGTTCCTCTGGTCGCGGATGCGTCGTCGCACATCCTGTCGCGGCCGCTCGACGTGTCGAAATTCGGCCTGATCTACGCCGGCGCGCAGAAGAACATCGGGCCGGCCGGCCTCACCATCGTCATCGTGCGCGACGACCTCATCGGCAAGGCGGCGGAGGGCACGCCCTCGGTGATGGATTACCGGCAGCAGGCGGCGGCGGACTCGATGCTCAACACGCCGGCGACCTACTCGATCTACATCGCCGGGCTGGTCTTCAAGTGGCTGAAGGCGCAGGGCGGGCTCGCCGAGATGGAGAAGCGCAACGCGGCCAAGGCGAAGCTGCTCTACGAGACGATCGACGCCAGCGGCTTCTACCGCAACCCGGTGCGGCCGCAGGACCGCTCGCGCATGAACGTGCCGTTCACGCTCAGGGACGCCGCGCTGGACGGGGCCTTCCTCAAGGGCGCGGAGCAGGCGGGCATGGTCCAGTTGAAGGGCCATCGCTCGGTGGGCGGCATGCGCGCGTCGATCTACAACGCGATGCCGATCGAGGGCGTGCGGCGGCTCGCCGCCTACATGAAGGAATTCGAGGCGAAGCATGGCTGAAGCGGCGCGCAGGCTGGAAGTGCTGGTGCTTAATCCGATCTCGCCGGCGGGCCTGGAGCGCTTGCCCGCGGAGCGCTACAACATCGTCAAGGAGGCGAGATCGCCCGACGTGATCCTGGTGCGCTCGGCCGACATGCATTCGATGAAATTCGACGCCAACCTGAAGGCGGTGGCGCGCGCCGGCGCCGGCGTGAACAACATTCCGGTGGCGCAGCTTTCGCGGCTCGGGGTGCCGGTGTTCAACGCGCCGGGGGCGAACGCCAACGCGGTGAAGGAACTGGTGATCGCCGGGCTGCTGATCGCGGCGCGGAACCTCGCGCCGGCGCTGGATTTCGTCCGCGGCCTGGACACCGGCGACAAGGACCTCGACAAGAAAGTGGAGGCGGGCAAGAAGGCCTACGCGGGCGTTGAGCTGCCGGGCCACACGCTGGGCGTGATCGGCCTCGGAAAAATCGGCAGCCTGGTCGCCGACGCGGCCATCCGCCTCGGCATGAACGTGCTCGGCTATGACCCGGAGATCACCGTCGACGCGGCCTGGAGCCTGCCCTCGCAGGTGCGCAAGGCGCATTCGGCGGAGGAGCTGCTGCGCGCGAGCGATTTCGTCACCCTGCACGTGCCGCTGGTCGAGAAGACGCGCGACCTGGTCAACGCGAAGAACCTGCGGCTGATGCGGCGCGAGGCGGTGCTGCTCAATTTCTCGCGCGAAGGGATCGTGGACGACACGGCGGTGCTGCAGGCGCTGTCGGCGAAGCAGTTGCGCTGCTACGTGACCGACTTTCCGTCGGCGCGGCTGATCGGGCGGCCCGGCGTGGTGGCGCTGCCGCACCTGGGCGCCTCCACCGGAGAGGCCGAGGACAACTGCGCGATCATGGTCGCCGAGCAGCTGCTCGGCTATTTCGACCACGGCAGCATGCTGAACGCGGTCAACTTTCCGGATGCGCAGATGCCGCGCGAGTCGCCCTACCGGCTCGCCATCGCCAACGCCAACGCGCCGAACATGCTCGCGCGCATTTCGCAGGCGATGGGGGACCGGGGGATCAACATTCACAACATGCTGAACAAGTCCAAGGGCGAGATGGCGTACACGCTGGTCGACGTGGACAGCCCCGTGCCCGCGGCCGTGGTGGACGAGCTGGGCGCGATCAAGGGCGTGCTCGCCGTGCGCTACCTGCCGGCCGGCGAATGAGCGAACGGGAGATCGGCAGGCTGCGACTGGAGATCGACGCGGCCGACGCGCAATTGCTCGAGCTCCTCCAGCGCCGCGCGGCGCTGGCGCGCCGCGTCGGCGAGCTGAAGGCCGGCGCGCCCGCGTACCGCCCCGAGCGCGAGAGCGAAATCCTGCGCCGCGTGGCGGCGCGCAGCGACGCCGCCGGCCCGCGGGCGCTGCCCGCCGAGAGCGCGGTGGGCGTGTTCCGCGAGATCATTTCCGCCTGCCGGGCGCTCGAGCAGGAGATCCGCGTCGCCTTCCTCGGACCGCGGGGGACCTTCAGCGAGCAGGCGGTGCGCCAGCATTTCGGCCAGCGCGTCGAAGCGCAGCCGGTCGCGACCATCGACGAGGCTTTTCGCAGCGCCGAGTCCGGCGCGGCGCAGTTTGCGGTGGCGCCGGTGGAGAACTCCACCGACGGCGCGGTCGGGCGCACGCTCGACCTCCTGGTCACCACGTCGCTGAAGATCTGCGGCGAGGTCGACCTGAGGGTCAGGCAAAACCTGCTTTCGGAGACGCGGAGCCTGAAGGGCGTGCGCAAGGTCTATTCGCACGCCCAGTCGCTGGCGCAATGCAACGGCTGGCTCGGCCAGCACCTGCCGATGGCCGAGCGTATCCCGGTCGGCTCCAACGCCGAGGCGGCGCGGCGCGCGAGGAGGGAAAAGGGCGCGGCGGCGATCGCGGGCGAGGCCGCCGCCGACCTGTACCGGCTGCGGGTGCTCGCGCACGGCATCGAGGACAGCCCGAACAACACGACGCGGTTCCTGGTGCTCGGCCGCGTCGAGTCCGCGCCCACGGGCCGCGACCGCACTTCGCTCGTGATGTCGGCGGAGAACAAGCCGGGCGCGGTGCACGCGCTGCTCACGCCAATCGCCGCCAACGGCGTGAGCATGACCCGCATCGAATCCCGGCCGGCGGTGGCGCGCGCTTCGCGCTGGGAATACGTGTTCTTCGTCGACGTCGAGGGGCACCAGGCCGACACGCGCGTCGCGGCGGCGATCGCCGAGCTGAAGTCGCGCGCGCCCTTCCTGAAGGTGCTCGGCTCCTACCCTGCGACAGGTTGGTAACAAGGAGAGCGAATGGTCATCGATCCCTGCGAACTGTCCCCGTCGTACGTGCGCTCGATCGCGCCCTACCAGCCCGGCAAGCCGATCTCGGAGCTCGCGCGCGAGCTGGGGCTGAAGGAACAGAACATCGTCAAACTCGCCTCGAACGAGAACCCGGCCGGCATCGGGCCGCGCACGCGCGCCGCGATCGAGGGGGCGCTGGGTGAGATCGCGCGCTACCCGGACGGCAACGGCCACGACCTGAAGATCGCGCTCAGCCGCCGCTACGGGGTGGAGCCGGCCTGCATCGTCCTCGGCAACGGCTCGAACGACGTGCTCGAGCTGGTGGCGCACGCCTTCCTCGGGCCGGGGCGCGCGGCGGTCTACGCGCAGCACTGCTTCGCGGTCTACCCCCTCGCCACGCAGGCGCGCGGCGCGCGCGGCATCGCGGTGCCGGCGAAGGACTACGGCCATGACCTGGATGCCATGGCCGCGGCGATCGACGACGAGACCTACGTCGTCTGGATCGCCAATCCGAACAACCCCACCGGCACGCTGCTGCGCGCGGACGCACTGGAGGGCTTTCTCAGGCGGGTTCCCGAGCGCGTGCTGGTGGTGATCGACGAAGCCTACAACGAATACCTGCCGCCGGAGCTGAAGGCCGAGACCGTGAAATGGCTGCGACGCCATCCGAACCTGATCGTGACGCGCACCTTTTCCAAGGCCTACGGACTGGCGGGTCTGCGGGTCGGCTACGCGCTCGCCCACGCCTCGGTCGCGGACATCATGAACCGCGTGCGCCAGCCCTTCAACGTCAACAGTCTCGCGCTCGCCGCCGCGACGGCGGCGCTGGACGACATGGAGTTCGTCGCGCGCAGCTTCGCGGCCAACCTGCAGGGCATGCGCCAGGTCGAGGAGGGTGCGCGCGCGCTCGGGCTGGACTGGATCCCGTCCTGCGGGAACTTCATCAGCGTGCGCGTCGGCAAGGCGAACGAGATCTTCCGGCGGATGCTCAGGCGCGGCGTCATCGTGCGGCCGGTGGGCGGGCCCTACCAGCTACCCGAGCACCTTCGCATCACCATCGGCACCGCCGCGGAGAACGAGCGTTTCCTCGCCGCGCTCGCGGCGAGCCTCAAGGAATAATGGTTTTCGGGAAGGTCGCCATTGTCGGCGTCGGGCTCATCGGCGGCTCCTTCGGCCTGGCGCTGAAGGCGGCGAAGCGCTGCGGCCGCATCGTTGGGGTCGGGCGCGGCGTGGCGAATCTCGAACTTGCGCTCGAACGCGGCGCAATCGATGCGTTCGAAACCGAGATCGGCAAGGCCGTGACGGACGCGGATCTGGTCCTGCTGGCAACGCCGGTGGCGCAATTCCCGCAGGCCGTTGCGTCCATGGCGAAGGACCTCATGCCCGCAGCGCTGGTGACGGACGGAGGCAGCACCAAGCGCGACGTGGTCGCCGCGGCGCGGAGCGGTCTCGGCGAGCGCTGCGCGCAATTCGTGCCGGCGCACCCGATCGCGGGCGCCGAGAAAAGCGGCGCCGGCGCGGCGAGCGCGGACCTGTTTCGTGGAAGGAAGGTGGTGCTGACGCCGCTTGAGGAGAACGCGCCGGAGAAAGTGCGCGTCGCCCGGGACGTGTGGGAGGCGCTGGGAGCGACGACTTCGCTCATGACGCCCGAGGCGCACGATGCCCTCTTCGCCGCCGTCAGCCACCTGCCGCACCTGCTCGCCTACGCGCTGGTGGGCGAAATCGCCGGCCGGCCGGACGCGGCGCAGCTGTTCGGCTACGCGGCGGGCGGCTTCCGCGACTTCACGCGCATCGCCTCGAGCCACCCGGAGATGTGGCGCGACATCTGTATCGCCAACAGCGACCGGCTGCTCGCAGAAATCGCGAAATTTTCGGGGGCGCTGCGCAGATTCGAGAAGGCCCTGCAGGCAAAAGACGTGGGACAGCTCGAAAGGCTCTTCGCCGAGGCGCGCGCCGCCAGGGAACGCTGGCTGAACGGGGAATACGGGTGAGGCAGCTCGAACTCGCGCCGGCGGGTCGCGCCGCCGGCACGGTCCGGCTGCCGGGCTCCAAGAGCATCTCCAACCGCGTGCTGCTGCTCGCCGCGCTCGCCAAGGGGGCGACGCGGGTGCACGGCCTGCTCGATGCGGAGGACACGCGCGTGATGCTGGGCGCGCTGCAGAAGCTGGACATCGTCATCGACCTGCGCGACTTCGCGACCATGGTGGTGAACGGCGCGGGCGCCATCCCCTGCAAGAAGATGGATCTGTTTCTCGGCAATGCGGGCACCGCGTTCCGGCCGCTCACCGCGGCGCTCGCCCGGTCGGGCGGCGAATACCGGTTGATGGGCAAGCCGCGCATGCACGAGCGGCCGATCCGCGACCTGGTGGAGCCGCTGCGCGGCATCGGCGCGCAGATCGATTATGCGGGCAACGAGGGCTATCCGCCGCTGGCGATCCACCCCGGGACGATCAAGATCTCGGACCACGTCATGGTGCGCGGCAATACCTCCTCGCAGTACCTCTCCGCGCTGCTCATCGCCCTGCCGCTGGCGGGCGGCGGTACCGTGGAGATCGTCGGCGAGCTGATCTCCAAGCCCTACGTCGCGATCACGCTGAACCTGATGCGCAAGTTCGGGGTGGAGGTGCGCGTGAACGGCTGGAAGTCCTTCGACGTGCCGGGCTATTCGTACGTCGCGCCCGAGGAAATCTACGTCGAGGGCGACGCCTCCTCGGCCTCGTACTTCCTCGCCGCGGGCGCGATCGGCGGGGGGCCGGTGCGCGTGCTTGGCGCGGGGCGCGACAGCATCCAGGGCGACGTGCGTTTCACCGAGGTGCTCGCGCAGATGGGCGCGAAAGTGGAGATCGGCCCGGACTGGATCGAGGTTTCCGCGCCCGACTCGGGCAGGCTCGCGCCTTTCGATCTGGACCTCAACGACATCCCGGACGCCGCCATGACCGCGGCGGTGACGGCGCT
>JADLES010000025.1 GCA_020845995.1 Burkholderiales bacterium | reverse complement strand
TTTTCTTGTCCTTGACCTCGGTGTATTCGGCATCGACGACGTTACCGTCGTCCTTCTTGCCTTCCGCCGGCTTGGCCTCCGCGCCGGCCGCCTGCTGCTTCGCCTGCTCCGCGGCGTAGACCTTCTCCCCCAGCTTCTGCGCGGCCTGCGCCAGAGCCTGCGCTTTCACGTCGATGTCGGCCTTGTTCTCCGATTTCAGGACCGATTCCGCGTCCTTGAGCGCGGACTCGATCTTCGCCTTCTCGCCCGACTCGATCTTGTCCCCGTGCTCGGCGAGCGACTTCCTCACCGAGTGCACGAGCGCCTCGCACTGGTTGCGCGCATTCACCAGCTCGAGCGCCTTGCGGTCCTCCTCGGCGTGCGATTCGGCATCGGCCACCATGCGCTTGATTTCCTCCTCGCTGAGGCCCGAGCCCGCCTGGATCTTGATCTTGGCTTCCTTGCCGGTGGCCTTGTCCTTGGCGGTGACGTGCAGGATGCCGTTGGCGTCGATGTCGAACATCACCTCGATCTGCGGCAGGCCGCGCGGCGCCGGCGCGATCTCGGTGAGGTTGAACTGGCCGAGCGACTTGTTGCCGCCCGCCATGTCGCGCTCGCCCTGCAGCACGTGGATGGTCACCGCGGTCTGGTTGTCCTCCGCGGTCGAGAACACCTGCTGCGCCTTGGTCGGGATGGTGGTGTTCTTCTGGATGAGCTTGGTCATCACGCCGCCCAGCGTCTCGATGCCGAGCGACAGCGGCGTCACGTCGAGCAGCAGCACGTCCTTGACGTCGCCTTTGAGCACGCCGGCCTGGATCGCTGCGCCCACGGCCACGGCCTCGTCGGGGTTGACGTCCTTTCTCGGTTCCTTGCCGAAGAACTCGCGCACCTTGTCCACGACCTTGGGCATGCGCGTCATGCCGCCCACCAGGATCACGTCCTGGATGTCGCCCACGCTGACGCCCGCGTCCTTGATCGCGGTGCGGCAGGGCTCGATCGTCTTGCCGATGAGGTCGTCCACCAGCGACTCGAATTTCGCGCGCGTGAGCTTCATGGTCAGGTGCTGCGGCGCGCCGTTCGCCATCGCGATGTAGGGCTCGTTGATCTCGGTCTGCTGGCTGGAGGAGAGTTCGATCTTGGCTCGCTCGGCCGCGGACTTCACGCGCTGCAGCGCGATCGCGTCCTTGGCGAGGTCGACGCCGCTCTTTTGCTTGAACTCCTCGACGATGTGGTCGATCAGGCGCTGGTCGAAGTCCTCGCCGCCCAGGAAGGTGTCGCCGTTGGTCGAGAGCACCTCGAACTGGTGCTCGCCCTCGACCGCGGCGATGTCGATGATGGAGATGTCGAACGTGCCGCCGCCCAGGTCATAGACCGCGATCTTGCGGTCTTTGCCTTCCTTCTTGTCCAGGCCGAAGGCGAGAGCGGCCGCGGTGGGCTCGTTGATGATGCGTTTCACTTCCAGGCCCGCGATGCGGCCGGCATCCTTGGTCGCCTGGCGCTGCGAGTCGTTGAAATACGCGGGCACCGTGATCACCGCCTCGCTCACTTCCTCGCCCAGGTAGTCCTCGGCGGTCTTCTTCATCTTGCGCAGGACTTCGGCCGAGACCTGCGGCGGCGCGATCTTCTTGCCGCGCGCCTCGACCCAGGCGTCGCCGTTGTCGTTCCTGACGATCGCGAAGGGCATCAGGCCGATGTCCTTCTGCACCTCCCTCTCATCGAACTTGCGGCCGATCAGCCGCTTCACCGCGAACAGGGTGTTCTTCGCGTTGGTGACGGCCTGGCGCTTGGCCGGCGCGCCGACGAGGATGTCGCCGTCTTCGGTGTAGGCGACGATCGAGGGCGTGGTGCGCGCGCCTTCGGAGTTCTCGATCACCTTGGGCTTGCCGCCCTCCATGATGGAGACGCAGGAATTCGTGGTGCCCAGGTCGATGCCGATGATCTTGCTCATAGCGGTTCCTCAGTTCGGGTTCGTGGTTCCCTCGGAGATGGGGTTTCCGCCCTTGTTTTCAAGGGCTTTGGCGACGGTGACCAGCGCCGGGCGCAGCACCCGGTCGTGCAGCCGGTAGCCTTTCGCCATGACCTCGACGATGGTATTGGGCTCGGCCGCGGATTCGACCACCGCCATCGCCTGATGCCAGTTGGGATCGAACCGCCCGCCGGGGGCGGCGCCGATTTCCTGCACGCTGACTTTCTCCAGGGCGGACTTGAGCTGCCGGCAGGTAATCTCGACTCCGCTCACGTCTTTCGACTGCAGCGCCGCCTCCATGCTGTCGATGACCGGCAGCAGGCTCTCGGCGAAGCGCTCGATCGCGAACTTGTGGGCGGCTTCGACGTCGGCGCGGGCGCGCTTGCGCGCATTGTCGGCATCGGCGGCGGCGCGCATCCAGGCCTCCTTTTGCTGCTCCAGGCGGGCCTGGGCGTCGGCGAGGAGTCTCTCCAGGGTTTGCTCTTCGGCGGAGGCGGGCTCTGCACCTGAAGTATCTGAATGGGAACGGATTTCCGACATGGCGGCGACGTGGTCCGGGCTGCGCAAAGCTTGCAGGTTGGGCCGTAGGCGCCGTTTTCAAGGTCTGCGGGCCTTGATCGCATGTTAAACATTGTTTAACATGCCGCATGATCAAAGCGATCACCAGAATCGGCAACTCGCAGGGCCTGATTTTCGACGCCGCGCTGCTCGAGATCGCCGGCCTCAAGGTGGGCGACCAGGTGAACGTCACGGTGCACGAGGGCGGCAGCATCACGCTCACGCCGATGCGGACGGGCGTTGCCGCGTCGGCGGCCGGCGCCGCTGCCAAGCGGCTGATCCGGCGCAATTCCCGGCTCTTCAAGCGCCTTGCCTGAGCAGCCGCTGCGCCACCTCGACGTGGCGGGCGTGCTGGCGATCCATGCCGAGGTGCTTGCCGCACATGGCGGGCTGCCGGGGTTGCGCGATGTCGGACTGCTGGAATCCGCGGTCGCCGCGCCGCAGGCGTCCTTCGGCGGGCAGCGGCTGATCGACGATCCCATCGAGGTCGCGGCGGCATACCTGTTCTACCTCTGTCGCAACCACCCCTTCGCGGACGGCAACAAGCGCACCGCGCTCGCTGCGGCGCTCGTATTCCTGGACGCCAACGGCCTGCTTGCCGACCCCGGATTGCCCGCCAAGGCGATCGACGATTGGGAATCCATGGTTCTCGACATCGCCGCCTCGAAGCTCGACCGCGGGCAGACGACCGGCCGCCTGCGGGCGCGGCTGAAGGGGTAGGCCTGCGCCGCTAGCCCAGGTTCTTGCCGACAATCTGCGCGAGCGCGGCGATCCATTCCCCGCTCTCGTTCAGGCAGGGCAGGGCGTGGAATTCCGCGCCTCCCGCGGCGAGAAAGACCTTCCTGCCCTCGATGGCGATCTCTTCGAGCGTCTCCAGGCAATCGGACACGAACCCGGGGCAGAGGACGTCGACGCGCTTCACACCCGCGCGCGCGAGGTCGACCAGCGCTGGCTGTGTGTAGGGTTTGAGCCATTCCGCGGCGCCGAAGCGCGACTGGAAGCTCACCTGGTAGTCGGCCGGCGCCAGTCGCAGCGTGCCGGCGAGGATCTTCGCGGTGGCGAGGCATTGCGCCTGGTAGGGGTCGCCGCGCTCGATCGCGCGCTTGGGCAGGCCGTGGAAGCTCATCAGCAGCTTTGCCTTGCCATGTGCTGCCCAGTGGCGTTGCACAATCGCAGCGAGCGCCTTGATGTAGGCCGGGTGATCGTGGAACTGTTCGATCATCCTCGTGCCTTGCGGCAGAACGTCGCGCACGCTCTCGGTCGTGCTGCGGGAAAACTGCGGGTAGAGCGGCAGCACGGTCACCTGGCAGCCGGCCAGCGCCTTCAGGCCGTTGGCGATGGACGGCTCGCCGTAGCGCATTGCGTGCGCGACCTTGACGCCGCGCTCGGCGAGCAGCTTGCCGAGCAGCAGCGCCTGCTGCCGCGTGTGCACCGCGAGTGGCGAGCCCTGCGGCGTCCAGATAGCCGAGTACTTCCGGGCGGTTGCTCTTGGTCTTGTTCTCAGGACAAAACCATAAAGAACGGGTAACCAGAGCCAGCGCGGCAGCTCGACGACGCGCGGGTCGGACAGGAACTCCGCAAGATAGCTGCGCACCGCCTCGGGCGTGGGCGCCGAAGGCGTGCCGAGGTTGACGAGGAGAATGCCGTCCAGGGCCGCTGCCGCTGCGCGTCAGGTCTGCGACAGCGCGCTGGAGAGGAGCTTGGCGGTGACATCGACGATCGGCACCACGCGGTCGTAGGCCATGCGCGTCGGGCCGATCACGCCGACCGTGCCGACCACTTCACCGCCCACCTTGTAGGGCGCGGTCACCACGCTCACCTCGTCGGGCGCGCCGACACCCGATTCGCCGCCGATGAAGATCTGCACGCCCTCGCTGCGCAGCGACAGGTCGAGGATCTGCACCAGCAGCGTCTTGCGCTCGAACAGCTCGAACAGCTGGCGCATGCGGCTCATGTCCTGCGCGAGGTCCTGCGCGGCGAGCAGGTTGCGCTCGCCCGAGATCACGTAGGGTTCGTTGCCCTCGGATACCGCCTGGTCGCTCGCCTCCAGCGCGATGCTCATCAGCGACATCAGGTCCTGGCGGATGCGGCGCAGCTCCTCGTGCAGGCGCTGGCGGATGTCCTCGAAGCTGTGACCGGAGTAGTTCTGGTTGATGAAGTTGGCGGCGGCGACCAGCTCCGCGGGCGAATAGTCGCGCTCGGTGAAGAGGACGCGGTTGAGCACGTCGCCCTCGGGCGTCACCACGATCAGCAGGATGCGCTTTTCCGACAGGCGCAGGAACTCGATCTGCCGGAAGCTGAGCGCGCGCCGCCGCGGCGCCATGACGATGCCGGCGAAGCTGCTCAGCTGCGAGAGCAATTGCGAGGCGGCCTTGATCGCGCGCTGCGGATTGTTCGGGTGCAGGTGGCCCTCCAGCTGGTGCAGCTCGACGGACTCGAGCGGCTTCACCACCAGCAGCGTGTCGACGAAGAAGCGGTAGCCGAGCGGCGTCGGCACGCGCCCGGCCGAGGTGTGCGGGCTCGCGATCAGTCCCAGCTCCTCGAGGTCGGCCATCACGTTGCGGATCGTCGCCGGCGAGAGATCGAGCCCCGAGTGGCGCGACAGGGTGCGCGAGCCGACCGGCTGGCCCTCGGCGATGTAGCGCTCGATCAGCGTCTTGAGCAGGACCTGGGCGCGTTTGTCCAGCATCGCGCGATTCTACAGTTAGAATCGCCCGATGCCGCCCAAGCCGCCGCTGCGCCCCGCGTTCCGCCGCGTCGCCCTGGTCGGCAAGCCGACGCCGGAAGTGGCGCATTCGCTGCGCGCCTTGCGCGAGTTGCTGCGTGCGCGCGGCTGCGAGGTGCGGATCGAGAAGGAGACCGAGGCGAGCCTCGAGCCGGGCGGCGCGGGCGGCGAAGGCGCGACCTTCGACGAGATCGGGCGCGACTGCGACCTGGCGATCGTGCTCGGCGGCGACGGCACCATGCTCGCGGCGGCGCGCAAGCTCGCGCGCCACAGGGTGCCGCTGGCGGGCGTCAACCAGGGGCGCCTCGGCTTCATGACCGACATCGCGCTCTCGCAGATGAGCGAAGCGGTGAGCGCGATCCTGGAAGGCCGCCACGTCATCGAAGAACGGGCGCTGCTCGAAGCCGAGATCCTGCGCGGCAAGGAGGCGGTGCTGCGCACCGTCGCGCTGAACGAGGCGGTGCTCACCAAGGGATCGCAGGCGCGGCTGATCGAATTCAAGCTGACCATCAACGGCGAATACGTCTACCGCTTGCGTGCCGACGGCGTGATCATCGCCACGCCGACCGGCTCCACCGCCTACGCGCTCTCGGCGCAGGGTCCGATCCTGCAGCCGACGGTGCCGGCCTTCGCGCTGGTGCCGCTCAACCCGCACGTGTTGTCGGCGCGGCCGATCAGCGTGAGCGATTCCAGCGTGATCGAGATCGAGCTGCTGCGCGCGGTGGACGCGCGCGCGCACTTCGACGGCTTCGCGCTCACCGACCTGCACGAGCGCGACCGCCTCCTGCTGCGCCGCTCGGCCGACGCGATCCGCTTCGTGCATCCGCCCGGCTACAGCTATTTCACGATGCTGCGGGAGAAGCTGCGCTGGAGCAACGCTGTGGGAACCAAGCCCGAGGAGTGAGCGTCGAGCCGTCGGGCCTGCGCGCGGCCCTTCCCGCCCGGCTGATCGCGATCGTCTTCGTTCCGTTCGCGGGCGGCTTCTTCCTTTCGATCCTGCTGCGCTACGTCAACGCGGTCATCGCGCGCGACCTCGCGGCGGACTTCGCGCTGTCGCCCTCGGATCTGGGCCTGCTCACGAGCGCCTACTTTCTCGCCTTCGCGGCTTTCCAGGTTCCGCTCGGCGTGCTGCTTGATCGCTTCGGGCCGCGGCGCGTGCTCGCGGCGCTGCTTCTCGTCGCCGCCGCGGGCGGCATCGCGTTCGCGCTCGCGCAGGGCGTGGCGATGCTCGCGCTGGGGCGCGCGCTGCTCGGCCTGGGCGTCTCGGGCTGTCTGATGGGCTCGATCAAGGCTTTCACGCTGTGGTTTCCCCTGTCTCGGCTGGCGACCCTGAACGGCTGGATCCTCGCCATCGGCGCCCTGGGCGCGATGGCGGCGACCGCGCCGGTGGAGGTGCTCGCGGGCGAGGCCGGGTGGCGGGCCGTGTTCTACCTGCTGGCGGCCGCCAGCGCGGGGGTCTCGGCGCTGATCTACTTCGCGGTGCCTGAGAAGCCGCTGCCCGGGGCGGGGGAGACATGGTCGCGCCAGTTCTCCGAGATCGGAGTCGTCCTCGCCAGCGTCTATTTCTGGCGCGTGGCGCTGCCGCTGGTGGTCGTGCACGGCGGCTACCAGGCGCTGCAGGGGCTCTGGCTCGCGCCCTGGCTCGCCGACATCGCCGGGATGCAGCGCGCCGAGGTGGCGCGCACGCTGCTCGCGGGCTCGCTCGCCTACGGCGTCGGCTCGGTCCTCTTCGGCACCCTGGCCGACCGCATGGCCGCGCGCCTCACGGCCTACAAGGTCGGCATGATCCTCGCCCTGGCCGCGTTCGGCGTTCTTGCGGCCGGCGTGCGCACCGGGGCGCTGGCCACGGTCATGCTCTACGGGTTCGGCGCCTGTGCCGCGGCCCTGCCTTACGCGGTTCTGTCCCGGCACTTTCCCGGCGCCCTGACCGGCCGCGTGGTTACCGCCACGAACATCTTCATGTTTCTCGCCTCGTTCGCCTTCCAATGGGGCATCGGCGTCCTGCTGCGCCAATGGCCGGCCGAGGCCGGCCGTTACCCCGCCGAAGGCTATGCGGTCGCCTTCGGCGTGCTCGCGCTGCTGCAGCTGGCGGCGATCCTGTGGCTGCTGCCGATGAAGGAGAAGGCGGCCGCGGGGCTTGCCTGAAGGGCCGGAACGCGAGCAGCATTCGATATCCATGCTGCGTGCCCTCGCAATCCGCGATTTCGTGCTGGTCGAGCGCGCCGAGCTCGAGCCCGGCGCCGGCTTCACGGTGTTGAGCGGCGAGACCGGAGCGGGCAAGTCGCTCCTGGTCGACGCGATCGAGCTGCTGGTCGGCGGACGCGCCGACGCCGCGCAGCTGCGCGAAGGCGCCGAACGCGCCGAGATCTCGGGGGAGTTCGAGGTCGCGCCGGCGAACCCGCTGAACGGCCTGTTGCAGGACTCCGGCCTGGAAGGCGATGCCGGCGTCGTGATCCTGCGGCGCACGATCGACCGGTCCGGCCGCTCGCGATGCTTCGTCAACGGCCATGCCGCCACGCAGGCGCAGCTGCGCGAGGTCGGCGAACATCTCGTGGACATCCACGGCCAGCACGAGCACCAGTCGCTGCTGCGCGCGTCGGCGCAGCGCGCCCTGCTCGACGCGCAGGCCGGGGCGCAGGACCTCGCTCGCGAGTGCGCCGAGGCCTGGCGCGCCTGGCGCCGGCTGGAAGCGCTCGCGGCCGAGGCGGTGGAGCAGTTCGAAAAGCGCGAGGCCGAGCGCCTCGAAGTGCGGGAGAAGGCCGCCGATCTGCACCGCCTCGGCCTCGACGCCGGGGAGTGGGACGCGCTTGCGGCGCGGCACCAGCGGCTCGCGCACGGCTCCAGCCTGCTGGCGGGCGCGCAGTCGTCGCTGGAGGCGTTGTCGGAATCCGACGGCGCTTGCCTGCCGCAGCTCTCGGCGGTCGCGAGCCGGCTGCGCGCGCTGTCGGCGCACGACGACCGGCTGCGGAACATCGTCGCGATGCTCGAGTCGGCCGAAGCGCAGGCGGCAGAGGCGGCGCGCGACCTTCGCGACTATGCCTCGGGCGTGGACCTCGATCCGGGGGCCTTGCGGACGGCCGAGGCGCGCATCGAGGCGCTGCACGCCGCCGCGCGCAAGTACCGCGTGCGCCCACAGGAGCTGCCCGCGCTGGAGCAGGAGCTGGCGCAGCGCTCCAGGGAACTGGAGCTGGCGGCGAGCCCCGAGGCGCTGCAACGCGAGGTTGCGGCGGCAAAAGGCCGCTACGATGCGACCGCGGGGAAGCTCTCGGCGAAGCGCAGGAATGCGGCGCAGGCGCTCGGCAAGGAGGTCACGCGGGCCATGCAGTCCCTGGCGATGAGCGGGGGCCGCTTCGCCGTCTCGCTGCCGCCGCTCGCCGAGCCGGGGGCGGGCGGCGCTGAAGCCATCGAGTTCGAGGCCGCCTCGCATCCGAGCCTGCCGCTGCGGCCGCTCGCCAGGGTGGCCTCGGGCGGCGAGATGTCGCGTATCAGCCTGGCGGTCCAGCTGGTGGCGGTGCGCGCATCGCCGATCGGCACGCTGGTGTTCGACGAGGTGGACGCCGGAATCGGCGGGGCCGTGGCCGAAACCGTGGGACGCGCCCTGCGCAGGCTCGGCGCCGACCGACAGGTGCTGTGCGTCACCCACCTGCCGCAGGTTGCCGCCCAGGCGGGCGAGCAGTGGTCGGTGTCGAAGTCCGGAGGCAGGGGCCGGCCCAGCACCGCCGTCGCGCGCCTCGATCGCGCCGCGCGCATCGAGGAGCTGGCGCGCATGCTGGGCGGCGTCGAGATTACCGCCACCACGCGCAAACACGCGGCGGAACTGCTGGGGAAATAGGGCTACGCCTGCCGGTGCGGGCAGCTCTCCCTCGTGCAGTCCGCGTACAACGCGAGCGAATGCCCGCGCAGCGCGAAGCCCTTCTCCGCGGCGATCGCGCCCTGGCGCTTCTCGATGTCGCCATCGTAGAACTCCTCGACGCGCCCGCACTGCAGGCAGACGAGGTGGTCGTGGTGGCCGCCTTGGTTCAGCTCGAAGACGGCCTTGCCGGTCTCGAAGTGCTGGCGCGCGAGCAGTCCTGCCTGCTCGAACTGTGTGAGAACCCGGTAGACCGTGGCGAGTCCAACGTCCATGCCCTCCGCGATCAGCGCCTTGTACACGTCCTCGGCCGAGAGGTGGCGCACCTTGCTCGCCTCGAACAGCTCGAGGATCCTGCGCCGGGGCAGCGTGGCCTTGAGGCCGATGTCTTTGAGGCTCTGGGCGGTGGTCATCCAGTATCATTATAGGCTCATGACCGACGCCGCCCGCCGCAATCCGACCGGGGCGCTTGCGCTATGCGTTGCGCTGCTGCTGCCGGCCTGCAAGTCGGCGGAGGTGATTCCCAAGATTCCCGGGCTCGAGCCCTACCGCATCACCATCCAGCAGGGAAACTACATTTCCCAGGAGATGGTCGCGCAGTTGAAGCTCGGCATGACGCGGGAGCAGGTCCGCTTCGTCCTCGGCACGCCGTTGCTGCAGGACGTGTTCCACGCCGATCGCTGGGATTACGTCTTTTACCGGGAGACGCCAGACCGCAAGCGCGAACAGCGCAACCTGTCGGTGGTTTTCGAGAAGGACAGGCTGGCGCGCGTCATCGGCGATCTCGTGCCCCCGGAAGGGGCGTCGCCGCAGCCCACCGGCTTCGTGCCGCAGATCAAGCCTGCGGCGCCCAAGCCGGCGGCCGAGACGGCGAAGCCCGCGGCCGAGACGGCGAAGCCCGCGGCCGAGCCCGCCAGGCCCGGATTCGATCTTGCGCGACCTTCGGTCGAATCCGCCAAGCCCGCAGCGGAACCGGCCAAGCCAGCCGCCGCAGCCGAGCCCGCGGAGACGACGCAGAACTGGCGCGCTGCGAGCGACGAGCCGGCGGACAAGCCGGAGCCCGCGGCCGCGAAGCCCGCGGAGGAAGCGAAGAAGCCCGAAGAGAGGAAAACCGAAGAAACCAAGACCGAAGAGACGAAGGCCGAGGAACCCGCTCGGGAGCGCGGCTGGTTCGGCCGCATGCTGGAGAAGATCGGGCTGTGAAACGGCTCAGGGTAGTGGTGGCCGGCGCGGGCGGCAGGATGGGTCAGGCGCTCGCCGAAGGCGTGCTTGCGGACCCGTCGCTTCAGCTTGCCGCCGCGCTCGACGCCGAGGGCAGCCCCGCAGTGGGCCGCAGCCTCGGCGGTGTGACCGTGGGCGCAGACGTCCCGAAGGCGGTCGCCGCGGGCGACGTGCTCATCGATTTCACGCGCCCGGAAGGCACCCTCGAGCACCTGCAGGCTTGCGCGAAGGCCGGCAAGGCGATCGTGATCGGCACGACCGGCATCCCGGACTCGCTGCGCAAGGCGATCCTGCGCGCGGGCCGCAGGATCCCGATCGCCATGTCGCCGAATTTCGCCGTGGGGGTGAACGCGGCGTTCAGGCTGGCCGAGGTCGCGGCCCGGATCCTCGGCGAGGATTTCGACGTCGAGATCGTCGAGGCGCACCATCGCCACAAGGTGGATGCTCCCTCGGGAACGGCCTTGAGGCTCGGAGAAATCATTGCTTCCGTGACCAAGCGGAACGTTGCCGGAGTCGCGGTACACGGCCGGCGCGGCGACACCGGGGCGCGGCCCTCGGGGCAGATCGGGTTCCATGCCATCCGCGGCGGCGACATCGTCGGCGAGCACACTGTGATTTTCGCGGGCACCGGCGAGCGGGTCGAGGTGACGGTGCGCTCGCAGAGCCGCATGACCTACGCGCTCGGCGCGCTGCGTGCCGCCAAGTTCCTGCGTGGCAGGCGCGCCGGGCTGTACGACATGAAGGATGTGCTCGGACTGAAGTAGGCGTATAATCTCCATCTCAAGCCGAGCGGGAACGGCCCACCAAGCAGTACGCGGCCCTCCCGCTTTTTTACGCCCATATCTGGAGCCGTCGCCGTGACCGTGTCCGACCGCGCCTGTCTCGTCCTCGCCGACGGGACGGTGTTTCGGGGCCGGTCCATCGGCGCGAGCGGCCTGAGCGCGGGCGAGGTGGTGTTCAACACCGCGATGACCGGCTACCAGGAGATCCTTACGGACCCCTCGTACTGCCGCCAGATCGTGACGCTCACCTATCCCCATATCGGCAACACGGGCGTCAATGCCGAGGACGAGGAAGCCGCCGGCGTGTATGCAGCCGGGCTGGTGGTGCGCGATCTGCCGCGGCTGGCTTCGAGCTGGCGCAGCAAAGGCGACTTGAGCGCGTACCTGAGGGAGCGAAAGGTGGTCGCGATCGCCGACATCGACACGCGCCGCCTGACGCGCATCCTGCGCGAGAAGGGCGCGCAGAACGGCTGCTTGATCGCGGGCGGGGGGGATGAGCGCGAGGCGCTCGCGGCGGCAAAGGCGTTCCCGGGACTCGCCGGGATGGATCTCGCCAAGGTGGTCACGGCAGACAAGCCCTACGAGTGGACCGCGGGCCGCTGGACGCTCGGCAAGGGCTTTGCGCAAACGAGCGAGCACGCGCGTCATGTCGTCGCCTACGACTACGGCATCAAGCGAAACATCCTGCGCCTGCTCGTCGAGCGCGGCGCGCGCGTCACCGTCGTGCCCGCGACCTATCCGGCAAGGGAGGTGCGGAAGATGAGGCCGGATGGCGTTTTTCTCTCGAACGGCCCGGGCGACCCCGAGCCCTGCGACTACGCGATCGAGGCGATCGGCGAGATCCTCGACGCCACGCGCATTCCCGTGTTCGGCATCTGCCTCGGGCATCAGCTGCTGGGCCTCGCCTCGGGAGCGAAGACGCTGAAGATGAAGTTCGGCCACCACGGCGCCAACCACCCTGTACAGGACCTGGATACCGGCCAGGTCGTGATCACCAGCCAGAACCATGGGTTTGCCGTGGACGGATCGAGCCTGGGTCCCAGCCTGCGAAGAACGCACGTTTCCCTGTTCGACGGTTCCGTGCAGGGCCTCGCGCGCACCGACCGCCCGGCATTCTGCTTCCAGGGCCACCCGGAGGCGAGTCCCGGTCCGCATGACATCCGCTACCTGTTCGATCGATTCGCGGAGATGATGAATGCCCAAGAGAAATGACATAGAGAGCATCCTCATCATCGGCGCCGGACCGATTGTCATCGGCCAGGCCTGCGAGTTCGACTATTCGGGCGCGCAGGCCTGCAAGGCGCTGCGCGAGGAGGGCTACCGGGTGGTGCTGGTGAATTCCAACCCGGCCACCATCATGACCGACCCGGAGATGGCGCACGCCACCTACATCGAGCCGATCACCTGGCAGACGGTGGCGCGCATCATCGAGAAGGAGCGTCCGGACGCGCTGCTGCCGACCATGGGCGGCCAGACCGCGCTCAACTGCGCGCTCGACCTCGCCAGGAACGGCGTGCTGGAGAAGTTCGGCGTGGAGATGATCGGCGCTGCGCGCGAGGCGATCGACAAGGCGGAGGACCGCGAGAAGTTCAAGGCCGCGATGACGCGCATCGGCCTCGCCTCGGCGCGCTCGGCGCTCGCGCACTCGATGGAAGAGGCGCTGCAGGTGCAGGCGGGGCTCGGCTTTCCGGTGGTGATCCGCCCTTCCTTCACGCTCGGCGGCACGGGCGGCGGCATCGCCTACAACCGCGACGAGTTCGTCGCCATCTGCGAGCGGGGGCTGGAAGCCTCGCCGACGCGCGAGTTGCTCATCGAGGAGTCGCTCATCGGCTGGAAGGAGTTCGAGATGGAGGTGGTCCGCGACAAGGCGGACAACTGCATCATCGTCTGCTCGATCGAGAACCTTGACCCGATGGGCGTGCACACCGGCGACTCGATCACGGTGGCCCCCGCGCAAACGCTGACGGACAAGGAATATCAGATCATGCGCGACGCCTCGATCGCGGTGCTGCGCGAGATCGGCGTGGACACGGGCGGTTCGAACGTGCAGTTCGCGATCAACCCGGCCGACGGCCGCATGGTGATCATCGAGATGAACCCGCGCGTGTCGCGCTCCTCGGCCCTCGCCTCGAAGGCGACCGGCTTCCCGATCGCCAAGGTGGCGGCCAAGCTGGCCGTGGGCTACACGCTGGACGAGGTGAAGAACGAGGTCACCGGCGGCGCGACGCCTGCCTCGTTCGAGCCGGCCATCGACTACGTGGTCACCAAGGTGCCGCGCTTCGCGTTCGAGAAGTTCCCGCAGGCCAACGACCGCCTCACCACGCAGATGAAGTCGGTGGGCGAGGTGATGGCCATCGGCCGCAGTTTCCAGGAATCGCTGCAGAAGGCGCTGCGCGGGCTCGAGGTGGGCGCCGATGGCCTGAACCAGAAGACCGACGACCGCGAGACGCTGGAGCGCGAGCTGGGCGACCCGGGCCCGGAGCGCATCTGGTACCTGGGCGACGCCTTCGAGAACGGCTTCACGCTGGAGGAAGTGCACCGCCTGACGCGCATCGATCCCTGGTTCCTCGCGCAGATCAAGGAGATCGTCGACCTGGAAATGGCGCTCGACGACCTGACGCTCGACGATATCGACGGCGAAAGGATGAGAGCGCTGAAAAGAAAAGGCTTCTCGGATCGCCGCCTCGCTTTTCTCCTGAAAACCAAGGAATCCCTGGTAAGGGGAAAACGACATTCCCTGAACATCCGGCCTGTATTCAAGCGCGTGGACACCTGCGCGGCCGAGTTCGCGACGCGCACCGCCTACATGTACTCGACCTACGAGGAGGAGTGCGAGGCCGAGCCGACGGACCGGAAGAAGGTGATCGTGCTGGGCGGGGGCCCGAACCGCATCGGCCAGGGGATCGAGTTCGACTACTGCTGCGTGCACGCGGCGCTCGCGCTGCGCGAGGACGGCTTCGAGACCATCATGATCAACTGCAA
Source organism: Burkholderiales bacterium (assembly GCA_020845995.1). Classification (GTDB taxonomy): domain Bacteria; phylum Pseudomonadota; class Gammaproteobacteria; order Burkholderiales; family SG8-39; genus RBG-16-66-20. Next base: position 1,833 of record JADLES010000025.1, on the reverse strand, counting down.
CCCGGAGACGGTCTCGACCGACTACGACACCTCCGATCGCCTCTACTTCGAGCCGCTCACGCTGGAGGACGTGCTCGAGATCGTCGAACGCGAGAAACCATTCGGCGTGATCGTGCAGTACGGCGGCCAGACGCCGCTCAAGCTCGCGCGCGACCTCGCCGCCGCCGGCGTGCCCATCATCGGCACCAGCGCGGACATGATCGATGCGGCCGAGGATCGCGAGCGTTTCCAGGCGCTGCTGCACAGGCTGCGGCTGCTGCAGCCGCCCAACCGCACCGCGCGCTCGGTCGCGCAGGCCGTGAAGCTCGCCGAGGAGATCGGCTACCCGGTGGTGGTGCGCCCGAGCTATGTGCTCGGCGGCCGCGCCATGGAGATCGTGCACCACCAGGCCGATCTCGAGCGGTACATGGAGAACGCGGTGCGCGTGTCGAACGATTCCCCCGTGCTGCTCGACCGCTACCTGTCGGACGCGATCGAGGTGGACGTGGACGCGGTGTCCGACGGCGGCACCGTGCTGGTGGCGGGGATCATGGAGCATATCGAGCAGGCGGGCGTGCATTCGGGTGATTCCGCCTGCTGCCTGCCGCCGCACTCGATCGGCGCCGAGCTCGAGCGCGAGTTGCGCCGCCAGACCGTGCTGATGGCGCGCGCGCTCGACGTGGTGGGCCTCATGAACGTGCAGTTCGCGATCCAGAGGCGGAACGGCGGCGCGCAGGTCTACGTGCTCGAAGTCAACCCGCGCGCCTCGCGCACCGTGCCCTTCGTCTCCAAGGCCACCGGCGTGCCCTGGGCCAAGGTGGCCGCGCGCTGCATGGCCGGCATCCCGCTCGCGCGCCAGCGCGTGCAGCAGGAGGTGGTGCCGCCGTACTACTCGGTCAAGGAGTCGGTGTTCCCTTTCGTCAAGTTCCCGGGCGTGGACACCATCCTCGGGCCGGAGATGAAATCCACGGGCGAGGTGATGGGCTCGGGCCGCTCGTTCGGCGAGGCCTTCATCAAGTCGCAGATCGCCGCCGGCGTGAAGCTGCCCGGCGGCGGCCGCGCCTTCGTCAGCGTGCGCGATGGCGACAAGCAGGCCGCCGCCGAAGTCGCGCGCGAGCTGGTGCAGCTGGGCTTCACGGTGGTCGCCACGCGCGGCACGGCGCACGCCATCGAGGAGCGCGGAGTGGCGGTGAGCGTGGTCAACAAGGTGGCCGAAGGCCGGCCGCACATCGTCGACATGATCAAGAACGGCGAGATCAGCCTGATCGTCAACACGGTCGAAGACACGCGCACCGCGATCGCCGACTCGCGCTCGATCCGCACCACCGCGCTCGCGCAGCGCCTTACCTACTATACCACCATCGCCGGCGCGCGCGCGGCCTGCACCGGCATGCGGGCGCTGGCGACGCTCGAGCCCTACCGGCTGCAGGAGTTGCACGCCGAACTGCACTAGACGGAAAGTACACTGAGGCCATGGCCAAGACCCCGATGACCACCCGCGGCGCCGAATTGCTGCGCGCCGAACTGCAGCGCCTGAAGGCGGTCGAACGGCCGGCCGTGAGCGCCGCGATCGCCGAGGCGCGCGCGCACGGCGACCTTTCGGAGAACGCCGAGTACGACGCCGCGCGCGAGCGCCAGGGCTTCATCGAGGGGCGCATCTCGGAGCTGGAGGCGAAGCTGGGCAACGCGCAGATCATCGACCCCAGGCTGCTCGACGCGGACGGCCGCTGCGTGTTCGGCGCGACGGTGGAGCTGGAGGAAAAGGGCAAGCCGCCCGCCACCTACCAGATCGTCGGCGACGACGAGGCCGACATCAAGCAGGGCCGCATCTCGATCAACTCGCCGATCGCGCGC
>JADLES010000024.1 GCA_020845995.1 Burkholderiales bacterium | reverse complement strand
GGCCATGGCGAATGCCCGCGGGGATGTAGATCATGCTGCTCGGCCCCACGGCGAGCCGTTCCTCGCCGACGCTGATCTGGCCGCGACCTTCGAGCACGACCCAGATCTCGTCCTGGACCGGGTGGAAATGGCTCGCCGTCGTCTGTCCGGGCTCGTAGCAGACGATGTCGGACACGTAGGCGGGCACCTTGAAAATCGGCTTGCGCACCTGCCGCGTCTGGCTGTATTCGATGAAATCGCTCAGCACGAAGCTCTGCATGGAGGCTGTTTCCTCTGCGGATGCCCGGTCAGCACGGCTTGTACTCCGCGTTCCGGGCACGGTCAAATAATCAAACTTGGTTTATCTCATATCGCGGAATCCTGCCGCCCCGGATTTGCGAAATCGCCCCCGGAGGGCGCCTGCATCGCCGGGTCGGCTTGCAGGCGCGAAGGACGCCCCGAGTGTTCCCTCAGACGATGAGGATGACCCGGTAATCGTTGACGTTGGTCCGCGTCGGTCCGGTCACCACCAGGTCGCCGAGCGCGGCGAAGAACCCGTAGCTGTCGTGGCTGGCGAGCGCCTTGCGCGCGTCCAGGCCCAGCGCCTGCGCGCGCGCGAGCGTGTCCGGGGCGAGCACGGCGCCGGCGTTGTCCTCGGTGCCGTCGAAGCCATCGGTATCGGCGGCGATGGCATGGACCCCGGCGAGCCCCGCCAGTTCCAGGCCCAGCGAGAGCACGAACTCGGAGCAGCGCCCGCCGCGACCTCCGGCGTGCCTGACCGTCACCGTGCATTCGCCGCCCGAAATGAGCGCCACGGGCGGCTGGAACGGCGTGCCGTGCGCGCGGATCTCCCTCGCGATCGCGGCCATCACCTTGGCAACCTCGCGCGCCTCGCCGGTGACCGAGTCCCCGAGGATCACCGCCGCGACGCCGTTCTGCTCGAACACCTTCGTCGCCCCTTGTATCGAGCCGCGCGCGCTGGCGATCACCTTCAGCTCGACGTTCTCGAATACGGCCGCGCCGGGCTTGGGCGTTTCTTCGCATTCGCCGCGCAGGCCGGCAATCAGGTGCTTCAACACCGCCTGCGGCGGCTTGATTTCGAAGCGGTTGAGGATATCGACCGCATCCTGGAACGTGGTCGGGTCGGGAGAGCAGGGGCCCGAGGCGATATGCGTGGCGCCGTCGCCAGCCACGTCGGATATGACGAGCGCGCGCACCGGCGCCTTGCAGGCGGCCGCGAGCCGCCCGCCCTGGATCTGGGAGAGGTGCTTGCGGACCGTGTTGATCTCCTGGATCGCGGCGCCGCTCTTCAGCAGGTCGCGCGTCACCGCGCGCAGGTCGGCGATCGTCACGCCCTCCACCGGCAGCGACAGCAGCGCCGAGCCGCCGCCCGAGAGCAGGGCGAGCATCATGTCCATCGGCTTGATGGCGCGCGCTGCCGCAAGCATTTCGCGCGCGGCGGTCTCGCCGGCCGCGTCCGGCATCGGGTGGCCCGCCTCGATCCAGCGCACGCGCTCGAGCGGCAGGCCGTGCCCGTAGCGAGTCAGCGCGATGCCGACGAGCTTCCTGTCCTCGGGCCACGTGCGCTCGACCGCGAGCGCCATCGCGGCGGCGGCCTTGCCGGCGCCGAGCACCAGCGTCCGCCCCTCGGGCGGCTTGGGCAGGTGCGCGGGGACGATCTGCAGCGGGTCCGCCGCGGCGACTGCCGCGCGAAAGCTGGCCTCGAGGAGTTCCCGCGGGTTCAGCCGAACTGCTCCAGCGCGGCCTGGCTGCCCAGCCCGTAGAGCGCCGGGTACGCCTCGCGGAATGCATGCATGATTTCGGCGACCGGCACGTCGGCATGGCTGCCGCGATCTCGCAGGTACTCCATGTGCCGGCGGTTGCCTTCGTCGAAGGGATGGAAGATGGAATCCTCGCGCCCGTCGAATTCCAGGGGCAGGACCTTGAATCTGCGACACAGCTCGACGTTGAACGCCGGCGTCGCCTTCACCCACTTGCCCTCCAGCAACAGCTCGGTGTAGCCGTGGTAGATGAAAAGATCCGAGCCCATGCGCGCCCGCAAGGTCGGGGTCGTCAGGTGATTCTTCACGTCTGCGAAGCCCACGCGCGCCGCGATGCCGTCGACGCGGGCGCAGGCCGCGAGCAGCGCCGCCTTGCCGACGCAGAACCCTTCGCCGGCGACGATGCAGTGGGACGCCCGAAAGCTTTCCTCCCGCGCATAATCGAGGAAAGGGTTGTAGCGGATGCGGTCGCGGACCGCGTAGTAAAGCGCGACGGCGCGCTCCCGACGCGTCCCGCCCGCGGCGTGCCTCGTCGCGAAGGCAATCACCGCCGGATGGTCGCTGTCGACGCAGCGGCCGGAGGCGAGGTACTCGTTCATCAACCGCGCTGCTCTCTCCACAGGCCGAGCGCGAGCTGCGCCGCGCGGTCGGAGTACGAGAACAGCACGCATTCCTCGCGCGCCTCCAGGCGCAACGGCTGCCACGAAGGCACGACGAAGGTGTCGCGCGGGCCGAAGGCGTACGCCTCGCCCCCGACCTGCGCCCGACCCGTGCCTTCGGCGACCGAGTAGACGGTCGCGTCCGTGGAGCGGCAGGGCGCGGTGGCGAAGCCCTTGGGCAGGAGCTGCAGGAACGCGCCGATGGTGGGCATGGCCGGGCCGCCGGTCAGCGGGTTGATGAACTGCATTTTCCAGCCGTGGCAGGGGTCCGGGTCGCCGTTCTTTGCCAGCGCGGCGAGCGCCTCGCGGCTGCGCGCGTAGGGGTAGCTGAAGATCGGCGAGGTCTTGCCGAAGGGTGCGACCGCATCGAGCGGCGCGAGGTTGGCGCCGTAGCGCGCGCGCGAGGTGCCCTCGATCGCGGTTACCGGCTGCGCATCCTCGGGGTAGTTCTCCGCGAAACCGGCGTCGAAGAACTGCAGCATCGGGATATCCAGGCCGTCCATCCAGACCACGGGCTCGCCGTCCTCCGGATTGCCGTGGTCGTGCCAGGTCCAGGCGGGCGTGATGATGAAGTCGCCCGGCCGCATGCTCGTGCGCTCCCCGTTCACCGCGGTGTAGGCGCCCGCGCCTTCGACGATGAAGCGCAGCGCCGACTGCGTGTGCCGGTGGCTAGGCGCGATCTCGCCGGGCAGGATCAACTGCAGCCCGCAGTACAGACTGCGCGTGACGCAGGACTGACCGCGCATGCCCGGGTTCTCGAGAATCAGCACGCGCCGCACCGCCTCCTTCGCGGTGATCGCGCGGCCCGATTCCACGATGAACGGGCGGATCGCCTCGTATTTCCAGCAGGCCGGGCGGCAGGGCGTGCGCGGCTGCGGCGGCACCAGCGCGTGCAGGACCTCCCACAGGGGCGCAAGATTCTCGCGGTCCATGCGGCGATAGAGTTCCTGCCTGCCCGCCGCGGAATCAGTCTTGAAGACGCTTGCCATGGCATGCTCCGGCGAAAGAAATCATTATAGAGTGTCGCATTCGCCGGCCGCGGGGAGGCGCGCCGCCGGCACTCTCATCTCGAGCAGTGCTTCAGGAGGAAACCATGTTGCGCATCGTTCCCGCACTTGTCGTTGCGTTTGCCGCCGCGGCGCCCCAGGCGCTCGCTCAGGCCTGGCCGGCCAAGCCCGTGCGCGCAGTCGTCAACTTTCCGCCGGGCGGCGCCGCCGATCAGCTGATGCGCGCGCTTGCGCCGCGCTTGCAGGAGGCGTTCGGCCAGCCCTTCGTGGTCGAGAACCGTCCGGGCGCCAACGGCTCGATCGGCGCCGGCGAGATCGCCAAAGCGGCGCCTGACGGCTACAGCATCCTCATGTCCTCCGGCGGCGCAGTCGCGCTGAACGGGCTGATCTACGCAAACCTCGGCTACGACCCGATGAAGGCGCTCGAGCCCGTGGCGCCGGTGATGGTGGTCTCGGTGTTCCTGGAGACCAGGCTGGCGGTGCCCGTCACGACGATCGCCGAGTTCATCGCGTATGCGCGCGCCAATCCCGGCAGGCTCAACTACGGCTCGCCCGGCAACGGCAGCTCGCCGCACCTCGCGAGCGAGATGCTCAACCGCGCGGCGAAGATCCGCACCACGCACGTCGCCTACAAGGGCGGGGGCCCGGCGATGGCCGATCTGCTGGGCGGGCAGCTCGACTTCATGTTCGACCCCGGCATCGGCCTGCAGCACGTGAAGGCGGGCAAGCTGAGGCTGCTCGCCGTGGGCAGCCCGAAGCGCCACCCCGCATGGCCCGACGTGCCCACCGTCGCGGAGGTGCTCGGCGGCGAGTTCGACGCCGACACGGTTTTCGGCATCTACGCGCCGGCCGGCACGCCCCGGGACGTCGTTGCGCGATTGAATCGCGAGATTTCCCGGGAAATGCAGGGCGGCGCGATGGCGGATCGCGTTGCGGCGATCGGCGCGCAGACGCTGCTGCTCACGCCCGACGCATTCGCGGCGCGCCTGCGCACCGAGCACGAGCGCATGGGCGCGCTGGTGCGCGAGACCGGCCTCCGGGTCGAGTGACGGTCGCGGCTCAGCCGCGAACCGGCTTGAGCCAGGTCACCGGCCGCCCGAGCGCGCCGCCGAGCGCCTTGCCCTCCGGGTCGGCGAGCGCCGCCTCGCGCGCCCTGCGGATCGCCTTCGCCTGGTCGGCGGGGTCGGACGCGGCGGGGTTGTCCACCAGCGCATCGAAAATGGCGAGGAAGTTGCCCTTGCCGCGGCGGTGCGTCTCGCCGTAGCCCTTGAGCAGGCGCGCGCACTCGGCGATCTCGAGCGCGAGCGGAACGCTGCGCGCGGCGGCATCCTTCACGCACGCGAGCCAGCGCTCGATGAGCTTCTGCTCCTCGGCGTAGCGGTAGGAGTGCGGCCGCCAGGGTTTCAGCCAGGCGAGCGAGCGCACGAGCAGGTAGCCGAAGACGCCCGAGGTCTTGACATGCATGCCGACGTTGTAGGCGTCGAGCTTGCCGCTCCTTTCGGCCCACGAGATCAGGGCTTTTCCCGGAGCGCGTGGCAGGAGCGACGCCACCTCCTCGATGCCCGGCTTCAGGTAGTCGATGACGATGACGGGTTCGCCGTCCTTCGCGCCCACCTCCGTGCGCACGCGCTCGAAGCGCGAGGCGCGCGTCTTCAGGTCGGCGACGCGGATGATGTCCTCGTAGGCCATCCAGAGAACGAGGTGCCTTGCCGTTTCCGCGGCGAGCTTGGGGTCGCCGTCCAGGAAAGGCTTCATGCGTTCGAGATAGAGATCAGCGTAGTGTTCGCCCTGGTAATCCTTCAAGCGCGCAACGCCCAGATCCAATATCCCCTTCAACCCTTCCGCTCGCTTTGGCGCCGCGGGCGGCTGCGGCGCGGGCTTCGCGCCGGCGGCGATCTCGAAGCCGGCGGCGAAACCGCGCAGGCTCGCTTCCGCGCCGCGGCCGGCGCGGCGGATCGCCTGCTCGCAGGCCTCGCGCGGCAGCGGCAGCGCGCCGCTGCCCGCCATCGCGCCGAGCAGCACCGCGTTGATCACCGTGCCGCTGTCCTGCGCGAGCTTGCGCATGTCGAACAGGACCGCCTGCTTCGCGAGCTGCCGGCCGGCGGCGATCACGCGCTCGCCGTCGAAGCGGCCATCGCCCATCTGCATCTTCTCGGCCGTGGCGTAGATGCGATGCGTGGAGGCAATCAGCACGGTACGCTCCGGGCTCACGTAGCCGTTCTGCATCGCACGGCCGGCCTCGACGAGCTCGGAGGCGACCATCACGTCGACATTGCCCGGGCTGGGGGTGAGCGAGAGCACGGGCGCGCGGCCGTCGAGATCGGCCTCCCGCGCCGGGAAGATCTCCAGGTAATAGGTGGTGGCGCCGGTGCGCTGGGCGACGCCGGGAATCGACGTGCCCTGCGCGGGGAAGCCGCAATGCGTCGCGGCGTCGATCAGCCAGTCGGCCATCACGCCGCCGCCTTCGCCGCCGAGAGCGGCGATCAGGATGGTGATCGGTCTTTGGGGAAGGCTCATTGGAATATCTTCTGCATGGCACTGCGAAGGGTCGAAAGCGTTTTCTCGAGAGCAGTCGGATTCCGCACGACCTCGGCGCGGTAGAACGAGGGGCAGAGCACGGCCGCGTGCGCGTTTTCGCCGCACAGGCCGCAGCCGACGCAGCCCTCGATCACGGTGGCCACCGGGTCGCGGCGCAGGGGATCGGGGTTGTCCTTGACCGTGAGCGTGGGACAGCCCGAGAGCCGGATGCAGGAATGATCGCCCGTGCAGGTATCCTCGTCCACGCCATACTTGACGCGGACCACCCTGCGTCCCTCGGACAAGTCTCTCGAAACCAGGGGCTTCAATCGCCTCTGCCGCTCGAGCTGGCACTCGCCCTCGGCGACGATCACCTTGAGCCCCCTCGCGCCGGTGGTCATCGCCTCGCGGTAGGTCGTCGCCATGGCGCCGACGTCGTAGTTGTTCACGGTGCGCAGCCACTTCACGCCCATGCCCGCGAGCGTGCTCTCAATGGTGCGGTCCGCGTGCACGGCGCTCGTGCCCGCGGCCGCGGCGCGCGCTTCCTCCGGCGGGGAGGAGATGAGCTCCTGGGTGCCCGTCGCCGAGGCGTAGCCGTTTTTCATGACGATCAGCACGCCGTCGCCCTTGTTCATGAGGCTCGAGGCGACGCCCGAGAGCAGGCCGTTGTGCCAGAAGCCGCCGTCGCCCATCACCGCCACCGCGCGCTTTTCCTGCATCGGCGTGACCCCAGCGGCGCTCGCGAGACTCATGCCGTAGCCGAGCAGTGTGTTGCCCTGCGAAAAGGGCTCGAAGGAGGCGAAGGCGTGGCAGCCGACGTCCATCGCCACGTGCGGACGGCCGATGTCCCGCGCGACCAGCTTCATCGCCGAGAACACCGGCCGCTCGGGGCAGCCCACGCAGAAGGTGGGCGGGCGCTGGGGCAGGGCGCCGAGCAGGGCGACGGCCTTTTCTTTCGTGGCTTGAATCGACCGCAGCCACGAAGCGCCCGAGGACGAATCGAGCTGCGGCGCGTGCCGCTCGAGAAACCGCGCGATGCCGCGCACCATCAGTTCGGCGGTGTAGTCGCCCGCCATCTGCAGCAGGTCCTTGCCATGCAGCCTGGTCTGCAGTTCAGCGCGGCGCAAAATCGCCGCGATCTCCTGCTCGAGGAATTCCGGTTGGCCTTCCTCGAGGACGAGGATCGCCTGCTTGTCCCGGGAAAACGCGGCGACCTCTTCGGGGACCAGCGGATAGACCACGTTCAGCACGTAGATCGGCACGCGGCAGCGGCCGAAGTCGTCCGCGAGTCCGAGCAGCCGCAGCGCGCGCACGAGGTTGTTGTACAGGCCGCCCTGCACGACGAGCCCCACGGACGCCTCCGGTCCATCGAAGACTTCGTTCAGGCGGCGCTCGGCGATGAAGCGGCGCGCCGCGGGCAGGCGCACCTCGCTCTTCAATTTTTCCTGGCGGAAGATCGCCGGCGGGTGCGCGAGGCGGTCATAGATGAACTCCTTGGGCGGGCCATCGAGGCGATGCCGCGTCGAGACTTTCGGCGCGACGTTGTCGCGCGCGACGAAGGACCCCCGCACGTGGCAGGCGCGAATCCGCAGCTCCATCATGACCGGCGTGCTGGAGGCTTCCGAAAGCTCGAAGCCGCGCTCGACCATGTCGGCGATGGTGGCGAGGTTGGGCCGCGGGTCGAGCAGCCACATCAGCGACTTCATGGCGAAGGCGTGGCTGCGCTCCTGCGCGATCACGCCGCCTTCGCCGTAGTCCTCGCCCAGCACGATGAGCGCGCCGCCCATCACGCCCGCGCTCGCCAAGTAGGAGAGCGCGTCGGCCGCGACATTGGTGCCGACCACCGACTTCCAGGTCACCGCGCCGCGCGCCGGGTAGTTGATCGAGGCGCCGAGCATCGCCGCCGCCGAGGCTTCGCTCGTGCAGGCCTCCACGTGCACGCCCAGCTCGTCCATGTAGTCGCGCGCCTGCACCATCACGTCGAGCAGGTGCGAGACCGGCGCGCCCTGGTAGCCGCCTACGTACGAGACGCCCGACTGCAGCAGCGCTTTTGTCACGGCGAGGATGCCCTCGCCGTGGAAGACCTCGCCCTCGCCGAGGCGCAGCGATTCGATCTCCTTAGTGAACTGTCGTTCCATTGAAGAAGTTTCTCAAAAAGTGAACGAAACGATCCAGGATATTCGGGTTCTGCACCACCTCCGCCCGGTAGAACGACGGGCAGAGCACCGCCGCGTGCGCGTTCTCGCCGCACAGTCCGCAGCCCACGCAGCCATCGATGACGGTTGCCACCGGGTCGCGGCGCAGCGGATCGGGGTTGTCCTTGACGGTGAGGGTGGGGCAGCCCGAGAGGCGAATGCAGGAATGGTCGCCGGTGCAGGTGTCCTCGTCCACCCCATACTTGACCTGGACGACCCTGCGGCGCGCCGCGAGATCTCTCGCGAGCGAAGGCCGCAATTTCCGCTGCCGCTCGAGCTGACACTCGCCCTCGGCGACGATCACCTTGAGTCCTTTGTAGCCGGTGCGCATCGCCTCCTCGAGCGTCTTCGCGACCTCGCCGACACGGTAGTTGTCCACCGTCTTCACCCAGCGCACGCCGACGCCCGCGAGCGCGCGCTCGATCGCCATGTCGCCGGCCTTCCACTGGCTGTGCTGGGGGCTGGAGGGCAGCTCCTGCGTGCCGGTCGCCGAGCTGTAGCCGTTCTTCATGATGACGAGGATGCCGTCGTCCTTGTTGAAGGCCGCGTTGGCGATACCCGAGGTGAGGCCGTTGTGCCAGAAGCCGCCGTCGCCCATCACCGTCACCGTGCGCCTGCCGAACATCGGCTGGATCGCGGAGTTCGAGGCGAGCCCCAGGCCGTAGCCGAGCACCGTGTGGCCGATGTTGAAAGGCGGCAGCGCGGAAAAGGTGTGGCAGCCGATGTCGGCCGAGACGTGGAACGCGCCCGCCGTCCTTTCCGCGATCTTCATCGCCGCGAACACCGGGCGTTCCGGGCAGCCGACGCAAAAGCCGGGCGGGCGCGTCGGCAACGGCGCGCCGAGCAGTTCGGCCGCCTTCGCCTTGAGGCTCTTCACCGCCTCGGTCCTTGGCGCCTCGCCGAGGAAGCTCGCCATGCCGGTGAAGACCACTTCTCCGGTGTATTCCCCTGCAAGCGGCAGCACGTCTTTGCCGCGTACCCGCACGCCCTGGACGCTGTGGCGCTGCAGCAGCGCGAGCACCGCCTCTTCGAGGTAGGCGGGCTGGCCCTCTTCCACGACGAGCAGCTGCTGCTTGCCCCGGCAAAACGCGACGATGTCCTCGGGCACGAGCGGGTAGGTGACGTTCAGGCAGTAGATCGGGATGCGCGAGCCGCCGAAGGCGTCGGCGAGGCCAAGGAGCTGCAGCGCGCGGATCACGGCGTTGTAGAGGCCGCCCTGGCAGAGGATGCCGAGGTCCTGCCGCTCGCCCGGGAACACCTCGTTCAGGCCGTGTTCCCGGATGAAGGCGACAGCGGCGGGCCAGCGCACCTCGACCTTGTGCTTTTCCTGCGCGTAGGTGGCGGGCGGCAGGGGAATGCGGCCGACGTCGAAATCCGGGTGGTCGATCGGGCTGTTCTTCGAGTTGCGCGGGCTGACGTTGTCCTTCGCCTGGAACGAGCCGTGTACGTGGCAGGCGCGGATGCGCAGTTCGAGCATCACCGGCGTGCTCGAGGCTTCCGACAGCTCGAAGCCCTTTTCGACCATCTCGACGATCTTCGGCAGGCAGGGGCGCGGATCGAGCAGCCACATCTGCGACTTCATCGCGAAAGCGTGCGTGCGCTCCTGGATGATCGAGGAGCCCTCGCCGTAGTCCTCGCCGAGCACGAGCAGCGTGCCGCCGCGCACGCCCGCCGAGGCGAGGTTGGAAAGCGCATCGGAGGCGACGTTGGTGCCGACGGTGGACTTGAAGGCGACCGCGCCGCGCAGCGGGTAGTTGATCGAGGCGCCGAGCATCGCCGCCGCGCCCGCCTCGCTCGCGTTCGACTCGACGTGCACGCCGAGCTCATCGAGGATGCCGCGCGCGTCGTTGAGCACATCCATCACGTGCGACACCGGCGCCCCCTGGTAGCCGCCGACGTAGGATACCCCTGACTGCAGCAGGGCCTTGGTGACCGCGAGGATGCCCTCGCCGCGAAAGGTCTGGCCTTCGCCGAGCTTGAGGAGTTCCACTTCCTCCTTGAACGAGCGCTCCATGCTCAGCCTTGCACGCTCATCCCGCGCGGGCGCGCGTTCCGGGCGCGGAGCTGTTCGAGCGCTTGCCGGACGGCTCCCGCAATTGCGGCCGCGGCGCTGCCGGCGAGCGCTGTCATCGATCCCTCTTGCATAGGAGCGCACAGCCTAGGGCGGGGCGCAAACATTTGTCAAATCAATGGCGTTCATGATATCAATCACAAGTGTGAATGTCGCTGACCTCGACCTGAATCTGCTGCGCGTGTTTGACGCGGTGCTGCGCGAGCGCAGCGTGACCGCGGCCGCGCGCCGCCTCGGGCTGACGCAGCCCGCGGTGTCGAACGCGCTGGCGCGCCTGCGCGCGCAGTTCGAGGATGCCCTGTTCGTGCGCACGCCCTCGGGCATGGATGCGACGCCCTTCGCGCGCGAACTGGCCGAACCGGTGCGCCAGGCGCTGGCGCTGCTGGAGTCCGCGCTCGCGCATGGTCCGGGCTTCGATCCGGCCACCGCGACGCGCGCCTTCCGCTTCTACATGTCGGACCTCGGGCAGATCGAGTTCCTGCCGCCGCTCGTCGAGCGCGCGCAGCGCGTCGCGCCCGGCGTGCGCTTGGAGGCGGTGGCGCTGGAAGTCGAGGACATCGGCGACGCGCTGGCGACCGGCGGGCTCGACCTCGCGGTGGGCTTTCTCCCGGGACTCGGGCCGCCGGTGCGCCGCCAGCCGCTGTTTCGCGATCCGTACGTCTGCCTGATGCGCGCCGGCCACCCGGCGGCGCGCGCGCGCCTGACGAAGAAGGCCTTTCTCGAGGCATCGCACGCGCTCGTCTCCTACAAGGGAGGCCATCGCGTCATCGAGGAGGCGCTCGAGCGCGCGGGGCTTGCGCGCAGGATCGCCCTGCGCGTGCCTCATTTCACCGTCGTGCCGATGGTGCTGGAGCGCAGCGACCTGATCCTCACGCTGCCCTCGCGGATCGCGCGCGCGTACGGGCGTGGGGGCCGCTTCCGGGCGCTGCCGCCGCCCGTGACCATCCCACCCGCCGACGTCGGCGCGCACTGGCACGAGCGCTTCGAGCGCGACCCGGGCAACCGCTGGCTGCGCGGCATGATCCGCGATCTGTTCAGGGACTGAGGCGATGAAGATCCTGATTGCCGGCGCCGGGCCGGCCGGCCTGTACCTCGCCTACCTTCTGCGGCGGCGGCTGCCCGCCTGGAAGATCCGCGTCGCGGAGCAGAACCCGCGCGACTCGACCTTCGGCTTCGGCGTGGTGTTCTCCGAGCGCGCGCTCGAGTTCCTGCGCGCCGACGACCCGCAAACCTGCGGCCGCATCGCGCCGGCGATGGAGAACTGGACGGATCTCGCCATCGTCCACCGCGGCGAGCGGGTGGTCATCGACGGTATCGGCTTCTCCGCGATCGGCAGGCTGAAGTTATTGCAACTCCTGTGCGCTCAGCTGGAAGCGGCGGGACTCCGGCCGGAGTTCAATCGCGCGCTCGCCGCGGACGAGAACCTGAACGACTACGATCTCGTCGTCGCGGCCGACGGCGCGAATTCGGTCGTCCGCGGGACGGCCGATTTCGGGACCACGGTCACGCCGCTCGAAAACAGGTTCGCCTGGTTCGGCACGACGAAGATCTTCGACACGCTCACGCAGACCTTCGTGCAGAACGAGGCGGGCTTCTTCAACGCGCACCACTATCGTCATTCGCCCTCGATGAGCACCTTCGTCTTCGAGTGCGACGCGGCGACCTGGCGGCGCGCGGGTTTCGAGCGCATGGACGAGACGGCGACGCTCGCCTATTGCGGGCGCGTGTTCGCCGACACCCTGCAGGGCCACCGGCTGCTGTCCAACAAGTCCGTCTGGCGCAATTTCCCGAAGGTGCGCAGCGCGCGCTGGTCGGTGGGCAACCGGGTCCTGATCGGCGACGCCCAGCGCACGGCGCATTTCTCGATCGGTTCGGGCACGCGCCTGGCGATGGAAGATGCCCTTGCGCTCGCGAAATGCCTTGGCGAATCCAAGAACGACATTCCGGGAGCGCTGACGGTCTTCGAAGCGCTGCGTCGCCCCGTCGTGGAGAAACTCGCCGCCGCCGCCGACGCGAGCGCCGGCTGGTACGAGCGCTTTCCCGAACACATGCGGCTCGCGCCGCGCGAGCTTGCCTGGAGCTACATCCAGAGGAGCGGCCGCGTGGATCCGGCGCGGCTGCGCGGCATCGCGCCGCGATTCATGGCCGGCGCATGATCGAGACCGGGCCGCCGCACGCTGTTGGGGGGGCGACTGCGTCGCCGCGAACTGGCTCGCTTCTTTCGCGTCGCTCGCGCGACGCGCCCTGACCGGGGCGCAATCGCGTATCATCCCGGCGGCAAGTTCCCCTGTCCAACAAGCCAGACGAATCACTCGACCGGAGCTCTTCATGACGAAGGAAACGCGCAAGTACGGATTTGCGACTCGGCAACTGCACGCCGGCCAGACCCCCGACCCCGCCACGGGCAGCCGCACGGTGCCGATCTACCAGACCACGAGCTACGTGTTTCGCAACACCGAGCACGCGGCGAACCTGTTCGCGCTCAAGGAGCTCGGCAACATCTACACGCGCATCATGAACCCCACCACCGACGTGATCGAGCAGCGGCTGGCCTCGCTCGAGGGCGGCGTCGCGGGGCTGGCGGCGAGCTCGGGCCACGCCGCGCAGGCGCAGGCGATCTTCACCCTGTGCAACTCGGGCGACCATATCGTCACCAGCAGCCGGCTGTATGGCGGCACCTACAACCAGTTCAACCACACGCTGCGCAACCTCGGCATCGAGGTGACTTTCGTCGACCCGACCGACCCGAAGAACTTCGAGAAGGCGATTCGCCCGAACACCAAGATCCTGTACGGCGAAACGCTCGGCAACCCCGACATCGCCGTGTTCCCGATCGAGGAGGTGGCGGCGCTCGCCAAGAAGCACCACATCGTGCTGATGATCGACAACACCTTCGCCACGCCGTACCTGTTTCGCCCGATCGAATGGGGGGCGCACGTGGTCGTGCACAGCACCACCAAGTTCATCGGCGGGCACGGCACCAGCATTGGCGGAATGATCGTCGACGGCGGCAACTTCGACTGGCGCAGCGGCCGCTTCGCGAATTTCACGACACCCGATCCCTCGTATCACGGGCTGGTGTTCGCCGACCTGGTCGGCGTCGGCCTGCCGCCCTTCGCGATCAAGGCGCGCGTGCACGTGTTGCGCGACATCGGCGCGTGCGCCTCGCCCTTCAACAGCTGGCTCCACATCCAGGGCGTCGAGACGCTCAGCCTGCGCATGGACCAGCACACGCGCAACACCCAGGCGGTCGCCGAGTTCCTCGAAAAGCACGCCAAGGTGAGCTGGGTCATGTACCCCGGGTTGAAGAGCCACCCGGATTATCAGCGCGCGAAGAAGTACCTGCCGAAAGGCTGCGGCGCCATCCTCGGCTTCGGCATCAAGGGCGGCGCGGCGTCCGGCAAGAAGTTCATCGAGGGCCTGCAGCTGTTCAGCCATCTTGCCAACGTCGGCGACGCGAAGAGCCTCGCGATCCATCCGGCGACGACCACGCACAGTCAGCTGAGCACGGAGGAGCAGGCGTCCGCGGGCGTGACGCCGGATTTCGTGCGCCTGAGCGTCGGCACCGAGGACATCGACGACATTCTGTGGGACCTCAACCAGGCGCTGAACGCCGCCTAGCCGCGCGCGCCGTGGCCGAGGGGCGGCGAAGGCCGAGGGCGCATCCGCCCGCGGCCTTGCCGCCCGCGTTGCCGTGCCGGTAAAGATTCCCTCGACCCTTCCGGCGCGGACCACGCTGGAAAGCGAGAACGTGTTCGTCATGGGCGAGGAGCGCGCCGCGCGACAGGACATCCGTCCGATGCGCGTGGCGATCCTCAACCTGATGCCCACCAAGGTCGCGACCGAGACGCAACTGCTGCGCCTGCTGGGAAACTCGTCGCTGCAGGTCGACGTCACGCTGTTGCGCACCGCCAGCCACGAGTCAAGGAACACCGACGCCGATCATCTACTAAACCACTACCAGAGCTTCGCGGAGGTCCGGGAAGAAAAATTTGACGGACTGATCATCACCGGCGCCCCCGTCGAGCAGCTCGAGTTCGCGCAGGTCGACTACTGGCCAGAGCTCACGCGCATCATGGACTGGGCGGAGACCGCGGTGTGCTCCACCTTCAACATCTGCTGGGGCGCGCAGGCCATGCTGTATCACCGCTACGGCGTGCCCAAGCATTCTCTGCCGCGAAAGATCTTCGGCGTCTTCGAGCACCGCACGCTCGCGCCCAGGGAGCGGTTGCTGCGCGGCTTCGACGATGTGTTCTTCGCGCCGCACTCGCGTCACACCGAGACCCGGCGCGCCGACCTCGAGAAGGCGCGCGACGTCACCATCCTGTCGGAGTCCGACGAGGCCGGCGTGTATATCGCCTGCTCCGCCGACCGGCGCCATTTTTTCGTCACCGGTCACTCGGAGTACGATCCGCTGACCCTCAAGGCGGAGTACGACCGCGACCGCTCGCGCGGCCTGCCGATCGACGTGCCGAGGAACTACTTCCCCGGCGACGACCCCGCCCGGCCGCCGCGCGTGCGCTGGCGCGGCCACGCCAGCCTGCTGTACGCGAACTGGCTCAACTACTACGTCTACCAGGTCACCCCGTTCCGCCCGCAGGACATCCCGCGCGGCGCGATGCACTCCGACTTCTGAGAGGGGCGGCGGCATAGCGCGCGAGTTGCCGGCCGATGGCCCCGGCGGCGTGCTTGAGTTGCGCGATCCCGTCGCCGGAGATCCGCGCATGTTTTCCTTCGCCCCTTTGGCGCCGAGGGCACGCGCCTGGAACTCCTGCGGTCAACGACGGAGGAAGGGCGGATGGCGAAATTCATCGGCAAGCGGGGGCCGGGCATCCATCACATCGCCCTCGAAGTGGATGACATCCAGGCGGAACTGGACCGCCTGCGGGCCCAGGGCGTGCAGCTGATCCAGCCAAACCCCTGACGAGCGCTTGCCGCGCCTCTCAGCCGCCCGGCCCGATGACCTCGGCCGCGGGCGGGTCGGCGTGGAGCCGCTGTACCAGCGCCGCGCGGCGCTCAAGCACCGCGCGCTGGTTGATGTAGCCCTTGTCGGTGATCTCGCCCGTGTCGATCTGCGGCGGCTCGCTCATCACGAGCAGGCGCACGGGGTGCGTGGAGCTGCCGGGCTCCTTCGCCAGCTCGCGCAGCGCGGCGGCGAGCTTGGCGCGGATTTGCGCCGGTTCCCTGGGCGCGGCCGGGCTGAGGAAGACGAGCGCGCCGACTTCGTCGCGGTCGTGCCCGGTGATCACCGCGTCCTGGATGATCGGGTTGCCGGCGGCGATCAGCTTCACGCGCACCGCGCCCGCGTGCACCCAGGTGCCGGTGGTGAGCTTGAAGTCCTCGGCGACGCGGCCGTCGAAGACGAGTCCCTTTTCGGGCACGGCCGGGTCGGCGAACTTCATCGCGTCGCCGATCCGGTAGTAGCCCTCTTCGTCGAACGCTTCCTTCGTGTGATCGTCGCGCCGGAAGTAGCCGGGCGTCACGTTGGGGCCCTTGACGCGCACTTCGAGCTTGCCCGCCGAGGGCACGAGCTTCAGCTCGCAGCCGGGGTTGGGCAGGCCGATCACGCCCGCGCGCTCGATCGGGTAGTGCACCGCCGCCGCCGAGGGGGCGGTCTCCGTGGAACCCCAGGACGAAATCATCGACAGGTTGCCGCCCTTCTCGGCCACCGCCAGCGCTTCCAGCCGCTCCCAGAGGTTCTGCGGCAGCGCCGCGCCGGCGTAGAACAGCATGTCCAGCTCGCGGAAGAAGTTGCGCCGCAGTTCGGCATCCTGCTCCAGCATCGGCATCAGCAGGTCGAAGCCGCGCGGCACGTTGAAATACATCGTGGGCGAAATCTCGCGCAGGTTTTTCGCCGTGATCTCGGCGAGGCCCGGCGCCGGCTTGCCGCCGTCGATGTAGAGCGTGCCGCCGTTGCGCAGCATCAGGTTGAAGCAGAAGTTGCCGCCGAAGGTGTGGTTCCAGGGGAGCCAGTCGACGATGGTCTGCACGCGGTCCTCGAGGAACGGCCACACCTGCGCGAGCATCTGCTGGTTCGCGCAGAGCATGCGGTGGGTGTTGATCACGCCCTTGGGGGTTCCGGTCGAACCCGAGGTAAAGAGGATCTTCGCCACCGTGTCGGGCGCAAGGCGCGAGAACGCCGCTTCCAGCGTCGCGCCGCGATGAGTCTCGAGCAGGCGCGCAACCGGCGTCGAGGTCGCGCCGACGGCGGCCAGCGCCGGCGCGAACATCTCGGGCTGCTCGGCGAACACCAGGCCCGGCCGGAGCAGCTCGAAGATGTACTTGAGCTTGGCGAAATCCTTCGACATCAGCGAGTAGGCAGGCGAAATCGGCGCCACGGGCACGCCTGCGTGCATCGCGCCGAGCGCGAGCAGCGCGTGGTCGACGCTGTTGTCGGAGAGGATCGCCACCGGCTTGTCGGGCCCCAGGCCGAGGTCGAGCAGCGCCTGGCCGATGCGGCGTGTGTCGGCGAGCGCGTCGCGGTAGCTCACGCGCCTCCAGCCCTCGCCCTTCCTCTCGGCGAGGAAGGTGCGCTCGGGCGCGCGCTCGTGCCACTGCACCAGCCAGTCGCCCACGGCGCGCGCGTAGGGCTTGAGCGCCTGCGGCGAGCGCAGGATCGTCGCGCCGTCGGCGCGCTTTTCTACGCGGACTTCGGCCGGCGCGTAGCGCAGGCGCGTGTGCAGGCGCATGGGTCGTCTCCTCCTATAATTCTAAGATGCCGCCCGCGAACAATGGCCGTCCGCCGTTTCGCGCCGACCACATCGGCAGCCTGCTGCGGCCGGCCGCGTTGCGCGCCGCTTTCCGGCAGCACGCGTCCGGGAACATGAACGATAGTGCGTTTCGCGCGGCCCAGGACGCCGCCATCCGCGATATCCTCGGGCTACAGGAGGACTGCGGCCTCGAGGTCGTCACCGACGGCGAATTCCGTCGCATCTCCTACTGGGAAAGGTTCGTGCGCCTGACCAGGGGGCTGGTCGTGAAGGAGGCGGTGTTCCGGTTCCACGACGCGCACGGCCACGAGAGCGACTTCACCGCGCCCTACGCCGCGGCGAAAGTCGGGCGAAGCGGACCCATCGCGCTGGACGAATTTGCTTTCCTGAAAAGGAACACTTCCCTGACGGGCAAGGTGACGATGCCGGCACCGTCCACCATGCACTTCTACCGCTTCACCGACTGGGGCGCGAAGTCCGCCTACACCGATCCGCGCGCGTTCTTCGCCGACCTGGGCAAGGTCTACCAGGGCGAGATCGCGGACCTGCACGAAGCAGGCTGCCGCTACGTGCAGCTGGACGAGGTGGCGCTGGCGATGCTCTGCGACCCGGCGCTGCAGGCGAAGGTGCGCGCGGCGGGCGGCGATCCGGACGGGCTTGTCGACCTCTACGTGGACGCGATCAACGAGGCGGTGGCAGGCGCGCCCGCGGACATGGCGGTGGGCCTGCACCTGTGCCGCGGCAACTACAAGGGCATGTATCTGTCCGACGGCGGCTACACCTCGATCGCGGAACGGCTCTTCCATCGCGCGAACGTCAGCCACTTCCTGCTGGAATTCGATACCCCGCGCGCGGGCGATTTCGCGCCGCTCGCGCTGGCGCCGAAAACGAAGGGCGTGGTCCTGGGCCTCGTCAGCTCGAAGACGCCAGCGCTTGAGTCTTTGGACCTGTTGAAAAAGAGAACGGCAGAAGCTTCAAGGTACATCGATCTCTCGCAGTTGGCGATCAGCCCGCAGTGCGGCTTTGCGAGCACCATGGGCGGCAATCCGGTGACGGAGGCCGACGAGCGCGCGAAGCTGCGACTATGCGTCGATGTCGCGAACCTGATCTGGCGCTAGTCGACGATTGATCCAGCGCGCGGCGGATTCGACGCCGCCGAAGGTGAACAAATGGATGCCGACGATATTGCAGTCGGCACGCAGCGCGCAATAGCGGGCGAGCGCGGCAAGCTGGTCGGCGGGGTCGGTATGGGTGACCAGGCGCACCGCGTCCATCCCCTGCGTGCGCAATCCGCGCAGCGACGCGCTGACGCCGCAACGCTGCGCGAAGCGCAGCAGCGCGACCGGATTGGTGGGCCCGGCGAGGCCCACGTAGATCGGCACGCCGGGCGCGCTGCGCGCCATCGCCGCGCAGTATTCCACCACGCGCGCCGGCGCGAACGAGAACTGGGTGACGACGTAGCTGCCGAGGCCCTGCTCCCGGGCGAGCGAGAGTTTTTCGGCGAACGACCGTTCCAGCACCGCGCTGTCGATCCGCGGGTGGCCCTCGGGGTAGCCGGGCAGGCCGATCTCGCGCAGGCCGCAGCGGGAGAGCGACTCCTCGCGCAGCAGCGCCGCGCCGTCCACATAGGGACCGGCCGCCTCGGGCTCGTCGCCGCCCAGGATCAGCGCCTTGCGCACGCCCGCCTCGCCCGCGGCGCGCGCGAGGTAGGTCTGCAATTCGTTCCGGTCCCGGATGCGCCGCGCGGCGATGTGCGGCACCGGCTCCAGGCCCGCTTCGCGTACCGCCGCCAGGGTCGGCAGCGTATCGAGCAGGCGGTGGCGCGGCAGGTGATTCACATACACCGACGTTCCCGCCGGCAGCAGCGCGGCGATCTGGCGCGCATCCTGCGGCCGGTGCGCGCCGATCTCGAGCGATCCGCCCGCGATCAGCTCGGCGGCGATGCCGCGCGCGCGCGGTCCCGGCGCCCGCGCCTCAGCCGCGCTTTCGCGAGACGACATAGGATTCATCCAGGAACCAGAGGCCGTCGTGCCGCTGCAGGACTTCGCTCGTGGCGTCGAGATACCCGCGGTCCCCCACCACGCGCGCCAGGCGCTCGTCGTCGATCTGCGCGACATACACGGCCGCGTTCCAGGCCGCGAACAGCGTCGAGGTGCCGATGCTGTCGGCGATCTCGGTCGGCAGCGTGTGCATGTCGTAGCGGAACACCGCGCGGCCGTCCGAATACGCGTTGAAGTTGTAGTGACGCGCCTCCCTGCCGAGTTCGGCGCGCACTGCGCGCAGGAGATCGTGGCGGCTCATCGCGAACGGATTCTCCTCGGGCCAGAGCTTGCGCACGATCTCCAGGCCCGGGTCGCGGCCGCAGGAATGAATTCCCAGCAGCCTGCCCCCGGGCCCGAGGGCGCGCGCGAGCGGACCGATCACCTTGGCCGCCTTGAACTCGACCGGCACGCGCGCACGGTAGGGCTGCGATGCGATCACGAGATCGTAGTCCGCGCGCGCCTTGCCCTGCGCCGGGACGACGTCGTCGAGCAGGAAGCGGAAATCGTCCCGATAGAGCACGAGCACCACCGGCCGCTCGTAGACCGGATTGCCGGTCTTCGCGCTGTGCCGCGCCTGCCAGTTCCCGGCGAGGAAGGGCTCGAGCGCCGCGATCTGCTCGCTGAACTCGTGCGCGGTGGTGCCGGTGAGCCGGACCTCGTGCCACGCCAGCGAGGTCGCGGCGCTGACCGCCCTCGGCGCAAGCCAGGGCGCCTCGGTGTAGTACATGTTGGTCACCACCACCACGGTGGCGGGGTGCTCGAAGAAGCGGTCCGGCATCTTCTGGAGCGACAGCCGCACGTCCTCCAGGCTGATTTCCTTGCCGACGAAGTAGAACGGCCGCGTCGGGAAGCACCGGTGCATCTCGCGCATCACGCGCGAGAGCACCGTGCCGTCGCCCATGCCCGCGTCGAACACGCGCACCGCGGGCGGACGCGCGTGGATGTGCGCGAGCTCCATGCCGACGCGCCGCGCGACGACCTCCTTCTCTCCGCAGGTGTTGACGAAAAGGAGGTACTTCTGCCGGTTGTCGAAAAAGCGGAAATTGCGCGAGGGAGCGTCATCGCGCGCATGCGGCGCGCGCTCAGGCGACGGCACGACGCGGATCAGCGGGCGCAGTTCCGGGGGCGCGGCCGGCGCGCTCGCGCCGTGGCGCTCGAGAAAGCCGCTCACCCGTTCCAGCGTCTCGGAAGTGATGCGCGCGCCGTCGCGCAGCCGCGCGACGAACTTGCCGTCGTTCACCGCGCGGCGGCCGAAGGTGGATTCGGCGATGCCGTTGGAGCGGCAGAACGCCGCGATGCTGTCGAGCAGGTTGCCGCCTTGCTCCACGCGCGCTTCCATGCAACCCTACCTCCTCGGCAGACAGTACGGCCGGGTTTGTGGGAGCGCAACCACAAATCGACACCAGGAAGAGATGGGAAGCTGCCCATCCATTGCAATCAAGGGCTTATATATGGCTGAGGACACCCATCGCGGGCTTTCCCGCGGACTGACCAACTACGGCGACCCGGCCTTCTCGCTGTACCTGCGTCGCTCGTTCGCGAAGAGCATGGGTTTCTCAGGGGAGATGCTGGCGCGCCCGGTCGTCGGCATCGCCGATTCGCGCAGCGGCTTCAACAATTGCCACCGCCATTTCCCGGAGCTGATCGAGGCGGTCAAGCGCGGCGTCCTCGCTGCCGGCGGCCTGCCGCTCGAATTTCCCACCGTGTCGCTTGGCGAGGTGTTCCTCAGCCCGACCTCGATGATGTTCCGCAACCTGATGTCGATCGACGTGGAGGAGATGATCCGCGCGCAGCCGATGGACGCGGTCGTGCTCGTCGGCGGCTGCGACAAGACCGTGCCGGCGCAGCTGATGGGCGCGGCGAGCGCCGACCGGCCGGCGGTGCAGTTGCTCGCCGGACCGATGATGCCGACGTCCTTTCGCGGCGAGCGCCTGGGCGCCTGCACCGATTGCCGCAGGTTCTGGGCCCTCCACCGGGCCGGCCAGGTGAGTTCGTCCGAAATCGAAGACATCGAAGGGAATCTCGCGACCACCGCCGGCACCTGCGCGGTGATGGGCACCGCGTCGACCATGGCGTCGGTCGCCGAGGCGCTGGGAATGGCGCTGCCGGGAAGCGCGGCCATTCCGGCGGTGCATGCCGACCGCCTGCGCGCGGCCGAAGCCAGCGGTCGCCGCGCAACAGAGCTGGCGTTGCAGCCAATTCGACCGTCGGAGGTCATCACCGCGAAGTCCGTGGAGAACGCGATGCGCGTGCTGCTCGCCATCGGCGGCTCGACCAACGCCATCGTGCACCTCGCGGCGATCGCCGGACGCGTGGGCGTGAAAGTGGACCTGCGCCGGCTGAATGAGATCTCGGACTCGACGCCCGTGCTCGTGGACCTGAAGCCCACCGGCCAGCACTACATGTCGGACCTCTACGCGGCGGGCGGCGTGGGCGCGGTGCTGCGCGAGCTCGGCCCGCTGCTGCACCTCGATTGCCTTGGCGTGACCGGCGAGACGCTCGGCGAGCGCCTCGCGCACGAGCAGGGCGCCTGGGTGGACCGCGCGGTGGTGCGGCCGCTTGCCGATCCTCTCGCGAAGGAAGGCGGCCTTGTCGCCCTGTTCGGCTCGCTCGCGCCCAACGGCGCGATCCTGAAGCGCTCGGCCGCGGACGCCGATCTGTTCGAGCGCGAGGGGTGCGCGGTCGTGTTCTCGTCGCTGGACGACCTCGCGGCCCGCGTCGACGATCCGGCGCTCGATGTCGCGGCCGAGGACTTCCTGGTGTTGCAGAACGCCGGGCCGAAGTCCGGCTACGCGATGCCCGAAGCCGGCTACCTGCCGATTCCGCAGAAGCTCGCGCGCGCCGGCGTGAAGGATATGGTGCGCATCTCCGATGCCCGAATGAGCGGCACCGCGTATGGCACCGTCGTGCTGCACGCGTCGCCCGAAGCGGCAGTGGGCGGTCCGCTCGCACTGGTACGCAACGGCGATCGGATCAAGCTTTCCGTCCGCGAGCGAAGCTTAGATCTGCTGCTTTCCGAGAGTGAAATTCAGAAACGAAAAGCCGCCTGGCGGCCTGCCGTGGCGCTGCCTGCGCGCGGCTACGCGAAGCTGTACATGGACCACGTGCTCCAGGCCGAGCAGGGCTGCGACTTCGATTTCCTGCGCCAGGCCTGACTACTTCGCGTAGTCGTAGTTGAGCGTGTACGCGCCCTCGTTGTCGATCGACAGGCGCGCCGAAGACCAGCCCTGCTGGCCCGCGGGCAGCGCCGCGTTCAGGCCGGTGATGCGGCGGGTGATCTCCTGCGCGTTGCAGGGGACCAGTTCCTCGGCGTCTTCGTCCCGCAGCGTCACGGAAAAGTAGAACTTGGCGGTGGTCGCGCCCGCCGCAGTGCGGACCACGACCCAGGTGCGCTTCCATTCCGAGGGCAGCCCGGGCGCCAGGCAGGAAAAAATCTGCTCGACCAGTTTGGCATCGAGCTTGGGCGGGCCGGGCGCGGCGGGCGCGACGGCGGCGACCTCGCGCCGCTCGGGCGCGGGCTTGGCGGCCGGCGCCGGGGCGG
>JADLES010000023.1 GCA_020845995.1 Burkholderiales bacterium | reverse complement strand
TTCGCCCGGCTCGCCGAAGGCCACCAGGCGGGCATCACGGTGGTGACGCCCAACCGGCGCCTGGCGCAGGCGCTCAGGGCCGAGTTCGACGATTTCCAGGTGGGCAGGGGCCTCGCAGTCTGGGAGGACGCCGACATCCTGCCGCTCGATGCCTTCGTCCAGCGCTGCTATGAGGATGCCCTCTACGCGGACGGCGGCGAGATGCTACCGATGCTGCTTTCGCCTTCCCAGTCGCGCGAGCTCTGGGAGCAGGCGATCGCCGGGTCGAAGTGGGCGGGCGCGCTGCTGGATGTTCCCGCGACCGCGTCGCAGGCCATGGACGCCTGGCGCCTGGCGCAGGCCTGGGGCATCGCCGGCGCGCTGGACAAGGCCGCCACCACCGAGGACACGCGTGCTTTTGCCGAATGGGCGAAGAGCTACGCGCGGCGGCTCAAGAAAGACCGGCTGATCGATTCGGCGCTGCTTGCCGATGTCACCTTCAACGCGAAGAAGCCGAAGCTCCTCGTCGGCTACGCCTTCGACATCGTCACCCGGCAGGCACAGGCGCTATTCGATCGCCACGCCTACCTCGCCTGTGGCCCGGAAAAAAGAGGGTCCGACCCGGTCAGATCGTCCTTTGCTTCGCCGAAGGCGGAGCTGGAAGCGACAGCGGCGTGGGCACGCGCGCGGCTCGAAGCCGGCGCGAAGCGTATCGGCGTGGTGGTGCCCGACCTCGGGCGGCGCCGGCGCGAAGTCGCGCGCGTGTTCGCGCGGATCCTGGGCTCGGAGGCTGCCTGCAACCTGTCGATCGGCGAGCCGCTCGCCGACTACCCGGTTGTCGGTTTCGCGCTCTCGCTCCTGGACTTCACGACGGGTGAAATCGAATACGAAGAAATCAGTCGCATGCTCCGCTCCCCGTTCCTCGGCGGCGCGGAGAAAGAGCGGGCCGCGCGCGCGCTCGCGGATGCGAATCTGCGCAAGCGCGCGCCCGCGACGCTTTCCCTGCGAAGATTGATCGGCATGCTGAAGCCGGGGGAGCTCCGGGCCCGGCTGGAGAAGATCTCTCGGGTCAGGACCAAGGACAAATCACCCTATGCCTGGGCGCAGCATTTCACCGCGGTGCTGGAGGCCGCGGGCTTCCCCGGCGAGCGCGCGCTCGATTCGGCCGAGTTCCAGACGCGCGCGAAGTTCAACGAAGTGCTGGGAGAGTTTGCCCGGCTGCAAATCGTCACTTCGTTCTTTACTCTTGAAAATGCTTTGAAAAGGCTTCGCCAGCTTTGCGCCGATACTTCCTTCCAGCCTGAGCGCGGCGATGCGCCGATCCAGGTGCTCGGCTTGCTCGAATCCGCCGGCCAGGAGTTCGACGCGCTCTGGGTGAGCGGGCTCACGGACGAAGCCTGGCCGCTGCGCGCGCGGCCGCAGCCGTTCCTGCCGCTCGCGCTGCAGCGCAAGGCGGGCGTTCCGGAAGCTTCCGCCGACAGCGCGCTCGCGCTCGATGCGCGTCTCACCGCAGCTTGGGCGGCCGCCTCGCCCGCCACGGTGTTCTCGTGGGCAATGCGCGAGGAAGACCGCGACCTGCTGCCGAGTCCACTGATTGCCGGGTTTCCTGAGGGCGCGCCGGCGATTCCGTCCTTCGTTTCCTGGAAGGAGGAGATTTTCAAGTCAGGAAGATCGGAAACGTATTCGGACGAACAGGCGCCGGCGCTGAAGGGACGCGCCGTCGGCGGCGGCACGCGCGTGCTTGCCGACCAGGCGGCCTGCCCATTCCGCGCCTTCGCACGCCACCGGCTGCGCGCCAAGGCGCTGGAGGAGCCGGCGCCGGGGCCCGACGCGATGGAGCGCGGCCAATTGCTGCACTCGCTGATGGCCCATCTCTGGAAGCAGCTCGGCTCGCGCGCGTCGCTCGAGAAGGATGTCGGCCCGCAGATCGGGCAGGCGGCACGCGCCGCCGTCGCCGGCATGGCGCTCGGGGACCGGATGGCGCGGCTCGAAGTCGCGCGCCTGGAGAAGCTCGCGCGCGAATGGCTGCTGCTGGAGCGCGAGCGGCCGGCCTTCTCGGTGGTCGGGATCGAGAAGAACGCGGCGCTGGCGGTCGCGGGCCTCGAATTCCAGGGGCGCATCGACCGCATGGACCGCCTCGCCGACGGCTCGCACGCCGTCATCGACTACAAGACCGGCGCGCGCGTGACGCCCAAGGACTGGGAGGGCGAGCGTCCGGACGATCCGCAGCTGCCGCTGTATGCCGTCGCGCTACCGCTGCCGATTTCCGCTGCCGCGTTTGCCAAGCTGCGGACGGGTGACATGAAATTTCTTGGATTCAGTCTCAAAGAAAAGGAAATCCCTGGCGTGCAGGCGGCGCGAGACTGGAACTCGATGACCGCCGGCTGGAAGGCCACGCTGGAAGCGCTCGCGCGCGACTTCGCGGCGGGACGCGCGGCGGTGGACCCCAAGCGCGGCCTCGCCACCTGCCGCAATTGCGACCTGCAGACGCTGTGCCGCGTCCACGATCGGCTGAGCGCGCTCGCCGCCGAGGCAGAGGCATGAGGAGATGCGCATGATCGCCGACCGGCGCGAGCGCGAATTGGCGCTGGACGTGACGCGCTCCTTCGTCGTGCAGGCGCCGGCGGGCTCGGGCAAGACGACGCTCCTTGTGGAGCGTTTTTTGAATTTATTGAAAAAAACAAGCCAGCCAGAACAAATCCTGGCTATTACGTTCACCAAGAAAGCCGCGGCGGAGATGCGCAAGCGCGTGCTCGAGAAGCTCCCGAACGCAGGGGAGGTCGCGCACCGCCTGCGCATCGAGACCATCGATGCCTTCTGCCTCTCGCTCGCGCGGCAGATGCCGGTGCCCGCGCAGTTCGGCGTGCCGCCCGGCATCGCCGAGGATGCCGGGCCGCTTTACCGCGAGGCGGCGCAGAATGTCTTGAATTTGCTGGACGACAACGAATTTCATGAAAAGATCGCCCGGCTCCTCGCCCACCTCGACAACAACGTCGACAGCGCGACCACGCTGCTCGCCCGCATGCTCGAGAAACGCGACCAGTGGCTGCGTAAGACCGGCCAGGCGCCCACCCGGACCGATCTGGAAACTGCTTTCGCCTTCGAACGAAACAGGCTTCTGCAAAAGGCGAAAGGGCTGGACGGCCGCGCATCGGAAGAGTTCGCGCGCGACGTACTGACCCAGAAAGGGACATGGCGCGCGCGTTCCAAGGAAGCGCAAGAGCTTTCGGGAAATGAAGCGCTGAGACTGGCGCTGGTCGCGCTCCTCGCCCTCCCGCCGGAGAAATATACCGACACGCAGTGGGAAGCGCTGGAGGCCATCCTCGCGCTCCTGCCCGTCGCCGCGGCGCAGCTGAAGCTCGTCTTTGCCGTTCGTGGGCAAGCCGACTTCACCGAGATCGCGCAGGGCGCGGTGCGCGCGCTCGGCAGCGTGGACGATCCGACTGATTTGCTTTTGACTTTAGACCAGAAAATAAATCACGTGCTGGTGGATGAGTTCCAGGACACCTCGATCAGCCAGTGGGAGCTGCTCCAGCGCCTCACGGCCGGCTGGCAGCCCGATGACGGCCGCACGCTGTTCCTCGTCGGCGATCCCATGCAGTCCATCTACCGCTTCCGCGAAGCCGAGGTGCGCCTGTTCCTCCGGGCGCAGCGCGAGGGCCTGGAGAACGTCAAGCTGGAGCGCATCGCCCTGCAGACCAACTTCCGCTCGCAAGCGAAATTGGTCGATTGGTTTAACGCTTCATTTTTAAAGATTTTCCCCGGGGAAGAAGACCAGTCTTCCGGTGCAGTTCCGTACTCGCCCGCCGCGCCCAACGATCCCGCGCTGCCGGGCGAAGCGGTGACCTGGCACGCCTGTCCCGATTCCGCATCCGAATCGAAAAAAGTCGTTGAACTGGTAAAGGGTGCCAAGGGGATCTGCGCCATCCTCGTGCGCTACCGCACCTCGCTCGCCGACATCGTGCCCGCCCTCAAGGCCGCCGGCATCCGCTACCGCGCCGTCGACATGGACAGGCTGGGCGAGCGGCAGGTCGTGCAGGACCTCTTCGCCCTCACGCGCGCGCTCACGCATCTTGCCGACCGCGTCGCCTGGCTCGCCATTCTGCGTGCGCCGTGGGTAGGTATTACTCTCGAAGAACTTTCCAGGTACTTCGAAGGAAAACCCTCTCCAACCATCTGGGAGCTCATCCAGGCCGTTCCTTCCCTTGAGCGCTTCCGCGCCGTGCTCGCGCCCGCGCTCGAGAACCGCCTGCGCGGCACCCTGCGCGCCTGCGTCGAGCGCGTGTGGCTCGAGCTCGGCGGCCCCGCCTGCCTCGCCAGCGCCGCCGACCTCGAGGACGCCGACGTCTACCTCGACGCACTGGAGAAGCTCGAAGAGGCGGGCGAAGTGGACTTCGCGCGCCTCGCCGAGTTGCTCGACGAGCTCTGGGCCCGGCCCGATCCGGCCGCGACCGAGGACGACGTGCAAATCATGACCATCCACAAGGCGAAGGGCCTCGAATTCGACACCGTCATCGTACCCGGCCTCGACCGCGCTCCCGGCCGCAGCGACCCTCCGCTCCTGCGCTGGACGGAGCGCCCCGGCCAGGGCCTGCTGCTTGCGCCCATCAACGAGACCGGCGCCATTGAGGAGCCCGCCTACCAGTACCTCAAGCGCCTCGACCGCGAGGCCGAGGACACCGAAGCCGCGCGCCTCCTCTACGTCGCCGCCACCCGCGCCGAGAAGCGCCTCCACCTCCTCGCCTGCCCGCGCAAGACCATGCCCCCGAAGCGCAGCCTCATCGCCTGCGCCTGGCCCGTCGCCGAACCTTTCTACGCTGGCCTCGCGCCGCCCGAGCGTGACGACGCACCGTCCGCCCAATCCCCTGCGCCCTTCCTCCTCAAGCGCCTCGCCAAAGACTGGCAGCTCCCCCCGCCGCCCCCCGCCGTCGCGTGGACTCCGCCGCCGGAGGGCAGGGAAGAATTGCAGATCGAGTTTGATTGGGCACGCGAAACCGTGCGCCATGCGGGCACGATCGTTCATGCCTGGCTCCAGCGGATCGCCGAAGATCAACTCAAGGGTTGGAACGCGAAACGCGTCGATTCGATGCGATCCCACATCCAGACAGAATTGAAGCGCCGCGGAGTCTCAGCCTCTGAGTTGGATCGGGCTCTCAATATTGTTCTGACGGCGCTGAAGAATGCTCTGGCCGACGATCGCGGCCGCTGGCTGCTTGGCCCGCATCCCGTGGCCCGCAACGAGCATCGCCTTCGCACCCGTACGGGGAGTCTGCGCATCGACCGCCTTATCGAGGCGTCCGACGGCACGAGGTGGGTGGTGGACTACAAGACGAGCGCCCATGAAGGCGGCAACCTGGAGAAATTTCTGGACCAGCAGCGCGAGCGCTATGCGGCGCAACTCGACGAGTACGCGCAGGCAGTAGCAGCCAGGTGCCGCGGCCTCTATTTCCCGCTCCACAAAGGCTGGCGGGAATGGTGAGTTGGAGCGTTGACGGCGGTCGCTAACGTAAGTACAGTAATTACATGAAACGCGATCTTCCTCCCGGCGCCCGGAAAGGCGCGACGAAAGTCGAATTGAAGGTCGTCCAGATCGGCAATTCGCGCGGCGTGCGGCTGCCCAAGGCCGTGCTGGAGCGCTATGAAATCAAGGACGCCCTGGTGCTGGAGGCGCGGGAGGAGGGCCTCTTGCTGCGCGGCAAGAAGGACAAGCGGCTGACCTGGGAGGAAACCTACCGCGAGGCGGTGCGCGAGAAGGAGGACTGGAGCGATCTCGACGCGACCACGGCGGACGGGATCGAGCCCGGCGAAAAGTGGTGACGTGGTAGCCCGGGCGGTCGAACGCTATGGCGTGTATCTCGCCGACCTCGACCCCACGCGCGGGCGCGAGATCGCCAAGATCCGGCCGGTCGTGGTCGTGAGCCAGGACGACATGAACCGTCTTCTCGATACCGTGGTCGTCTGCCCGCTGACCACCAGGCTGCATCCGCGCTGGCGCAGCCGGGTGCAGACGGCATGCGCAGGCCGCAAGGCCGAGATCGCGGTCGATCAGATTCGCACGATCAGCAAGGAGCGGCTCGGGCGGCGGCTGGATGAGCTCGAGCCTGCGACCGCGTTGCAGCTGCGCCGCCTGATCACCGAGATGTACGGCGAGCGGTAAACAGGGGAAAGCCATGCGCTGGGTCGCACCAACCGAGAAGGACGAAGCCAACCACGCGCTCGAAAAGCGTCTCTGGGCCGCTGCTGACCAGCTCGCGCCAACTCGGGGCTGAAGGCGGGCCGGTAGGGCGCCGCCGATAGAATGGCGTCAGGGGAACTTCCGTGGTCTTCAACCGGCAGTGGCGGATGTACGGCGTCGCGCTGCGCTTTGCGGCGATCCTGGGCGCTGCATTCGGCGTCGGCGCCGGCGCGGTGATGTTCAAGCCGCCGCTCGCCGGCGCGGCCGTCGGCCTCATCAGCGGCGTGGCGGACTTCACTGCCGGGATGGCGCTGATCGGCGCGGCGGAAATCTTCCTGCCGCGCACGCGTCCGGGCCGCGCGCTCGCGCGGTTGCCGTTTTTCGCCGTCGTGCTGGTAAAGGCAACGGCCTATTTCGCGGTGGTGCTGGCGGTGGTCGGCAACCGTTTCGGGCCCTCGGTGGCCGGCCTGCTCGGCGGACCGCTGGTCGAGGAGCAGATCGCGCAGATCGACGCGGCCTTCCCGCGTGGCCTCAGCATCGTGATGGCCGCGCTCGTCACGCTGCTGCTGGTGATGCTGCGAAATGCGGTGGAGCTGGTCGGCGAGCGGACGTTCCGCCACGTCCTGCGCGGTCGCTATCACCGGCCGCGCAGCGAAGAGCGGTTCTTCCTCTTCGTGGACATCGTCGGCTCGACGCCGGTGGCCGAGCGCCTCGGGCCGCTCGCGGTGCATCGCTACCTGAACCGCGTTTTTCTCAGCGCCTCGGAGGCGATCGACGATCACGGCGGCGAGGTCTACCAGTACGTCGGCGACGAGATCGTGGTCACCTGGACGCTGGCGGAGGGGCGTCTCGATGCGCGGCCGCTCGCCTGCCTGTTCGCGATCGACGCTGCGCTCGCGGTCGCGGCGCCTGAGTTCGCGCGCGAGTTCGGAACGGTGCCCAAGTTGCGGGCGGCGCTGCACGCGGGCGAGGTGATCGCGGGTGAGATCGGCGGCACGCGCCGCTCGATCGTCTTTCACGGCGACGTCATGAACACCACCTCGCGTATCGAGAACAAGACGCGCGAGCTGGGCAGGCCGTTCCTCGTGTCGCAGGCTGCCCTGCAGCGGCTGGAAGGCGCAGGCGGCTGCGCGCTCGAGGACCTGGGCCCGCAGGAGCTGCGCGGGCGCGAGAGCGCGGTGCGGCTCTACGCGGTGAGCGCCGGGGCCGGCCGGGGGATCGGCGCCCGGCTCCCGCAGTAGCGTACACTCGCGGCCCCAAAGCAGATTTGCTCCCACCGTGCGCGCCATCGTCGCAGCCGTACAGCTTCCCAGCGCCCCCGACGCCGAGTTCGCGGCCTCGCTCGCCGAACTGCGCCAGCTCGCGAAGACGCTCGGCTTCGAGGTGGCGGCGGCGTTCACGCAGAAGCGTGCAGGCTTCGACGCGGCGGCCTACTTCGGCGAGGGCAAGCGCGAGGAGCTGAAGGCGCTGGTCGCGGAAACGGGCGCCGAGGCGGTGCTGATCGACCACGAGATCTCGCCCTCGCAGTCCTTCACGCTGGAGAAGGAAGTGGGTTGCGAGGTGATGGATCGCACCATGGTGATCCTGGAGATCTTCCACCGCCACGCGAGCTCGCGGTACGCGCGTGCACAAGTGGAAATTGCGCGGCTGGGCTACATGGCGCCGCGCATGCGCGAGGCGGCGAAGCTGAAGGGGCCGCAGGGCCGGGGCCGCAGCGGCGTCGGCGGTCGCGGGGCGAGCGAGTCGCGCATGGAGCTCGACCGGCGCAAGGTCCGCGACCGCATTACCGAGCTGCGGCGCGAGCTGGAGGGCATGGGCCAGGAGCGCGGCACGCAGCGCGCGCGCCGGCGCGCGCGCGAGGGCCTCGCGCGCGTGGCGCTGGTGGGCTACACCAACGCGGGCAAGTCCACGCTGATGCGCGCGCTGACGGGAAGTGAAGTCCTGGTGGCCAACAAGCTGTTCGCCACGCTCGACACCACG
>JADLES010000022.1 GCA_020845995.1 Burkholderiales bacterium | reverse complement strand
TCAGCGCCTGCCCGCTCGCGCCGCCAGGCGTGTAGGCGAACGAGCCCGGCGCAAGGACCTGCACCAGCAGGTAGGCGAAGCCCCAGATCAGGCCCAGCATCAGGTAGGTCACGATGCCGGCGAACAGCACTTCGGAATTCACGCGCGGCGCGCGGAGGATGAAGCGCATCAGGTGAAACACCACGAACACGAGAAAGACGAGCGCGGGAAACGCGCCCTCCCCCGGCATGTAATCCGCGAGCCAGGTTCCGTCGCTCCATTGCCCGAGCAGCGCGGGGATGACCAGCACGATTCCCCACAGGAGCGTGCGCCGCCCGGCGCCGATCGCGAGCACCGCCAGGAGCATCACGGCCGTGAACAGCGCGTCCTCGAGGACCCCGCCGTACGCGAACTGGTCCACCAACGGGTAGGTGACGATCAGGACCACCAGCGCCACCAGCAGCTGCGCGACCGAGAAGCGCAGCCGGCCCAGGCGCGATGCCAGGGACTTCGCCGGCGGCGCGAGCAGGTTGTCGGAACTCACCCGGGACAGGTCCTCATGGGCCGCATGGTGCCGGCTGACGGAGTCGAACCGCCGACCAACGGTTTACAAAACCGCTGCTCTGCCTCTGAGCTAAGCCGGCCCTGCAAGCTATTTTATGCGGCGCAGCCGGGGCTTGCCGCCGCCGGGCTTGGTCGGCTCTGTCGTGGGCGGCGCGGGCGCCGGCAGGGACGGGCCGGCTTCGTTCGAGGGTCCGGGCCGGCCGGTTTCCTTCTCGGCCTCGGCCTGCGCCGCGGGCTTGGGCGCATCGACATCGAAGGTCATGCCGTGCCCGGTCTCGCGCGCGTACAGCGCGCAGATGCAGGCCACCGGCACGGAAATCTGGCGCGCGACACCGGCGAAGCGCGCCGAGAACTCGATCAGCTCGTTGCCCATCTGCAGCTTGTGCACCGCCGACGGAGACACGTTAAGCGTGATCTCGCCGTTGCGCACGTACTCCGAGGGCACCTGCGAGCGCGAGTCGACCTTGACCGACAGGTGCGGGGTGTAGCCGTTGTCCACGCACCACTCGTAGAGGGCGCGCAGCAGGTACGGTTTGGTCGAGATCTCGGACGACGGCATCGGCGCGGGCCTCGGGGCGTTCGGGTTTCCGCCTACTTCCGCATCACCTTCTCGGAAGGCGTCAGCGCCTCGATGAACGCCGGCCGCGAGAAAAGCCGCTCGGCGTACTTCATCAGCGGCGCGGCGGGTTTGCCGAGCCGGATGCCGTAATGATCGAGGCGCCACAGCAGCGGCGCGAGCGCGACGTCCAGCATCGTGAAATCGTCGCCCAGCATGTGCTTGGTTTTGCTGAAGACGGGCGAGAGCTCGATCAGCCGGTCGGTGACCTGCGCGCGCGCCCGGTCGGACTGCTTCTCCTTGCCAGACTCGAGGGCCTCGATCTGCGAAAACAGCTCGATCTCCATGTTGTAGAGCATCAGCCGCGCGCGCGCGCGCATGACAGGGTCCGCGGGCATCAGCTGCGGGTGCGGGAAGCGCTCGTCGATGTACTCGTTGATGATGTTCGATTCGTACAGCACGAGGTCGCGCTCGACCAGCACCGGCAGCCGGTTGTACGGGTTCATGACCGCGATGTCCTCGGGCTTGTTGTACATGTCGACGTCGATGACCTGGAAGTCCATGCCCTTCTCGTACAGCACGAAGCGGCAGCGATGGCTGAAGGGGCAGGTGGTGCCGGAGTACAGTTGCATCATGACGCGGGATTCCTAGGCGGAGAAAAAAGCCGGGCGGCGCCCGGCTTTTGTCGGTGCTCGACCGTTTACTTCACGTCCTTCCAATATTCCTTCTTGAGGGCGTAGGCGAGGATGAACAGGATGCCGAGGGCGAACAGCACCACCACGCCGATGCGCTTGCGGCTGCTCGCCACCGGTTCGCCCATGTACACGAGAAAGTTGACGAGATCGCGCACCGTGGCGTCGTACTGGACCGTGTTCTGCTCGCCGGGCGAGATCTGGCTCCACTGGAATTCGTCGGGAGCGTGCTCGGCCGCGCGCGAAACCACCTTCAGGCGCCGCTCGCCCTGCAGGGTCCAGAGCACGTGCGGCATCGCCACCTGCGGGAACAGCGCATTGTTCCAGCCCGTGGGCGAGCCCGGATCGCGGTAGAAAGCGCGCAGGTAGGTGTACAGCCAGTCCGCGCCGCGCGCGCGGCCGATCACCGTCAGGTCGGGCGGCGCGACGCCGAACATCGCCTTGCCTTCCTTCGCGCCGAGGGCGACGCGCATCGTCTCGCCGATCTTGGCGTCGGTGAACACGAGGTTGTCGCGGATCTGCGCTTCCGTCAGGCCGAGGTCGGCGAGCCGGTTGTAGCGCATGAACTGCGCGCCGTGGCAGTTGAGGCAGTAGTTGACGAAGGTGCGCGCGCCCGATTGCAGGCTCATCAGGTCGGTCGGATCGATGGGCGCGCGGTCCAGGCGGTAGCCGCCGCCAGCGGCGAGCGCCTGCAGGGGCAGGAGGAGGACGGCGAGCAGCAGGCTTCTCATCGCACGCCTCACATCGTCACCCGCTCGGGCACCGGCCTGGTCTTGTCCCTCGCCGTATACCAGGGCATCAGGAAAAAGAACGCGAAGTAGAGCACGGTGAAGATCCGCGCCGCGACGGTGGCGCGGTCGGCGTTGCCGAGCCAGGCGCCGGCCTGCCCCCAGACCGTGACCGGCTCGGTGCCCAGGTAGCCCAGCATCAGGAAGGTGAAGACGAAGATCGCCAGCGCGCTCTTGTACAGGCCGCCGCGATAGCGGATCGATTTCACCGTGCCGCGATCCAGCCAGGGCAGGAAGAACAGGATCAGCGTCGCGATGCCCATCGCCAGCACCCCCGGGAACTGCGAATTGAAAAGGGGCGGCACCGCGCGCAGGACCGAGTAGTAGGGCGTGAAATACCAGACCGGCGCGATGTGCGCGGGCGTCTTCAGCGGGTCGGCGGGGATGAAGTTGTTGTACTCGAGGAAATAGCCGCCCATTTCGGGAACGAAAAAGAGGATCACGCAGAACACCGCCATGAACAGCACCGCCCCGGCCAGGTCCTTGACCGTGTAGTAGGGATGGAAGGGAATCCCGTCCAGCGGATGACCGTCCGGGCCCTTCACCTTCTTGATCTCGACGCCATCGGGATTGTTCGAACCCACGTCGTGCAGGGCGAGGATGTGCGCCGCCACCAGCCCCAGCAGGACCAGCGGCAGGGCGACGACGTGCAGGGCGAAGAACCGGTTCAGCGTCGCGTCCCCCACCACGTAGTCGCCGCGGATCCAGATCGCCAGGTCCGGGCCGATGAGCGGGATGGTCGAGAACAGATTCACGATCACCTGCGCGCCCCAGTAGGACATCTGCCCCCAGGGCAGCAGGTAGCCCATGAACGCCTCGCCCATCAGCGTGAGGTAGATGAGCACGCCGAAGATCCAGATCAGCTCGCGCGGCGCCTTGTACGAGCCGTAGAGCAGGCCGCGGAACATGTGCAGGTAGACCACGACGAAGAAGGCCGACGCGCCCGTGGAATGGATGTAGCGGATCAGCCATCCGCCGGGCACGTCGCGCATGATGTATTCCACCGAGCCGAACGCGAGCGCCGCGTCCGGCTTGTAGTTCATCGTCAGGAAGATGCCCGAGACGATCTGGATGACGAGGACCAGGATCGACAGCGCGCCGAAGAAGTACCAGAAGTTGAAGTTCTTCGGCGCGTAGTACTCCGACATGTGCTTGCGGAATTCCTCGCCGACCGAGGGCATGCGCGCATCGAACCAGTCCCACAGGGCCATCAGTCTGGACGCCATCGCCTAGGCCCCTTTCTTGTCTTCGCCGATCAGGATCGTGCTGTCCGACAGGTAGGTGTACGGCGGCACGTCGAGGTTCACCGGCGCGGGCGCGCCCTTGTAGACGCGGCCCGCGAGATCGAACTTCGAGCCGTGGCAGGGGCAGAGGAAGCCGCCCAGCCAGTCCGCGCCCATCTCCGCCTTGGCGTCGATGGGCTTGGACTGCGGCGAGCAGCCCAGGTGCGAGCAAATGCCGACCAGCACCAGGATCTCCGGCTTGATGGAGCGGTATTCGTTCTTCGCGTACTCCGGCTGCAGCGGCACCTCGGACTTCGGGTCCGAGACGCGGTCGTCGGACTTGCGCACGGCCTCCAGCATCTCCTTCGTGCGGCGCATGACCCAGACCGGCTTGCCGCGCCATTCCACGACCTGCAGCTCGCCCGGGGCGAGGCCGGAAATGTCGGCCTCCACGGGCGCGCCGGCCGCCTTGGCGCGCTCCGAAGGCCACCAGCTCCAGGCAAACGGTATCGCGACGCCGACCCCCGCCGCGCCGCTCGCCGCGGCTGTGGCGACGATCAGATTGCGCCGCGTGTTGTCGATGTTCTTCTTGTCGCTCATGTCGGGCCGGGGAACGGAATGCGGGAGGAAGCGCATTCTATCGGGATGCCCAGGGAAAGTCCACGCATTCACGCCTAAGTACTTAAAAGAAAAGGCGAAACATGATAGATTGCAAAGACTGATGCGACGCCTCTGGATCGTCTTTTCGCAGACCGCCACGATCTGCCTCGCGGTGCTGTTCGTGGTCTCGACGCTGAGGCCGGAATGGCTGCCGGCGCCGGCGCGCGCGCCGGCGCCCGCGCTCGCGGTCGTGCGGCAGGAGGCGCCGCCTCCGGGCACGGCCGCGCTGCGCGCCGACTCGCATCACAGCGCCGTAAAGAAGGCGATGCCCTCGGTGGTGAACATCTCCACCTCCAAGGAGTTGCGCCTGCCGCGCAACTCGCCGCTCTACGAACTGCGCCGCTTCCTCGGCGACGATCCGCAGAAGGCCACCAGCCTGGGATCGGGCGTCATCGTCAGCGCTTCGGGCTACATCCTCACCAACAACCACGTGGTCGAGGCCGCGGACGAGATCGAGGCCTCGCTTTCGGACGGCCGCAAGCTGCTCGCGACGGTGGTGGGCAGCGACCCGGAGACCGATCTCGCGGTGCTGCGCGTCGAGGCGAAGGACCTGCCCGCCACCACCTTCGGTTCCTCGGATTCGCTGCGCGTCGGCGACATCGTGCTGGCGATCGGCAATCCGTTCGGCTTCGGCCAGACCGTGACCGCGGGCATCGTCTCGGCGCTCGGGCGCTCGGGGCTGGGCATCAACGTCTTCGAGAACTTCATCCAGACCGACGCCGCCATCAATCCGGGCAATTCGGGCGGCGCGCTGGTGGACGCGAGCGGCAACCTGGTGGGGGTCAACACCGCGATCTTCTCGCGCAGCGGCGGCTCGATGGGAATCGGCTTCGCGACTCCGGTCTCCACCGCCCGGCAGGTGCTGGAACAGATCATCAAGAACGGCTCAGTGACGCGCGGCTGGATCGGGGTGGAGCTATCGCCGGTGCCGCCGGCGCTGGCCGAGTCTTTCAACCTGGGTAGCGCGGAGGGTGCGATCATCAAGGGCGTGCTGAACGGCGGCCCGGCCGACAGGGCGGGCGTGAGGCCCGGCGACGTACTGCTGGCGATCGACGGCAGGCCGATCGCTGATCCGCAGGGCGTCCTCAACGCCGTTACCGGCATCTCGCCCGGAAGCACGGCGAAAGTGAAAGTCCGGCGCAAGGGCCAGGACCTGGAGCTTGCCCTCACGGTGGGACGCCGGCCCAAGCCGCCATCGCGACCCGAATGAAGAAACCGCCGCCCGGCGCCCCGCTGCCGCGCGACGCCGCCAGCATCCGCAAGCTGGCGGCGCGCTCGATGTTCGACCTGTTCTCCAGCGTGAGCGAGGGCATGATGCTGGTGGACCGGGCGGGGCGCGTGGTCTGGATCAACGAGGGCTACAAGCGCTTCCTGCCAGCGCTCGGCTTCAAGGGGCCCGAGGAGTTCGTCGGGCGCCCGGTCGAGGAAGTGGTGCCGAACACGCTCATGCGGCACGTCATCGAGACCGGTAAGCCGATCCTGATCGACCTGCTCACCAACAAGGCGGGAACGTTCGTGGTGTCGCGCATCCCCCTGCGCGACGCCTCGGGCGAGGTGATCGGCGCCATCGGCATGGTGCTGTTCGACCATCCCGAGACCACGCTGCAGCCGCTGATCGCCAAGTTCGCGCGCATGCAGCAGGACCTGGACGATGCGCGCCGCGAGCTCTCGGCGCAGCGGCGCAGCAAGTACACGTTCGCGAGCTTCATCGGCGCCTCCGCCGCCGCGCAGGAGGTGAAGCGCCAGGCGCGGCGCGCCGCGCAGACGGACTCCACGGTGCTGCTCCTCGGGGAAACGGGGAGCGGCAAGGAGCTGCTCGCGCACGCGATACACGCAAGCTCCGCGCGCGCCGGCCGGCCCTTCGTCGGCGTGAATCTCGCCGCGGTGCCCGAGACGCTGCTGGAAGCCGAGTTCTTCGGCGTCGCGCCGGGCGCCTATACGGGGGCCGATCGCCGGGGCCGCGACGGCAAGTTCAAGGTCGCCGACAAGGGAACGCTCTTTCTCGACGAAGTCGGCGACATGCCGCTCGCGCTGCAGGCGAAGCTGCTGCGCGCGCTGCAGGATCAGGAAATCGAACCCCTGGGCTCGAACAAGGTGATCAAGGTGGACGTGCGCGTCATCGCCGCCACCAGCCGCGACCTGCGCGCGCTCGCGGCCGAGGGGCGCTTCCGCGAGGACCTCTACTACCGCCTGAGCGTGCTGCCGGTGCGGCTGCCCGCGCTGCGCGAGCGGCTCGCCGACCTGCCGGCGCTCGCCGAAAGCCTGCTCGAGTCGATCGCCGCGCGCACCGGCCTGCCGCAGCGCGAGCTCGATCCGTCGGCGCTGGCGCTGCTCGCCGCGCACCGCTGGCCCGGCAACGTGCGCGAGCTGCGCAACGCGCTCGAGCAGGCAGCGATGCTGACCGACAACGCGCGCCTGTCGGCGGCGGACTTCGCGCACGTGCTGCCGGCACAGGCCGTGCCCGCGGAGCGGCGCAAGGCCGCGCCGCTGCGCCCGCTGCCGCAGCTCATCGCCGAGCTCGAGCGCAGCTCCATCGAGTCCGCGCTCGCCGCCACCGGCGGCAACAAGGTCTCGGCGGCCAAGCTGCTCGGCATCTCGCGCGCAAAGCTTTATGACAAGCTGACTGTCCGGAAGTGAGACACTATGTATGAAATTCTGACGTGGAACTGTCTGTATTTCGTACAGAGCAAGTCCTCACACATTTTATAATCTTTAAAATCAAAGGCTTGCCTCATGGCACTGTGGTTGCAATGAGTACCACCGCTATCACTTTCAAGGAGAGAGCATGAAACCCCTGACCACCCTGCTCGCTGCCGTCGCGCTGGCTGCAGGCGCGGGACTCGCCGCCGCGCAGGACATCAAGATCGCGCTCATCTACAGCAAGACGGGCGCACTGGAGGCCTACGCCAAGCAGACCGAGGCGGGGCTCATGCTGGGCCTCGAATACGCGACCAACGGCTCGATGAGCGTGCTCGGCCGCAAGATCGTCGTCATCCCCAAGGACGACCAGCTCAAGGCCGACGTGGCCAAGTCCGCGCTCGCCGCGGCCTACGGCGATGACAAGGTCGATCTCGCCATCGGCCCGACCTCGTCGGCCAACGCCCTGGCGATGCTGCCGGTGGCCGAGGAGTACAAGAAGATCCTGCTGGTCGAGCCCGCGGTGGCGGACGCGATCACCGGCGACAAGTGGAACCGCTACATCTTCCGCTCGGCGCGCAACTCCACGCAGGACGCGGTCGCGGGCGCGCTTGCGCTGCCCGCGGATGCGCAGATCGCCATGCTCGCGCAGGACTATGCGTTCGGCCGCGACGGCGTGAAGGCCTTCAAGGACACGCTCGCCGCGGTGAAGAGCAAGGCGACGATCGTGCACGAGGAATACGTGCCGCAGGCGACCACCGACTTCACCGCTCCCGCGCAGCGCATGTTCGACGCGCTCAAGGACAAGAAGGGCACGCGCATCATCGCCATCATCTGGGCCGGAGCGCACCCCGCCACCAAGATCCACGACCTCAAGCCCGAGCGCTTCAACATCATCCTCGCGCCGGGCGGCAACATCCTGCCGGTGATGAAGGGCTGGAAGGACCTGGCCGGCGCCGAGGGCGCGATCTACTACTACTACGGCTTCCCGAAGAACAAGATGAACGACTGGCTGGTCGCCGAGCACAGGAAGCGCTTCGGCGGCACGCCGCCGGATTTCTTCACCGCCGGCGGCATGGCGGCGGGCATCGCCGTGGTCGAAGCGATCAAGAAGGCCGGCGGCACCGACACCGAGAAGCTGATCGCGGCGATGGAAGGCATGAGCTTCCAGACGCCGAAGGGCACGATGACCTTCCGCAAGGAAGACCACCAGGCGATGCAGGCCATGTACCAGTTCCGCATCAAGAAGAACCAGAAGGACGAGTGGGACCTGCTCGAGCTGGTGCGCGAGATCCCGGCCAACCAGATTCCGGTTCCCATAAAGAACAAGCGCTAAGCCGGAATTTCTCCCAGGACAGGAGGCTGTCGTGACGGGAACGCATCCTGTCCTGGAGACGCGCGATCTGACGATTCGCTTCGGCGGCCACGTCGCGGTGGACGCGGTGAGCTGCCGCTTCGATCCGGGCACGCTCACCGCCATCGTCGGCCCCAACGGCGCGGGCAAGACGACCTACTTCAACCTCGTCTCGGGGCAGTTGCCGGCGACCGGCGGGCAGGTGCTCCTTTACGGCGAGGACGTCACGCGCGCGCCCGCCCCCTTGCGCACGAGGAAGGGCATGGGGCGCGCGTTCCAGCTCACCAACCTCTTTCCCAACCTGCCGGTGCTCGAGAACGTGCGCCTCGCGGTGCAGGCACGCGCGGGATTGGGCCTCAACCTCGTGTCGATGTGGAGCGCGCACGTCGAGCTGATCGAGCGCGCCGAGCACTACCTCGAGCGCGTCTCGCTTCTCGAGCGGCGCGCCACGCTCGCCGCCGAGCTCTCGCACGGCGACCAGCGCAAGCTCGAGGTGGCGATCCTGCTTGCCCTCGAGCCCGACATCTTCATGTTCGACGAGCCCACCGCCGGCATGAGCGTGGACGAGGTGCCGGTGATCCTGGATCTCATCCACGAAATCAAGGCGCAGAAGGACAAGACGATCCTGCTGGTCGAGCACAAGATGGACGTGGTCCGGTCGCTCGCCGACCGCATCATCGTGCTGCACCAGGGGCAGCTGGTGGCCGACGGGCAGCCCGAGGAGGTGATCGCCTCGCCGGTGGTGCAGGAGGCCTACCTGGGAGTCGGCAAGAGTGCCTGAGCCGTTGCTGACCTTGAGCGGGGTTCACACCCACATCGGCCACTACCACATCCTGCAGGGCGTGGATCTCGCCGCACCGCGCGGCGAGCTGACGATGCTGCTGGGCCGCAACGGCGCGGGCAAGACCACCACCCTGCGCACCATCCTCGGCCTGTGGCGCGCCTCGGCGGGCGGCGTGCGCTTCGACGGCCAGGACATCACCCGGCTGGACACGCCCGCGATCGCCGCCCGCGGCATCGCCTACGTGCCGGAATCGATGGGCATTTTCGCCGGCCTTACGGTGCACGAGAACCTGCTGCTCGCCGCACGCGAGGGGCCTCTCAGGGACGAGCGCCTGGAATGGATCTTCCGTTTCTTCCCGCCGATGAAGAAGTTCTGGGACCTGCCGGCGGGCAATCTCTCCGGCGGCCAGAAGCAGATGCTCGCCATTTCGCGCGCGATCGTCGAGCCGAGAAAGCTCCTGCTCATCGACGAGCCTACCAAGGGTCTTGCGCCGGCGATCATCCAGAACCTGATCGCCGCGTTCGCGGAGCTGAAGAAGTCCCAGACCACGATCCTGATGGTCGAGCAGAACTTCCATGCCGCGCGCTCGCTCGGCGACTCGGTGGCGGTGATGGACGCGGGGCGCGTCGTCCACACCGGCCGCATGGCCGATCTGGCCGCCGACGAAGCCTTGCAGACGAAGCTGCTCGGCCTTTCACTGGAAGCGCATCAGTGAACCGCGCGAAGGCGCACCAATGAAATCCATCGACTGGAAGCCGCCCCTGCTTGTGCTCGCCGTGCTGCTCGGCGCCCTGCTGCTCATCGGCAGCCCCTCGACCTGGTTCACGCTCACCGTGGCGGGGGTCGCGATGGGCCTGCTCATTTTTCTCATGGCCGCGGGGCTGACGCTCGTGTTCGGGCTGATGGACGTCATGAACTTCGCGCACGGCGTGTTCATCGCGGTCGGCGCCTACGTCGCGGTGTCGGCGATGAAGCTCGCCTCCGGCGCGGCCGGCGCCGACAGTCTGCTCGTCAACCTCGGCGCGCTCGTGCCGGCGATGCTCGCCGCGGCGCTTGCCGGCGGGCTGCTCGGCCTCTTTTTCGAGCGAGTCATCATCCGCCCGGTCTACGGCCAGCACCTGAAGCAGATCCTCATCACCACCGGCGGCATGATCGTCGCCGAGCAGCTGATCCACGTGCTTTGGGGCCCGGACATCCTGCAGCTCGCGCGGCCGGCGGCGCTCAAGGGCTCGTTCCTGCTGGGCGACATGGCGCTGGAGAAATTCCGGCTCTCGGCCGTGGTGATCGGCCTGGCGGTGTTCGCGGCGATGCTGGTTCTGCTCAACCGCACCAGGATCGGGCTGCTGATCCGCGCCGGCGTCGAGAACAAGGAGATGGTCGAGGCGATGGGCTACCGCATCCGGCGCCTGTTCGTCGCGGTGTTCGTCGCCGGCTCGGCGCTGGCGGGCCTGGGCGGCGCGCTCTGGGGCATGTACCAGGAGAGCGTCACGGTGCACATCGGCGCCAGCATGATGGTGCTGATCTTCATCGTCATCATCATCGGCGGCCTGGGCTCGGTGCTGGGCTGCTTCACCGGCGCGCTG
The DNA here is from genome assembly GCA_020845995.1 of Burkholderiales bacterium. Classification (GTDB taxonomy): domain Bacteria; phylum Pseudomonadota; class Gammaproteobacteria; order Burkholderiales; family SG8-39; genus RBG-16-66-20. The sequence continues at coordinate 6,886 of JADLES010000022.1, read as the reverse complement.
CTGGTGGGCCTGGTGGCGAACTACATCGGCTTTCTCTCGCCCAAGGTCGCGCTCGGCTCGAACATCCTGCTGATGGTGCTCGTGCTGCTGTGGCGGCCGCAAGGGCTCTACGCGGTGGGTAAGTAGGAGGAAACCCGGACATGATCACGACCCTGCTCTCGGGTGACCGCATGGGCAGCCGCGCGCTGACGGCGATCCTCGCCGCGATTGTCCTCGCGCTCGCGTTCGCGCCGTTCATCTTCCCGGGCACGCGCGCCCTCGACGTTGCCGCCAAGGTGTGCGTGTTCGTGCTGCTGGTGGCGAGTTACGACCTGCTGCTCGGCTACACCGGCATCGTCTCCTTCGCGCACACCATGTTCTTCGGCATCGGCGGCTACGGCGTCGCCATCGCCCTCTCGCGCATGGAGGTCGGCTGGGCCGCGCTCGCCGCGGGCACGCTCGCCGCGCTCGCGCTTTCGCTCGCGCTTTCGTTCCTGATCGGCCTCTTTTCGCTGCGCGTGAAGGCGATTTTCTTCGCCATGATCACGCTGGCGGTGGCCTCGTTCTTCCAGATCCTCGCTTCGCAGCTCTCGGGGCTCACCGGCGGCGAGGACGGGCTCACCTTCCGGATCCCCGAACTGCTGCGCCCGCGCCTGGCGGCGTACTACCTCGTCTTCGGCGCGGCGCTCGCGCTCTTTCTCGCGCTGCTGCGGGTGGTCAACTCACCCTTCGGCCGCGTGTTGCTCTCGATCCGCGAGAACGAATTTCGCGCCGAGGCGCTCGGCTACCGCACGGTGGTCTACCGCACCATCGCCAACTGCCTGGGCGCCCTGGTCGCGACCCTGGCGGGGGCGCTGTACGCGCTGTGGCTGCGCTACACCGGCCCGAACACCACGCTCGACTTCGCGATCATGATCGACATCCTGTTGATGGTCGTGATCGGCGGCATGGGCACGATGTACGGCGCGGTCATCGGCGCGGCGATCTTCGTGGTCGCGCAGAATTACCTGCAGGCCGGCATGAAGGCCCTGTCGGAATCGCTGAAGGGCGCCCCGCTCCTGCCCGAGCTGTTCCATCCCGACCGCTGGCTGCTGTGGCTCGGCGTCCTCTTCGTGCTCTCGGTGTACTACTTTCCGCGCGGCATCGTGGGGCAGCTGAGAGCGGTCAGATGAGGCCGCGCTCGTGAGCTTCGCCTCCCACTACCTCGTCTGCGAGGGCCGCGAGATCCACTACACCGAGTGGGGCGCGGGGCAGGCCGCAACGGTGATCGCCTGGCACGGCCTCGCGCGCACCGGCCGCGACATGGACGAGGTCGCCGCGCACCTCGCCTCGCGCTACCGCGTGATCTGCCCCGACACGCTCGGCCGCGGCCTGTCGCAATGGAGCCCGGCGCCCGAGCGCGAGTACTGCCTCGACTTCTATGCCCGGATCGCGGTTTCTCTCGCCGACCAGCTGGGCCTGCGCGAGTTCGCCTGGCTCGGCACCTCGATGGGCGGCGCGCTCGGCATCCGCCTCGCCGCGGGACCGCTGAAGGGCCGCATCCGCCGCCTGGTGCTGAACGACATCGGGCCCAAGCTCGGCGCGGCCGCGGTCGAGCGCATCCGCACCTACGCCGGCGATCCGGCGCAGTTCGACCGCGTCGGCGAGCTGGAGCAGTATTTCCGCACCGTTTACAAGCCGTTCGGCTGGCTGTCGGATGCGCAATGGCGGCGGCTCACTGAAACCTCGGTGCGGCGTACGGCCGACGGCAAGGTGACGCCGCACTACGATCCGAAGATGGTGCTGCAATTCACCCACCATCCGCACGATTACGACCAGTGGGACGCCTGGGACGCGATCGAGGTGCCGACGCTGTGCCTGCGCGGCGAGACCTCGGACCTGCTGCTGCCCGAGGTCGCCGAGGCGATGCGCTCGCGCGGCCCCCGCGCGGTGGTGGTGACGATCCCGGGCTGCGGGCACGCGCCCGCGCTCAACGTGCCCGGGCAGCTCGCGCTGGTCGAGCGTTTCCTGAACGGGAAGTAAGAACTACTTCTTGGTGTGCGCCGCCTGGTCGGAGCGGCCGCGGTGTTTGCCGCGGGCGATCGCGCCCTTGCGCAGCTCGGAGCCGAAATTGAAGCTGTTGTCGCCGGCCTCCCTGGCGCGCTCGCGCATGCGCTGCTCGGCGATGGATTCGTTCTTCAGGGCGGAGCCGTACTTCCGTTTCATGGTTGCTTCCCGGTTCGGTTTCAGGAGGAGGGGCGCGATTGTACCCGATTCGGAATGTGCCGCGATCAGCGGACCCGCCGGCGCCGCAAATCAGTAGCCGTGCTGGTTCTCGATGAAGGCGAGATACTCGGCCATCTCCGGATCGTCGTCCAGGAGAGTCGTGGCGTTCTTGCAAAAGAGCGCCGCCGCCGCGTCCATCGCCCATCCCGCAGCGAGGAGCAGCTTTCCCGCGGCCGCGCGATTCTGGCGGATCGCGGCCGGGGTGAACTCGATCATCTCCAGGTACTCGAGGGCCACGAGCAGCAGCTTCCCGGCCATCCACCGCTGCTTCGCGCCGTGCCAGGTGACCGATACCACGCGCAGCCGCGGCCATGCGGCCTCGACCGTGGCCGGATCGAGCAGACCCCGGTCGCGCTGCCACGACTTTCCCATCATCTCGACGAGCCACTGTCCCTTGTTCCTGAATCCCTCGCCGCGGGACTTCAGCTTCTCCTTGAGCATCCGGATCTCGTCGGGCTCGCCCTGGCCTTCCATGAACAGGATGCCGGCGCCGGCGACGGCGCTCAGCGGGCTCAAGTCGCCGCATCCGGCCGCGCCGAAGCGCGGATCGGCGCGATCGAAGCCAGCCGCATCCCCTTCCGCGGCCCTCTGCCAGTAGTCGCCGAAGACCTTGAGCTTGTTCGCCTCGCGGCTGAGGTCGGCCGCGACCTCGAGCAGCAGCGCCGCGTTGAAACGCATGTGGTCGCGGTGAAACGACACGATGTTGTGCATCGCGTGCAGCGTCGCCTTGTCCTTCGCGGCAGCGGCCTGACCAGTGGGTTGCATGACTAGTCCTTGCGAGGGGGATCCGTGGATATGCGGGCGCGGAAACCGAAGACTTCAGTGCACCTTTGCGGCGATCGCTCGCGCCGAAGCGGCCGCCTCGCGCGCGATCTCGTCCGCGTCGGCCGCGGTCAGCTTTCCGCCGGCAAAAAGTATGCGACCGTCGACCATCACGGTGTGGACGTTCGCGGGCGAGCCGGAGATCACCACCGAACGCGCGGCGTCGAACACCGGCGCCATGTTCGGGTCGGTGCTCCGCAGCAGGATCAGGTCGGCGCGTTTTCCCGGGGTAAGCGAACCCGTATGCGCCTCCAGGCCGAGCTGGCGTGCGCCCTCGATGGTCGCAAGCTCGAGCAGGCGGCGCGCCGGGAGCGCCATGCTGGTATCGGGCCGCAGCCGGTGCGCGGTCATCACGCCGCGCATCACGGCGAAGAAATCGGCGTTACACGATGAGCCGGTGGTGTCCGTGGACAGCGCGATCGGCACATCCGCCTGGGCAAGCTCGGCAAACTGGACGTAGCCCGCGGTCCGCTGCATGGAACCGACCTCGGAACTGGGCGAAGTGCTGACCTTCGCGCCCGAGCGCGCGATCGCAGCGATTTCCGCGGCCGTAAAGCCGACCGGATGCACCAGCTGGAAATCGGGCCCGAGCAAACCCTCCTTTTCCAGGGTCGCCACCGCGCCCGGGCGCATGTGCATGGTGAGCGGCAGGCCGAGCCGCCGGGCGCCGGCGATTTCCTCGCGCAGCACCTCGATCGCCACCGAGCCGCGCTCCATCGCGACCGCGGTGCGCAGCGCCACGCCGAGACTCAGCAGCGGCGCGCGCGGCAGCCAGTCGCGCTGCACGCGCGCCACATCGGCAACATCGATGGCGCGCGTCGGCGCGAAATCGGTGCCCCATCCGTAGGAAAAGCGTGCGCGGATGCCCATGTCGGAGAGCGCCGCCATTTCGGCATCGGCATGGGCCGGGGTGCGCACGTTGTGCGCCCAGTCGTGCAGCGTCGTGATGCCGACGGAAAGCGCCTCGGCGCAGGCAAGCCGGACCGAGCGGTAGGCTTCTTCAGGATCGCACAGGGGACCGGCGCGTTGCGTGAGCGGAAAGTAGCCGAAGCGCGGATCGTCGCGAAAAAGCGCCCTCAGGAACGCGTTCCAAAGATGGATGTGGGTATCGACGAAGCCGGGCAGCGCGATCGTGTCGCGCGCCTCGATGACGCGCGCGCCCGCGGCGGAAAGACCGGCGCCGATGGCGAGGATCTCTCCGTCCCGGATGTGGATCTCGCCCGCAGCGATGTCGCCGAGCTTCGGGTCCATGGTCAGGAGATGCCCGCTGCGGATCAACACCTCGCCGCGCCCGGGCAGCGGCGGGTTGCGCGAAAAGCCGGCGGCCGCCGGCGTCCTGTCCCGCTTCATCGCGATTCCGGCGCCTATTGCTGGACGACGAATCCCGATGCCGCGACCACCGGTTTCCAGAACTTCAGCTCCGCTTCCATGATGGCTTTGAGTTCCGCGGACGAGGAGCCGACGACCTCGACGCCATGGGTTTCGAGCAGCTTGCGCACCTGGGGATCCCGAATCGCGTCGTTCATCGCGCGGCCGAGCTTCTCGACCTCCTGCGCCGGCGTGCCGGCGCGCACGAACGCCCCGTACCAGCCCGGGGGAAAGTCGAGCCCCTTCACGCCCACTTCCCCGAAGGTCGGCACCTCGGGCGCAAGCCGGGACCGCGCTTTGCCGGTGATGGCCAGCAGCGTCACGTTGCCCTTGCGATACTGCTGCAGCTTGCTGCCAAAGGAATCCATTCCAGCCGGGATGTGACCGCCCATCTCGTCCGCCACCAGGGGCACGCTGCCTTTATACGCAACCGCGATCATGTCGGTGACCGCCAGCGCCTTGCCCAGTTCCAGGATCGCAAAGTGCGCGGTCGAGCCCAGCCCGGGCACTCCCACCTTGCCGCGACCGGATTCGGCCTTGACCCATCGGCGGTATTCGTCGAAGTTCTTGTAGGGGCTGTTGGCGCCGGTGCTGAACGCGAGCGGGTACGTCACCAGCTGCGACACCGGAACGAAATCGCGCTCCGGATCGTAGTCGAGCTTCGGGTACGTGTAGGGAAAAATGGTGAACGGCGACGGCGTGTTGAGGAGAATCGAGCGGCCGTCGGGCGGAGACTTCTTCACCACGTCCATCGCCACCATGGTGGCCGCGCCCGGCCGGTTCTCCACGATGACCGCGGAATCCAGCGAAACGCGAAGCTTTTCCGCCATGACACGCGCCAGGGTATCCAGGATGCCGCCGGGCGTGAAGCCGATGATGATCTTGATGGGCTGAGCGCCTTGCGCATGGGCCGGCGGCGGCGCGACGCCAAGCACCACGGCGGCAGCCAGGGTCAGGCCTGATGCCAGGAATTTCATGTTCGGTTCTCCTTTCTCAAATGCAGGCAGCGGATTCGCCGCCTAACATAGATCGCGCGGGTCCACCGCGACCGCCAGCGGCAGGAGTGCCTCCAGGCAATGACGGTAGGCCAGGCACAGCGGCACCAGGAGCACCGCGTTGCCCTGCGGCTGCGCCTTTGCCTTTTCGGCGAGCAGCGGCACTTCCCGCAACGCCTGCAGCGCCGGCTCGAGCGGCAGCTCGGCGACCGCCACGGCGGTCTCGCGTCTCGCCTCCGCCGGATCGAGCGTCGCCTTCGGCGCGCCGCCGGCCGCCGCCTGCAGGGTCGAACGGGCCTTGCTCAATGCATCCAGGATCGCCTGGGACTGACCGGCGATTTCCTTCACTTCGCCGCCGCTCCTGGCCGCGGCCGACGCCCGGTCGAGCAGCGCATCGAGTTGCTGCACCGCCTGCAGAAGCTGTTTCGAATAGGTCCTGAGATCGCTCGTCGATGGCATGGAGTGCTCCGGAAAGTGCGCCGATCAGCGGCGCTGCGGGTTCTCGAAGAAGGCAAGGTACTCGGCCATCTCGGGATCGTCGTGCGTGAGGCTCTCGGCGTTCTTGCAGAAGAGCGCCGCCGCCGCGTCCATCGCCCGTCCCGCCGCGACCATCAGCTTTCCCGAGGCCGCGCGATTCCGGCGGATCGCGGCCGGGGTGAACTCGATCTTCTCCAGGTATTCGAGGGCCACCAGCAGCAGCTTCCCGGCCATCGACCGTTGCTTCGCGCCTCGCCAGGTGATCGACACCACGCCGACCCATGGCCACGCATCCGGCGTGGCGGGATCGAGCAGCACCTGGTCGCGCTGCCACGATCGCGTCATCGTCTCGGTCAGCCACCGCCCCTTGTTCATGAATCCCTCGCCGCGGGTTCTCAGCTTCTCCTTGAGCACCCGGATCTCGTCCGGCTCGCCTTGCGCCTCCATGAACAGGATGCCGGCGTTGGCGACGGCGCTCCGCGGGCTCAAGTCGCCGCATCCGGCCCCGCCGAAGCGCCGGTCCGAGGTGTCGAAGGCGGGCGTCGCCGGCGGCTCCTCGGCGCGCTGCCAGTAGTCGCCGAAGACCTTGAGCCGGTTCGCCTCGCGGCTGAGGTCGGCCGCGACCTCGAGCAGCAGCGTCGCGTTGAAGCGCATGTGGTCGCGATGGAACAAGGCGATGTTGTGCCTCGCGTGCAGCGACAAGTCCTTTCTTGCCGCGGAGCCTTGATCATCCGGTTGCATGACAAATCCTTGCGGAGGAGAAAAGCAAGAGCATGAGTGTGGAAGCTTACCCCGGTTGGCGCGCAAATTACCACCCGAGCGCACCGCGCAAGTGAAACTCCGGGCAGCTGGCCTATATCACCGACCCGCGATTTTTCATCCCGCATTTTGAGAAGTGCAAGAACGAAGAATACGGCGGAGCTGGCGCCCCGCTTCCGGCGCAGACGCTCGTTGTGACTGCCGGGCTCGCCAATGCCGCG
>JADLES010000021.1 GCA_020845995.1 Burkholderiales bacterium | reverse complement strand
AGCGAGGGAATGACCTTCTCCTTGATCTGCTTGACGACGTAGTCGCGCATCGCGGGGGACACATGGCCGTCGCCCTGGTAGGGCACGTGCAGCATCACGGTCTCGCAGTCGTACTTCTGGCGGATCAGCTCGAACCACTTCATGAAGGTGAAGCAGCCGGTGTAGGAGAGCAGCAGGATGTCGGGCGTCGGCAGCGGATCGCCGGTCGGCCCGACCTGCCCCTGCAGCATCATGCCGAGGTCCGCCTTGACGTAGGTGCAGACGTCCTCGGAATGCCCGTCGCGCTCGGCGTCCATGATCATCTTGCCGGACTTCTTGCGCATGCCGTTCTGCAGCGCGTTGGTCTCGGGCAGGCTGCGCGCGAAATTGAAGCACATCAGCAGCTCGTTCAGGTTGCCGGGCACGAAGGTGGCCGAGACTTTGCGCCCGTCCTGGCGCGCGGTGGCCAGTTCGTGATAGTTGCGGTTGATGAGCTCCTTCTGCTGCCACATCGCGTCTTCCTTCTGCACCGGCGCGGCGGGCTTCTTCGGCGCGGCGGAGGAGGGCATCATCTTGACCGGCGTGCCGGCGGGGCTGGCGGGGTTGCTCATGCGGCGCTCCACAGTTTGATCGAATCGGCGAAGGTGCCCGCCTGCTCGCGGATCGGCGCCATCTGGCCGGTGTTCTCCGCGTACTTGAAGGCGGTATGGGGAATCTTGTGCTTGCCCAGCACATCCTGCAGCATCGGGCGCTCGAGCAGCGCCGGGTCGCAGAACGAGGGCGCGGAGAAGATCACGCCTTCGGCGCCGCTTTGCTTGACCTGCTGGAGCAGGAACCGGCCCTTGTCCTCCTTCTTGTCGTCGTACTTCGAGGCGGTCGAGGCGGAGCGGTGCAGGAAGGCGCGCGACAGCTCCTGGAGCGGGTCGCCCGTCACCGGGACGTCGTCCAGCAGCCAGCGCATGGCGAGCATGAAGTCGTCGTCGACGATATAGCAGCCCGCCATCTCGATCGACTTGATCAGGCCGAGCGGCGGCTGCTCGCAGAACGCGCCGTTGATCACGACGCGCGCGTTGTCGCGCTTTGGACGCTGTGTTTTTTCGGCTTCCGCGAGATATTCTTTGATCAGTTCGGTATGTTCTTCCGGCGGGAGAACGCACCCGGCGCGCAGCAGCAGGTAGACCTCGGAGGTCGGCGCCTGCCAGGGCTTGTGCGCGCGGTACGCGTACAGGTCGCGGATCGCGCGCCGGTTCTCGTTGTACACGCCGATCGAGGCGCGCAGCGCGTCGTCGCTGATCTCGATGTCGCCGAGCGCCGCCAGGTCGTTGCGCAGCACCGTCATCTCGCGCACGTAGAACTCGCCGCCGATGCCGTCGTGGTAATCCTGCGGCACATCGATGTAGCGGGCGTATTTGTCCTTGAACATGATCTGCCACATGCCCGAAAGGTTGCGGATCACGTCGCAGATCGAGGGAAACAGCATCCCGTCCAGGCAGTCCAGGCGCCCGGTGAGGCCGAGCTCGAGGGTCGAGCGCGGGATGCGGCAGATGTAGCTCTGGTAGTAGGCGTCGCCCTGGATCACCTCCAGCTGGTCGCCGCCGCCGAAGATGCCCACCGGCAGCATGCCGGCCGCGTGCACGATCTCGCGCGGCACGTAGATCGGCATGTAGCCGATCGCCTTGCGTCCCGGGCGCGCTTCCTTCCAGCGCTTGACCGCGCCGAAGTCCAGGTCCTCGAACAGCTGTTCGCAGCGTTTTACGGTGTCGTTCAGGCTCATCGGTGCTCCCATGCGGGACGGCGCTTGGCGAGGAAGGCGGCGAGGCCCTCCTGTGCGTCGCGCGTGTTCATCAGGTCGTTCAGGTAGCTTTCCTCGGCCTCGGCGAGGCGCGCGCGCGCAAGCTCGGCGAACGCCATGCGCGCCGCGCGCACGCCATGCGCGATCGAGGAGGCGCTCTTGTCGGCGAGGTGCGTGTCGAAATAGGCGAGCGCCGCGGCGGCCGGGTCGTCCGCGACCTGGTTGGCGAGTCCCCAGGCGGCGGCGGTGGCGCCGTCGATCGAGCGCCCGGAATGGAGAAGATCCTCGGCGCGCGCCTGCGCGATGCGCAGCGGCAGCAGCACCGACGCGGCGGGCGGGAACACGCCCAGCCTGATCTCCGGCTGGCCGAGCTGCGCCTCCGGCGCGACGAACAGCAGGTTTCCGGCCATGGCGAGTTCCAGGCCTCCGCCCAGGCACTGGCCGCGCGCCGCGACCAGGATCGGCTGCGGCCATTCGAGCATCGTCCCGAGGAGCGCGTGCAGGCCGGCCAGCATGGCTGCGCAGTTCTCGGGCAGATGCTCCTCGACGCTCGCGCCGAAGGAAAAATGCGCTCCCTCGTGGTCCAGCAGCACGGCGAGCAATCCCCTGCGGTTGCGGAAGGAAGAAAAGCTGCCCGCGAGCGCGGCGACCATCCGTGCGTCGATGATATTCGCCTTGGGCCGCGCGAGGCGCAGGCGCAGCAGCGCGCCGTCGCGCTCCAGCCACGCCTTCAGCGGCCCCGCGTCCGCGCCGACCTGCTGCGGCAGTGCGCTCATGCGCTCTTGCGCGCCTTGGGCTGGATCGAGTCGTGCAGCGGACCGATCCAGCTTTCGTTGCGGGCGAGGGCCTGGCGCAGGGCGACGAAGTCCACTTCGCGGTCCTCTTTGCTGCCCTCGTTGAAGGCGGTGAAGCCGGCGCGCGCCTCGGTCATCATGTTGAGCGCGAGCCAGGCGCGCGCATCCTCCTTGTTCCGGTTCCAGGCCTCGAGCTTGGGCTTGCGCAGCTCTTCCAGCGACTTGGTGGTGCAATCCGGGAAGGTGAGCAGCATCTTGGCGCACAGCTCCTCGATCCTGGCGTCGAGCCGCGAGAGATCGATGACCCCTCTTTTGAGGGTTTCCTTGCCTGCTTCGAGCGCCTTGCCGGCAAGCGGTTTGCCGTAGCTGAGCCGCCCGAACTCGTCGAACAGCCTCTGCGTTTCGACCAGGGGGTTGGCGATGAACTTGCCGTCGACCTTCAGGGCCGGCACGACGTCGCTGATCATGCCCATGTGATAGGCCTCATGGGCGGAGAAGGGCTCGCACAGGATGCAGGCCGCCATCGCGCGCTCGGCGCCGACCAGCACCGGCAGGAAGTCGGTCGCGCCGCCGATGGGCGCCGAGCCGTGCTTGGGGCCCGCCTGGCCGAAGCGGGCGAGGTCCTGCGCGACGGTGAAGTCGCAGGCCATGCCGATCTCCTGCCCGCCGCCGATGCGCATGCCGTTGACGCGGCAGATCACCGGCTTGTCGCAGGCGAGGATCGACGAGACCATGTCGTTGAACAGGCGCATGTACTGCCGGTACTCCTGCGGGTGTCCGGCATAGTACTCGGCGTATTCCTTGGTGTTGCCCCCGGTGCAGAAGGCCTTGTCGCCGACGCCGGTGAACACCACGCAATTGACGTCGCGGGCGTTGGACGCAGCGCGGAAGGCGAGGGTCAGCCCCTTCACCATGTCCGTGTTGTAGGAATTGAACTGCTTCGGGTTGTCGAGCCAGATCCAGGCGTTGTGCAGGCCGGCCGCGGTTTTCCCGTCCGGGGTGCGCGCCGGCAGCTTTTCGACCTTCACCCCGGGCACCGAGATTTCGGCGAGTTCATGATTCTTCATCACTGCGGCCATCGCGCGCCTCCGTTAGAGCCCTGTTAAATAAGGTATTTCAGTACTGCTATACCAATTTAAGTGGGAGGACGGCTGCCGTCCCTGCCCGCAGTTGCCTCCCCGTTCGCCTAGTTAACACCGCCAAAGCGGCGGCAATTTGATCCAGAGCAAGGAAAACGGGCTTGGTTGCGCCAGCATCGCTCTCCAGATGAACCCGACCCCCTTGCAGAGTGTGTCGCTGGCGCTCGCCGGTTCCGGCGGCGCCGGCGTGATGACCGCCGGCAATATGTTGCTGGAGGCGGCCGCGCTGGCGGGCTACTACGGCCTGATGACGCGCACCAGCGGCCCCCAGATCCGCGGCGGCGAGGCCGCCGCCATGTTGCGTCTCGCCACTTTCGCCACCGACAGTCAGGACGACCGCTTCCAGGTGCTCGCCGCCATCGACTGGCAGAACGTCGGCCGCTTCGCCGCCGAGCTGCCGCTCGGTCCGGACAGCGTGCTCGTCGGCGACCCCGCGCAGGGAGAGGCGCCGGAGGCGTTCACGCGCAGCGGCGCCCGCTTCCTGCCCGTGCCGTTCAAGGCGCTCGCCAAGTCGATTTCCGGCGGCTGGCCGAACATGGTGGCGCTGGGCGTGCTGGGCGGTCTGCTCGGCCTGGCGCCCGCCGCGCTCGAAGGGGCCGTGCGCAAGGCGACGCGCAAGGGCGGCGAGGCGATGAACGCGGGGATCGCCGCGGTCCGGCTCGGCCTCGCGGAGGCGGCGAAGCTGGAGGCGTCGTTTCCGCTCGCCGCCGCACCCGCCGCGGCGCGGCGCTGGCTCGTCACCGGCAACGAGGCGGCGGGATTCGGCGCGCTGCAAGGCGGCGTGCGCTTCGTCGCCGCCTACCCGATCACGCCCGCGACTGAACTGCTCGAATGGATGGCGCCCGCGCTCACCAAGGTGGGCGGGGCGCTGGTCCAGGCCGAAGACGAGCTGGCCTCGATCAACATGATCCTGGGCGCTTCCTACGGCGGGGTTCCCTCGCTCACCGCGACCAGCGGGCCGGGGCTCGCGCTGATGACCGAGGCGCTCGGTTTGGGCGTGGCGGCCGAGGTGCCGATCGTGGTGGTGGACGTCATGCGCACCGGACCCTCCACCGGCATCGCCACCAAGACCGAGCAGGCGGATCTCAACATCGCGCTCTACGGGCTCCACGGCGATGCGCCGCACGTGGTCGTGGCGCCCAACTCGGTCGCCGACTGCCTGGCGGCCACGCAGTGGGCGGTCGAACTGGCCGAGTCGCTGCAACTGCCGGCCATCGTCCTTTCCGACCAGTATTTCGGCCAGGCGCGCGCCATCGTCGAGCGCCCGCGCAGCGAACCCTCGGCGCCCTCGCGCCTGCTCGCGCAGCCGGACACGCCGGACTACAAGCGCTACCGCGTGACCGAATCCGGCGTCTCGCCGGTCGCGATCCCCGGCGCGCGGGGCATCACCTACACCGCCGACGGTCTGGAGCACAACGAGAAGGGCACGCCCTCGTCGCAGCCGGCCGATCATCTTGCGCAGATGGAAAAGCGCGGCCGCAAGCTTGCGTCGGCGGACTACGCGGAGCGCTGGGCCACGGTCGAGGGAGAAGGCGAGTTCGCGGTGCTTACTTGGGGCTCCTGCACCGGGCCGGTGCGCGAAGCGTTCGAACGGGCGCGCCGCGACGGCATCAAGGCGCGCCTCGTCTCGCTGCGGCTGCTTTCGCCGGCGCAGCCCGACCGGCTGCGCGACGCGCTGCGCGGAGTGAAGCGCACCCTGGTCGTCGAGCAGAGCTTCAGCGGCCAGTTCCACCGCTACCTGCGCGCCGAATACGAGCTGCCCGGCGAGGTGCACAGCCTGCGCCGCCCGGGTCCGCTGCCGTTCCACCCGGACGAGATCCACCGCAAGCTGCTCGAATGGAGCCGCCCATGAACGCGCCCGCCGCCGCATCCGCGCTCAGCGCGCAGGCCTTCAAGTCGGAAGTGAAGCCGGTCTGGTGCCCCGGCTGCGGCGATTTCTCGGTGCTCTCGGCGATCACCAAGGCGCTGTCGATGCTCGAGCTGCGCCCGGAGAACGTGGCCATCGTTTCCGGCATCGGCTGCTCCTCGCGCATTCCCGCCTATACGAGCTGCTACGGGTTTCACGGCGTGCACGGGCGCGCGCTGCCGGTCGCGACCGGGCTGAAGGTGGCGCGCCCCGACCTCACGGTGCTGGCGACCGGGGGCGACGGCGACGGCTACTCGATCGGCGGCAACCATTTCCTGCACGCCTGCCGCCGCAATGCCGACATCACCTACGTGGTGATGGACAACCACGTCTACGGCATGACCAAGGGTCAGCCTTCGCCCACGACCGAGCCCGCCTGGCCGAGCAAGCTCTCGCCGCAGGGCACCGGGCTGCGCGAATTCCACCCGCTGGTGATCGCGCTCGCCGCCGGCGCGAACTTCATCGCGCGCGGCTTCTCCGGCGACCCGAACGGCGTGGCGCGGCTCATCGTGCAGGCGATCCGCCACCCCGGGTTCTCGTTCGTCGAAGTCCTGTCGCCCTGCGTGACCTTCCGTCCCGACCAGCGCTCGTGGAAGGAGATGGCGCGCCCGGCGGCGGTGGAGGCGACCGACGATCCCGCGCGCGCCGCGCGCCGGCTGATGACCGACGACGGCTTCAACATCGGCGTTCTCTACACCGGCAAGCGCAAGCCCTATGCGCCGACCGCGACCGGCGCGGCGCAGCAGCCCTCGGCTCTTGAGAAGGGATTTGAACTATGACGACAAAGAAGGCCCGCAAGCGCGCGCCGGCGCCGCGCAAGCCTGTGACGGAGCCGCGCGAGCGCAGCGGCGCCTACGCCGATTTCATGGCGCAGGCCTACACCATGGAGCTCGAGGCGGTGCAGCGCTACACCGAGTTCGCCGAGCAGATGGAGGTGCACAACAACCCGGAGGTCGCGCAGCTGTTCCGCAAGCTGGCGACCATCGAGGGATTGCACGCCAAGCAGATCCTCGAGGAAATGGGCTGGTCGCAGGCGCCCGGGCCGGCCCATGCGCAGCAATGGGAGGGCGGCGAACCGCCCGAGTCGGCGCCGATGAGCGAGGTGCACTACCGCATGACGCCCTGGCATGCGCTGGAGCTCGCGCTGGACAACGAGCTGCGCGCGGAGAAGTTCTTCGCCGCCATCGCCAAATCGAGCCGGACCCCGGCGGAGGTGCGCAAGCTCGCGGCCGAGATGGCGGACGAGGAGGCCGAGCACGTGCGGCTGGTCCGCGAGTGGATGAAGCGCGTGCCCAGGCCCGATCCCGACTGGAACCGGGATCCGGACCCGCCGTTCCTCGGCGATTGAGGCGCGTGCCATAAAGAAAGCCGCGCCGGAAGCGACTGCGGTACCCTAGCAGGCAGGATGTACGCGGAGATCAAGGCTGTGCATGTGGGCTGCGCGGCGGTCAGCATCTGCGGCTTCATTGCGCGCGGGGTGCTCGGCCTGCGCGGCGCGCCGCCGCCGGCCGCGCGCTGGGCGCGCGCCGCGCCGCACGTGGTCGATACCGTGCTGCTCGCGAGCGCGCTCTGGCTCGCCTGGCGCAGCGCGCAACTTCCCTTCGTGCAGGGGTGGCTCACCGCCAAGGTGCTGGCGCTCGCCGCCTACATCGCGCTGGGCAGCCTCGCCCTGCGCGCGGGCCGGAGCCGGCGCGTGCGCGCGACCGCCTTCGCGCTCGCCCTGGGGGTCTTCGCCTACATCGTGTCGGTCGCCATCACGCGCGATCCCCTGGGCCCGCTCGCCGCGCTGCGCGGAGCCTGAGCGATGCTGGCCATCCGCGGCAGACAGGTGCGGCCCCTGGTGCAGGGCGGGATGGGCGTCGGCGTGTCGGCGCACCGCCTCGCCGGCGCGGTGGCGCGCGAAGGCTGCGTGGGCACCATTTCGAGCGTCGACCTGCGCCGGCACCACCCGGACCTGATGCGCGAGACCGGGCGCTCGCGCGACAAGCAGGCGATCGATCGCGCCAACCTGACCGCGCTGGACCGCGAAATCCGCGCCGCGCGCGAGATCGCCGGCGGCCGCGGCATGGTCGCGGTGAACGTGATGCGCGCGGTGTCGCAGTACGCGGATTACGTGCGCCAGTCCTGCGCGAGCGGCGCGGAGGCCATCGTGGTGGGCGCCGGCCTGCCGTTCGACCTGCCCGAGCTCACCGCCGCCTACCCCGAGGTCGCGCTGATCCCGATCCTGTCGGAAGCGCGCGCCATCGGGCTGCTCCTGAAGAAGTGGCAGCGCAAGGGACGCCTGCCCGACGCCATCGTGATCGAGCATCCGCGCTACGCGGGCGGACACCTGGGCGCGGCGAACCTGAACGAGGTGGCCGACGAACGCTTCGATTTTGCGCAGGTCCTGCCGGCCGCGCAGCGGCTGTTCGAGCAGATGAAGATCGCGCCGATCCCGCTCATCGTCGCCGGCGGCATCAACTCGCCGCAGAAGGTGCGCGAAGCGCTGGCCCTGGGCGCAGCCGGGGTTCAGGCCGGCACGCCCTTCGCGGTCGCCGAGGAAGGCGACGCCCATCCCGATTTCAAGCGCGTCCTCGCCGGGGCGAGGCCCGGGGACATCGTGACCTTCATGAGCGTGGCGGGGCTGCCCGCGCGCGCGGTGCGCACGCCCTGGCTCGATCGCTACCTGGAGAAGGAAGCGGTCCTCAAGGCGCGCGCGCGAGCGCGCGGACAATGCACGCTGGCATTCGACTGCCTGGAGCTGTGCGGGTTGCGCGACGGCAATCCGCGCGTCGGCCAGTTCTGCATCGATCACCACCTCGCCGCGGCGCTGCGCGGCGACGTCGAGCACGGCCTTTTTTTCCGCGGCTCGGAATCCGTGCCCTTCGGCGCGAGCATCCGGCCGGTGCGCGATCTCACCGAACACCTGCTGGGCTCCGTTCGGGGCTGATGTCTCCAGCGCCCGCGCGCATGCCCGCCGCGGGGGGGCGGAAGGTGCGCGGGCCACTACAGGCTGTTCGCCACCCGGCGGAAGTGATGGCCGAGGATCGACAGCTCGACCGCGGCGCGGAACTTGCGCGGGCTGGCGAGCAGCGTCACGCAGACCAGGGCCCAGAACTGGGCGCGCCCGCTGTGCCGCAGGCCCAGCACCCAGAGCGACTTGCAGAACGCGCCGATATCGGCGCCCGACAGATGCGCCGCCGGGCCGTGCGGCCGGTAGCTGCGCAGGAAGGTGCGGATGCGCCGGTAATAGTTGCCCGGCTCGTAGAGCCTGCGCATCAGGCTGCGATAGCCCGCGCGCAGGTACTCCGGGTCCAGGCGCGTGACGAAATTGATCGCCGCATCGGTGTTGTCGCCCGCGCTCTCGACGAGGATCCGTCCCTCAGCGGCGAGGCGGCGGTAGAGCGCGGTCTGTGGCAGCGCCGACAGCAGGCCGACCATGGCGGTGACCACGCCCGAACGCTGGATGAAGTCGAACTGGCGCTGAAAGATGTCGGAGGGGTCGCTATCGAAGCCGACGATGAATCCGCCCATCACCTCCAGGCCCGCGCGCTGCAGCGTGCGCACCGCCTCGCCGAGGTCGCGCTTGCGGTTCTGCTGCTTGTTGCATTCGGCCAGGCCTTCGGCGGACGGGGTTTCGATGCCGAGGAACACCTTCTTGAAGCCGGCGCGCGCCATCAGGTCGCACAACTCGACGTCGTCGGCCAGGTTCACCGAGGCCTCGGTGAGGAAGCCCATCGCCGGACGCACGCGCGCGCGCCAGTCGACGAGCGCGCGCAGCAGCTCGCGGCTGCGCTTGCGGTTGCCGATGAAGTTGTCGTCGACGATGAACACCATGTCCCGCCAGCCGCGGAGGCGCAGCGCCTCCAACTCGCCGATCAGCTGCGCCGGCGTCTTGGTGCGCGGCACGCGTCCGTTCATCACCACGATGTCGCAGAACTCGCAGTCAAACGGGCAGCCGCGCGAGAACTGGACCGGCATGGTGACGTAGTCGCGCAGCTCGATCAGATCCCAGCGCGGCACGGGGGTCGCGCGCACGT
>JADLES010000020.1 GCA_020845995.1 Burkholderiales bacterium | reverse complement strand
TCGACGCCGCCGAGCTCGCCCTTCACCGCCCGCGTCACCCGCTCGGCGCCGAAGGTGAACTCCCAGTGCGCGGTCATCAGGTCCACGCCGAGCAGCTTCTGCGCGCCGATCATGTCCGCGCCCTGCGTCCAGAGCGAGGTCGCCGATCCCTGCCAGGTATCGCCGCCGTCAAGGAGCAGGGCGTGCGGGCGTTCCGCCCGCAATCTCCTTACGAGCGCGGCAAGGTGCGCGAAGCCGCCCACTTTGCCGTAGCGGCGCGCGGCGCGCTCGAAATCGAGCCAGGTGAAAGCGTGCGCCTGGCGCGTGCCGGGCACGATGCCGTAGTGCCGCAGCAGCGCTTCGCCCACGAGGTGCGGGGGCCTGCCGGCGGCCTCGCCCGTGCCCAGGTTGACGCTGGGCTCGCGGTAATAGGTCGGCAGCAGCTGCGCATGGCAGTCGGTGAAATGCAGCAGGCTTACGTTGCCGAACTTCGGCGCCGCGTACAGCTCGTCGGCCGCTTGCGCGAGGGAAAGGCCCGGGCGCAGGCTCGCGCCCGCGCCCGCGGCCAGGGCCAGCAGCCGCAGGAAATCGCGACGCCGCAAGGGCTACTGGTTGACCGGCGAGGCCGGATCAAGCAGCAGGCCGACGAGGTCCTTGATCTGCTGCGCGTTCAGCGTGCCCGCGTGGCCCAGGCGCGGCATCTGCGTGCACAGGCTGTAGGCCTTCGAGTTGTAGATGCGCCCGTAGGTGTACTTCTGCATCTCGGGGCTCGCGCCGCGGATCTTGCCGTAGCCGGCGAGGCTCGGGCCGATCGTGCCGTACGCCTCGACCTTCGGCGAGAGCTGGTGGCAGTTGTAGCAGCTGCCGCCCTCCTGCACGCCGGGCTTGTCGCTCCACATCGAGCCGCGCCCGCTCTGCGCGATGCGCTCGCCGCGCTTCCAGTCGCCGACGAGGCTGCCGGACGGGAACGGGATCGCCTTCAGCTGTGCTTCCTCAAGCCGCTTGGCAAGCTCGGCGGGCGGGTTGTCGTTGTACAGGTTGCAGGCACGCTGGACCGCGTCGAGATCCACGCGGTTCATCGTCGCCTGGCCGCGCGCATGGAAGTCGCGCTTCAGCACCGCGGTGACGCGGTCGATCTCCGCGTCGGACACGCGCGGCCGCTCGTCGGTCGGGCCGGACGCGCAGGCTGCGAGCAGCGCGGCCGCCGTCAGCATCGGGATTCGCTTCATGGTCGCCTCCGCTCAGCGCTTGATCGCCGGGCCGCGGTAGGTTTCGCCTTCCGAGGTCACGGTCATGAAGTGGATCAGTGCCACCGTCACATCCGAGCCGAACGCCGGCTCGGGCATGCGCATCTGCCGGTAGCAGTCGTTCATCCGCCATTGCAGGGTCACGATCTTGCTGGTGGACACGCGATAGGCAGGCCAGGTGGCCATCAGCGGCCGCACGTACTTCGGATCGTCGAGCTTGGGCAGGTCCGACATGCGGATGCGCTTGCCTTCCTCGCCATGGCAGGAGGCGCAGGAGAAATCCCACGGGCCGGCGCGGTGGTAGAACAGCTCGCGGCCGAGCTCGTAGGATTCCTGCTCCTTCGGGTGCGAGCGGCCGGCGGCGATCTTCATGCCGTTCGACTCGCGCGCGACGTAGGCCGACAGGGCCTCGAATTCTGAGGCGCGGTCGGCGTTGCCGAACACGCGCTTGGTCGCCTCCTCGCGGCTGCGGCCCTGCAGCGTCATCATGCAGTGCAGGAGCCGCGTCTCCAGATCCATCACCCGGCCGGCGTCCGCGAAATAGCGTGGCAGCGCGGCGTAGGCGCCTTTCAGCACGCCCGGCCCCTGGCCGAGGTCGCAGCTCTCCAGCGACGCGTTCTTTGGCCCCTGCTTCTTTTTCCAGAGCTCCTCGCCCGCGAGCTCGTAGAGCTCGGTCGGCGCGTTCTCGGCCGTCATCCTCTGGTAGTCGGCGTAGATGGACTTTTGCGCGTACGCCGGCGCCAGTGCCAGCGCCAGCGCGATTCCCGCACCGCAAGTCAGTTTGCGCATATCCTCCTCCAGGTTGCGCGCTGCGATCAGGCGACCGCGGCTTCGGTCTTGTTGGTCTCGCCCTTGTTGTCGAGCCAGCTCACTTCGATCCTGTCGCCCTTGGCGCCGCCCTTCAGGCGGAACGAGAACACCGGGTTGCGCGACACTGCCTGGCTGATCTGGCCCTCGATCACGGTCCTGCCGTTCAGCTTCACGGTGACGTTCTGGATGAACTCCAGCGGCACGATCTTGCCGCTCGCGTCCTTGCGCTGCCCGGTTTCCATCGGGTGGCTCATCAGCACGCGCACGTCGGTGTAGCCGCTGCCGAGCGTCGCGCGCATCTTCATCGGACCTGCCGCCATTTTCGCTCTCCTTTCCCGCTCAGCCGCCGCAGCCGCCGATCGTGACCTTGATTTCCTTGGTCGCGGTGAAGTTCTTGCCGCCCGCCTCGGCGACGACGCGCACGTCGGAACTCTCGCCCATCTTCACGTTCACCTTGACGAAGGGCAGGGCGCCGTCCATGAAATCGAACCGGGCGGCGAGCGGGAACGGGTTCTTCTCGATCAGCACCGCGATCGACTTCGTGCCCGGAATGTTGCTCAGGACCTCGATCGGCACCACCGCGCCGTTCTCGGCGATCTGCGGCGCCTCGATGAGGATGTCCTTGCTGGGCGCCGCCGCGGCCGCGCCGATGCTCCTGAGCGCATCGGCGGGTGTCTTCGCGCCGAAGGCCTCCTTGTTCCAGGCCGCGGCAAAGGCGAGCACCGGTTTGAGCAAGCCCGCGGCGAGGCCGCCCGCGAGCGCGCCCGCTGCCTTCAGGATCCGTCTGCGTCTGTCGATCATTGCCTTTCCTCCCGCGATCGCTGGCCGGAGTGTAAACCAAGGGACAGGGCGGGGAATAAATTCTATCTATTCGCGGATCAAAACAAAGGCTTGGCGCGGCACGGAGCCCCCGCCGACAATGCCCGCCTCGCAGGCAGCGAAAGGAACCTGTCTTGTCCAGGCTGGTCGCACCGCACGGAGGAGGGCAGCTCAGGCCGCTGCTGCTGGCGGGCGAGGCGCTGGCCGCCGAGCGCGAGCGCGCGAAGACCCTGCCCGTGCTGCGCGTCAGCTCGCGCGAGAAGGGCGACCTGATCATGCTCGGCATCGGCGGCTTCACGCCGCTGGAGGGGTTCATGACGCGCGCCGACTGGCAGGGTGTCTGCGACGGCTACCGGACCGCGGCCGGGCTGTTCTGGCCGATCCCG
Organism: Burkholderiales bacterium; assembly: GCA_020845995.1. Taxonomy (GTDB): domain Bacteria; phylum Pseudomonadota; class Gammaproteobacteria; order Burkholderiales; family SG8-39; genus RBG-16-66-20. The sequence goes on along the minus strand of JADLES010000020.1, from coordinate 6,064 downwards.
ATCACGCTGTCGGCAAGCGCGGAGCAGGCGGACGCGCTGCCGCTCGGCGCGGACCTCGCCCTCGCCGACCCCGACGACGGCGCGCTCCTCGCCATCATGACCGTGCGCGAAAAGTATTCGATCGACAAGGCGCACGAGTGCCGCTCGGTGTTCCGCACCGCCGACCCGGCCCATCCGGGCGTGGCGATGGTGATGCAGCAGCCCGAGGTGAACCTGGCGGGCCCGGTGCGGGTGCTGTCCGACGGCGGCTTCCGCCAGAAGTACGGCGCGCTCTTCATGAGCCCGGCCGAGACGCGGGCGGAATTCGCGCGCCTCGGCTGGTCGCGCGTGGCCGCGTTCCAGACCCGCAACCCGATGCACCGCTCGCACGAGTACCTCGCCAAGGTGGCGATCGAGGTTTGCGACGGCGTGCTCGTGCACTCCCTGCTCGGTAACCTCAAGCCGGGCGATATCCCCGCCGAAGTGCGCACGCGCGCGATCGCCCTGCTGATCGAGCGGTACTTCCGTCCCGGCACCGTCCTGCAGGCGGGCTACCCGCTCGACATGCGCTACGCCGGGCCGCGCGAAGCGCTGCTGCACGCGCTCTTCCGGCAGAACTACGGCTGCTCGCACCTCGTGGTCGGGCGAGACCACGCGGGAGTCGGCAGCTACTACGGACCGTTCGACGCGCACCGCATCTTCGACGAGATCCCGACCGATGCGCTCGAGACCCGGCCGATCCGGATCGGCGTGACCTTCTGGTGCCACCGCTGCTACGGCATGTCCTCGGACCGCACCTGCCCGCACGCGGACGCCGACCGGCTGCAGGTGTCCGGCACGCAGCTGCGCAAATGGCTCGCCGAGGGCAGCGCGGTGCCGGCGGAATTCTCCCGGCCGGAGGTTCTGGAAGTGCTGCGCGCCTTCTACGCGCAGCAGCCGGGGGGCTAGCTCAGCACTGCTCCCAGGGCAGGCCGTCGTGGCGCCAGCCGGCGAGCGCGTTGCGCTGGTGCCTCTCGTTCAGTTCGCCCTCGAAGCCGTGTTCGACGTTGCAAACGCGCGAGAAGCCGTGGCGCTCGAGCGCTTCACCCGCCTCGCGCGAGCGGTTGCCGCTGCGGCAGATGAGCACGATCGGGCGCACCGCGTGATTGGTGCCGGCGAGTTTCTTCACCTGTCCCACGAAATGCGGGTTGACCTCCCAGTCCGGGCCGTCGTTCCAGGCCACGTGCAGCGCGCCCACCGGGTGCCCCACGAACAGGTACTCCATCTCGCTGCGGCAATCGATGAACAGCGCGTCCGGGTTCTTGCGCAGGAACTCGTGCGCCTGCTTCGGTCCGAGGTGATCCATCCGCCGGATTATCGGCCATGCAGGACCCGGACTTCAAGAAGCCAGTCGGGCGCAAGCGCCGAAACTACCAGGGGGCAATCAGCGGAATGCGCTCGCGACCGTTGCGCCGGTAGGCCGTGAAATCGTGGTCAAGGGTGAATACCCGGGAATCGCGGTGCATCTCGCTCATGCGCACCAGACAGGCATCGGCGAAGCTCATCGGCAGATCGGCGTACTTGCGCAGCAGCCGCAGCGTGGCCTCGCGCTCGTCCTGGAAATCGAAGCGGACTTCGAGCAGGCCGCGCTCGACGAGCGCGGCGAGCGCGTCGCGCCCGCCGGCGACGCCTTCCAGCAGGTAGAACGCCTCCGACAGCACGGCTTCGCAGGTGAGCAGGGGAGCGGGCCGCGCCGCCAACTGCGCGCGCGCCCAGGCGTGCTGCCGGTCGCGCCTTCGCAACGCTGCGACCAGCGGCCCGGCGTCAGCGAGGACGAGAGCGGCCATAGCCGCGCATCCGCGCCGGGTTTGATGCGAGATCTGCGGGCGCCCGGTCATCCTCGATGACCAGATCCCGCATACGGTCCCACACCGAGCCCCCCGGCGATTCCGCCCGCGCCAACCGCTCCCGCACGATTTCGGAGCGCGTTACCCGGCGCGCGCGCGCCGCAGCCTCGATTTCGGCGAGCAGGCGATCCTGGAGCTTGATGCTGACGGCGCGCAGAGACATTCGCCGATGGTAATATCAATTTGGCAAACTCGCAATACGGAGGTCCGCTGCGCGGGTAAACTTCCCTCGCGATGGACTACTTGCCGGTGTTCCTGAACATCCGCGACCAGCCCTGCCTCGTGGTGGGCGGCGGGGAGGTGGCCGCGCGCAAGGTTTCGCTGCTGCTGCGCGCAGGCGCGCGCGTAACGGTCCGCGCGCCGGCGTTGTGCGCCGCGCTCGAGGCCCGGCGTGCCGAGGGCGCATTGGCGCACCGTGCCGGCAGCTTCCGCGAGGACGACCTCGAGGGTCAGGCGCTGGCGATCGCCGCAACCGACGATGACGCCGCCAACCGTGCGGTGGCCGCCGCGGCGAGGGCGAGGCGCATTCCAGTCAACGTGGTCGACCAGCCCGAGCTGTGCACGTTCATCCTGCCGGCCATCGTCGACCGCGCGCCGGTGATCGTGGCGGTGTCGAGCAGCGGCGCTTCGCCAGTGCTCGCGCGCCTGCTGCGCGCGCGCCTGGAAAGCCTGATCCCCGCCGGCTACGGCCGGCTGGCGGCCCTGGTGGGCGCGTTTCGCGCCCGCGTGAAGGAGCGCTTCGATCCCGCGGGGCGGCGGCGCTTCTGGGAGCGCGTGCTGCAGGGCCCGATCGCCGAGCTCGCGCTGAGCGGGCGCGAGGCCGAGGCGGGCAATGCGCTGCAGGACGCGCTGGAGGATGGCCGGCTCGCGCGCAGCGGCGGCGACGTGGCGCTCGTGGGAGCGGGGCCCGGCGATCCGGACCTGCTCACCTTCCGCGCGCAGCGCCTCCTGCAGCAGGCCGATGTCGTCGTCTACGACCGCCTGGTATCGAAGCCGATCCTCGACCTGGTCCGCCAGGACGCCGAGCGTATCTACGCCGGCAAGGAAAGCGCCCGGCACGCGCTGCCCCAGGAGGACGTCAACCACCTGCTGGTGCGCCTGGCGAAGGCAGGCAAGCGCGTGGTGCGCCTGAAGGGCGGCGACCCGTTCATCTTCGGGCGCGGCGGCGAGGAAATCGCCACCCTCGCCGCCGAAGGCATCGCGTTCCAGGTCGTTCCGGGCATCACCGCTGCCTCCGGCTGCGCGTCCTACGCCGGCATTCCGCTCACGCACCGCGGCCACGCGCAGTCCGTGGTGTTCGTGGCAGGCCATCAGCGCGATGGCGGCATCGATCTGAACTGGGCCGCGCTCGCGCAGCCACGCCAGACGGTCGTCTTCTACATGGGGCTGCCCGGCGTCGAAATCATCTGCCGCGAACTGGTCGCGCACGGCCTGCCCGCGGCGACGCCCGCCGCGCTCATCGAGCAGGGCACCACGCCGCGCCAGCGCGTGCTTGCCGGAAGCCTCGCCACGCTGCCGCGCCTCGTGCACGGGGCCGGCGTCAGCGCGCCGACCCTGATCATCGTAGGCGAGGTCGTGCGCCTGCGCGAGCAGCTGCGCTGGTTCGAGGGCGAACCGGCGGCGCCCTGAGCGGCGCCGCGGCGCTCAGTCGGCGCGCAGCTGCTGGCGCATGAACGCTGCGGCGCGCGCCGTGGAATCCATCGCCGCCAGGTCGTCGGCGAAGCTGCGCACCTCGGGCGGCCGGAAGTCGAAGCCGCGGCCCACGCCGGGATAGACGATCAGGCGCGCGTCACGCTTCCTGGCCCGCAGCGCCTCGATGCCGGCCAGGATCGGCCGGGTGCGCTGGTACTGCTCGTGCTCGCCGACGAATACCAGCAGGGGCACCTGCAGCTCGTCCACTTCGGGCGCGTACTGGTAGACCTGCGCGGCTTCCGGCGCCTCGGGATGCTGCCAGTGCGGGTAGTAGGACACGTAGCAGGCGGTCTTCGGTTGCCGCGCCCTTGTCACCAGCGCCTTCAGCCCGTAGTAGCCGCCGCGCGTGTGCGACACGACGCAGGTCTTCGCCTGAGCGCGCGCTTCGGGCAGGCCGAGCGCGAAATCGATCGCCAGCGCCGCGTCCTCCTCCAGCGCCGGGTCATGGCGCACGGGAAACTTGTCGATGAAGCGCCCGCTGAAGAGGTCCGGCGCGACCACCGTGAAGCCGCGCGCGGCGAAGCGCAGCGGCACGAGGCGCGTCAACTCGTCGAGCCCGCGCCGTCCGTGCAGGAATACGATCACCGGGAAGCGCCCCGCGCCCGCGGGCGCGAAAATCTCGACCGGGATCTCGATGTTTCCGTTGCGATACTGCGCGTTGCGCGCCCGGACCTCGTGGTTGGCGGGCACCGGCAGCGCGCCGCGCGCCCACCAGCCCTCGTCCCACCACCATTTGATCTCGTCCTGCGGAAAGCGCGTGCTGGTCCAGGGGGCTTGCGCCGCAGCCGATGCGGCGCCCAGCGCCAGCGCGCCCGCGATCAGGAGCCGGCGGGCCGCGTCAGGACGCGCGCTGCGCCGCAGACAGCCTTCCCCTGGCGAATTCGACGAAGCTGTTGACGAGGCGCGACTGGAAGCGCTCCTTCGGGTAGACCACGGACAGCCGCCTGAGCAGGCGCGGCTCGAGGGGGACCTCGACCAGCAGCCCGAGGCGGATCTCCTTGAGCACGGTGGCGCGCGACAGGATGGCAAAACCGATGCCGGTCGCCACCAGCCCCTTGATCGCTTCCGGGCTGCCGGCCTCCATCGCCACCTGCAGCGAGTCCGGCGCGACCCCCGCCTTCTGGAGATAGTGATCGACCACCTCGCGCGTGCCCGAGCCCGGCTCGCGGCTGATGTAGGCGTGCGCGGCGAGCGCGCCCGGCGTCACCGCCGGCTGGCGCGCAAGCGGGTGCGAGGGCGAGCACAGCACGCGCAGTTCGTCCTCGCAGCAGGCGTCCGACGCGAGCGAGGGCAGGTGGGAGTCGCCCTCGATGAAGCCGAGATCGAGGCTCCTCTCGGCGACGCGGTCCTGCACCGCGACGGAGTTGGCGACGAACAGGCGCGGCACCACCGCCGGATGGCACGACTTGAACTCGCCGATTACTTGCGGCAGCAGGAAGTCGGCGATCGTGGTGCTCGCGCCCACCAGCAGCGGCCCGGCCATCTGGCCGCTCGCTTCCCGCAGGCGCGCGTCGAGCTCGGCCGACAGGCCGAGAATCTTCTCCGCGTACTCGAGCGCCACCATCCCGGCGGCGGTGAGCGCAATGCGTCCCTGCGCGCGGTCGAAGAGGCGCGTGTTGTACATCTCCTCGAGCTGCCGGATCTGGAAGGTGACCGCCGGCTGCGTCATGAACAGCGCCTCGGCCGCCTTGGTGAACGACAGGTGCTTCGCGACCGCGTGGAATACCTGGAGCCGCCGGTCCGCCATGCGTCCTCAGGAGCCGATTCGAGCCATCGTGCGGCATTATGCGGCAAAGGCCTTGCTGCAATGGGCGGCGCTTGTATGGAGAAGTGTGTTACGCTTTTAGACACAGAACGTCATAAGCAAAGCATGGGAACCCTGAACGTCCGGCTCGACGACGAGCTCGATCGCCGGCTGGCACGCGAGGCCGGGGTCGCGGCGCAGACGCGGTCCGAGCTCGCTCGCGACGCCATTGCCGCGTACCTCGACCAGCGGGAGCGCGACCGGTTCCGCGCCGAGATCGCGCGTGCCGCGCGGGCGGACCGGGGCGACGCGCTGGCGATCGCGGAAGAGGCGCTCAGGACGGACAACGAGTCCCTTGACCTGGCCGAACGCGCGCTGCGCCAGCCGGCGGCGCCGTACCGAGCCAGACGCAAGAAACGCTGATGCGGCGCGGCGAGATCTGGGTCGGCAACCTCAATCCGAATCGCGGCGCGGAGATCGGCAAGATCCGGCCGGTGCTGATCCTGCAGGCCGATTTCCTGACCGCGCAAGGCGAGCCGACGGTGATCGTGCTGCCATTGACGACCCAGGTTCGCCTCGCCAAGGAGCCCCTGCGCGTGACGGTCCGGGCGCGCGACCGCCTCAAGCAGGACTGCCAGGTGGTGACCGAGCAGCCGCGAACCATGGATCGGACGCGGCTCGCCGGCGGCCCGCTCGCGCGCCTGACCGGCGAGGAGATGGCGGCGGTGGAGAAGAGCTTCCGGGCGGTGACGGGGCTGCTCTA
>JADLES010000019.1 GCA_020845995.1 Burkholderiales bacterium | reverse complement strand
GCGCGTCGCGTAGTCGCCGGTGATGGTGAGCACGATCAGCTCGTCGGCGACGTACTGCCCTGCCAGGGCGAGAAGCTTGTCCTTGCAGGCCTGCGGGCAGCCGTGCACCAGGCGCGCGCGCTGCTGCTGGATGTGCGCCCGCTCCTCGCCGGTGTAGCGAAGGCTGCGTTCCTCGGCCTGCGCCTGCGTGGGGACGGGCGTGTCGCGGTTGTAGGCCATGTCCAGGCGCCGTGCATCGACGACCCTGGCAAGACGCTCGGCTTCGGCGTCGCTCTCGGCGCAGATGACGAAGCAGCAAAGCGACGCGTGCGGCTCGGGCTCGCGCCCTGAATTCTGGTAACGCTCCTTGTAGGCGCGCATCACGAGGTCGCCGCCCTGGGCGTTGATGAAGTGGGCGAACGAGAAGCGCACGCCGAGCTGCGCGGCGAGCAGGCCGCTGTAGTCCGAGGAGCCGAGCAGCCAGAGTTCGGGCGCGACGCGGCCGGCGATGCGGCTTTCGGGCTGCACGCGCAGCCTGGCGAACGGGTGGTCTTCGGGCAGCGTGCCATCGAGGTGGCCGATCAGTTCCCAGACCTGGCGGGGGAACTGCTCGGCATCGGGAAGATAGCCGCCGCCCACGGCCTGCGCGGTGCGCTGGTCGCCGCCGGGGGCGCGGCCGATGCCCAGGTCCACGCGCCCCGGGTAGAGCGCCTCCAGCATGCGGAACACCTCGGCCACCTTGAACGGGCTGTAGTAGGGCAGCAGCACGCCGCCGGTACCGATGCGGATGCGCCGGGTCTCCGCCCCCAGCCGCGCGAGCAGGATCTCCGGGCAGGGGTCGGCAAGGGCGCCGATGGCATGGTGCTCGGCGAGCCAGTAGCGGTGGTAGCCGAGGCCATCGGCCCGGCGCGCCAGTTTCAGGGTCTCCTCGATGGCCTGGGCGGCGCCGTGGCCGGCAATGATGGGAGACTGATCGAGGATCGAAAGTTTCATGCTGCGGGGCACCATTATCCCTCGGCGTAAGCTCGGAGCCGAGCGTTTCGACCTACGCCGATGCGAACGCTTCTTCTCGCCTGCGCGCTGGTGCTAGCCGTGGATGCCGGCGCCGCGCAATGTCGGGCCCAGTCTTCGGGGACCACGGTGGCCCTGGTCGAGCTCTATACGTCGGAAGGCTGCGACAGCTGCCCGCCGGCCGACCGCTGGCTGTCCTCGCTGGGGCAGCGTGGTTATGCGCCCGACCGGGTGGTGCCCATCGCCCTGCACGTGGACTACTGGGACTACATCGGCTGGAAGGACCCCTACGCCAAACAGGCGCACTCCGCCCGCCAGCGCAAGATGGCCAGCCTTGCCCGCGCGGCCATGGTCTATACCCCGCAGGTGCTGCTGCAGGGGCGGGATTTCCGGCGCTGGGGGAGCGGGGCGTTCGACCAGGAGGTAGCGAAAATCAATGCCCAGTCGGCGAAGGCGCGCATTTCGATCCTCCTGGACCGGCGCGGGACCGGGGCCTTCGCCGTAGAGACGGCGGCCGAGCTTCTCGAGGCCCGGCCGCCGGCCGATGCCGCGCTCTACCTCGGCGCCTACGAAAACAAGCTGGTTTCCGAGGTCAAGGCGGGCGAGAACCGCGGCAAAACGCTGGCTCACGACTACGTGGTCCTGCAGTGGGCGGGCCCGTTCGGATTCCAGGGACGCAAGGCCGAGGCGCGCCAGACGCTGCCGCTGTTGCCGAAGGCCGTTCCGGCGCATTCCGGGGTCGTCGCGTTCGTCCAGGACCGGGCCAGCGGCGCAGTGCTGCAAGCCTTGATGCTGCCCGCCTGCCCGGGCTGAACCACTCGGATTTTCCCTGCACTTTCGCTGTGAAGGCGCGGATTCCAAGGTATATTTCCGCCCGGTGGCGCCCCTCCGGGGGTGGGCGGCGCCCAGGGGAGAGGCGATGCAAGCGACGCAGATTCGCCAGAAGGACGGGATCTTCTATTTCGCCGGCTACCCGGCGAAGGCCCTCCTTGGCAAAGTGCGCTTCATCAGCCGCTTCTACGGGGAGGGCGAGGAGATCGCCGCCAGCCGCATCTCCCAGGACGACGACGTCGCCCAATTCATCTCCCGCATCGAGCGCACCGACCACGCCTTCCAGCGCGCCCTGTCGCGCGCCAAGGTGCGCCAGCTGATCAATTTCTACGAGACCGCGGTCACCCAGCCGGCGATCCCGGGCACGGTGTTGCTCTATACCAGCGAGAAGCTCAATTTCCGCGCCGACGGCGACGGCGGCGGGCACCTCGCCGATCCCGCCAGCAAGTACCTGATCATCGACGGCCAGCACCGGCTCGCCGCGCTGCACTTCTACATGCAGGAGCGGCCGCAGGACGCGGCCACGATCACCGTGCCCTGCATCATCTTCGATGGCAGGAGCGAGGACTTCGCCGCCGAGATGTTCGTGATCATCAACTCGACGCCCACGCGCATCAACAAGAGCCACCTGATCGACCTGTACGAGCGCGTGTCCTGGGCGGCGCCGGACCGCAAGTTCGCCGCGCGCATGGTCGAGAAACTCTACAGCGAAGGCGACAGCCCGCTGCGGTACCGCATCAATCGCCTCGGCGGGCGCAGCCAGCGCGACAAGTGGGTGCTGCAGGCCGAGCTTTTCAACGAACTTCACCGCTGGGTGCGCGGCAGGTGGCGCTCGATCCAGCTCGCTGGCGGCAGCTCGAAGGAAGTGCCGCGCTACTACGGCATGGTGCGCGATTTCCTGAAAGCCGCGAAGGGCGCCTTCGGTGACGCGGTCTGGGGCCGGGAAGGCTACATGGTCACCCGGCCGGTCACCATCAAGGCCATGATTCGCGTGTGCGCCGATCTTGCGCGCGAGGACGATGGTCCCGAGTCCGGGCGCCTCGAGCGCTGGGAAAAGCGCCTCGCGCCCTGGTCGGACATGGGCAGGATGTTCAAGGACGAGGGCTTCTACGAGCGCTTCCCCGCCAAGGGCGAGGTCGAGCGCGTGGCCCGCATCCACCGCGACTTGGCGAAGGCGGCGGGAATCGAGGTCAAGAAGTAGCCGGCTTGTAGGTATCGAGCTTCACCCGCTCGCGCTCCAGCGCCGCCGCCACGGGCGGGGCGGCCATGACCCTCTCCACGTAGGCCAGGTAGCCCGGCAGCGATTTCGGGTCGATGCCGGCGTAACCGCCCCAGCGCAGCAGGGTGAAGGCGTAGGCGTCGTGCGCGGTGATCTGATCGCCGTACCAGAATTTCCTTGCGCCGGCGACCCAGTCCTGGATGCGCTCGAGGCACTGGCGGTATTTCGCCTGCGCGATCTTCTTCACCTCCGCCTGGGCGTCCTCGCTCGCGGCGAAATCCGCCGCGCGAAACACGTGCGTGAAGGTCGGGTGCACGGTGTTGTTCATCCAGGCGAGCTGTGACATCGCCTGCGCGCGCGCCCAGGGCTCGAGGGGCAGCAGGCCCGCGTTCGGGAAGCCGCGGTCGAGGAAATCGATGATCGCCACGATCTGGTCGAGCGGCTTGCCGTCCACCACCAGCACCGGCACCTGGCCGTTGGGGTTCCTGGCGAGGTACTCGGGGGTCCTGTGCTCCCCTTTGTGCAGCTTGACGAGCCTGGGCTCGAAGGCCTGCCCGGTGGCCGCCTTGACCGCCTCCAGCGCGGCGTGCGGCACGAACGAGCAGGCGCCGGGGGCGAAATAGAGTTCCAGATTCATGCTGTCTCCTGAAAGATGTTCTCGGTCTTCATTTTCGCAATTTCCGTGGCGCTGAATCCAAGCTCGAGAAGCAGGGCGCGGCTGTGCTCGCCCAGGGCCGGCACCGCGCCGATGCGCGGCTCGAAGCCATCCAGGTTGAACGGCGGCAGCATGGCCCGCAGCGGCCCGGTGGGCGAGCCGACCGTGCGCCAGCGCTCGCGCGCCTTCAACTGCGGGTGGTCCCAGAATTCCCGCATCGAATTCAGCTTCGCGTTCGCGACATCGGCTGCTTCCAGTCTTCTCAGAATCTCTTCTGCTCGCAAACTCGAAAAAACCTTGTCTATTTCAGCGTGCATCGCATCCCGGTTCCGCGCGCGTGCCGGTCCCGTCGCAAATTTCGGGTCATCCTTCAGTCTCGGATTGAAGAGTACTGCGTCGCAAAATCTCCCGAATTCGCGCTCGTTCTGGATCGAGAGGAACACCGTGCCGCCGTCGCCGGCCTGGAACGGGCCGTAGGGCACGATGGTGGCGTGGAAGGCGCCCGAGCGCGGCGGCGGCTCGCCGCCGTAGGCGGTGAAGTAGGCGGGGAAGCCCATCCATTCGCCGAGCGCTTCGAACATGGTGATGTCGAGCGTCGCGCCGGCGCCCTCGCGCTCGCGGCGCAGCAGGGCGGCAAGGATCGACGACAGCGCGTACATGCCCGCGGCGATGTCGGCGACCGGGATGCCCGCCTTGGCCGGTTCCGCCGGCGTGCCCGTGACCGAGGGCAGCCCGGCCTCGCATTGCACGAGCAGGTCGTAGGCCTTCTTTTCGGCGTAGGGTCCGCCCGGGCCGTAGCCGGAGATGCCGCACCAGATGAGGCGGGGGTGCTTGGCGCGCAGCTCCCCGGCTCCCAGGCCCAGGCGCTCGGCGGCGCCGGGGGCGAGGTTTTGCACGAAGACGTCGGCCTTGCGCATCAGCCGGTCGAGGACCTCCTTCGCACCCGCGTGCTTGAGATCGAGGCACAGGCTTTCCTTGGAGCGGTTGACCCAGACGAAGTGCGAGGACAGGCCGCGCACCGTCCGGTCGTAGCCGCGCGCGGCATCGCCGCCGCCGGTGCGCTCGAGCTTGATCACGCGGGCGCCCAGCTCGGCGAGCTGGCGCGTGCAGAACGGGCCCGCGAT
>JADLES010000018.1 GCA_020845995.1 Burkholderiales bacterium | reverse complement strand
GCCGCGGGCGTGGCCTTGTCCGCCGGGTAGGCGGTAGCGCCCAGATCCGCGAAGCGTTTGTTCACGTCGGCGTCCTTGACCGCGAACTGCAGCGCGGCGACCAGCTTGTCGATCGCCTCCTTGGGCGTGCCCTTGGGCGCGTAGAGGGCGTGCCAGATGCCGACCTCGAAGCCCTTCAGGCCCAGCTCCTGCAGCGTCGGCACATCGGGCAGCGAGGGCACGCGCTTGGGCGAGGTGACCGCGTACACCTTCACCTTGCCCGACTTGATCTGGTTGGTGGTGTTGGTGGTCTGGTCGCACATGAAGTCCACCGTGCCGCCCAGCAGGTCGTTCATCGCCGGCGCGGTGCCCTTGTAGGGCACCGTCAGCACGTCGGTTCCGATCGCGCTCATGAACAGCATGCCACACAGGTGCGAGGCGGCGCCGATGCCGGCGTTGGCGTAGCTGACCTTGCTCTTGTTGGCCTTGATGTAGGCGAGGAACTCCTTGAAGTCCTTGGCCGGGAAGTTCTGCCGCGCGATCAGCGTCATCGGCACGTCGTTGATCAGGCCGATGTATTCGAAGTCCGTGAGCGGGTTGAAGCGCAGCTGCCGGTAGAGCACCGGCGTGGTCGACATGCCGATGTGGTGGATGAGGATGGTGTAGCCGTCGGGCTTGGCGTTCTTCACCACTTCGGGCCCGAGGATGCCGCCCGCGCTGGGGCGGTTCTCCACCACGACCGTCTGGCCGAGAGGCTTGCTCATCGCCTGTGCGGTGACGCGCGCGACCGTGTCGGTCGGGCCGCCGGCGGCGTACGGCACGATCATGGTCACCGCCCGGTTCGGATACTGCGCGTGGCCCGCGCCCGGCAGGAGCGCCGCGGCGAGCACGGCCAGTGCGGCGAGAGCGGGAAGTTTGCGTTTTGGCATGACAGGTCCTCCTGGAGATTGGACGTAGAACGAATTATCCCCCGGACGGTTGACCGCCGGGCTTGATCCTGGTCAAGCTACCTACCTCCCCTCGAACCGGGGCTTGCGCTTGTCCACGAAGGCCGCCACCGCCTCCTTGTGGTCGGCCGTCGCGTGCGCGAGGGCCTGCATCCCCGCCGAAAGCTCGAGCAGCGTCGCGAGCTGCACGTTCTGCCCTTCGCGGATCAGGCGCTTGGTCATGCGCACCGCGTGCGGCGGGTTGGCCGCGATGCGCCCGGCGAGCTTGCGTGCCTCGACGATCAGCTCGCCCGCGGGCACGATCCGGGACACGAGACCGCAGGCGAGCGCTTCCTCGGCGCTCAGCATGTCGCCGGTGAAGGCCATCTCGCAGGCTTTCGAATAGCCGACCACGCGCGGCAGCAGCCAGGCGCCGCCGTCGCCCGGGACGATGCCCAGCTTGACGAAGCTCTCGGCGAAGCGCGCTCCGGGCGCCGCGATGCGCACATCGCACATACAGGCGAGGTCGCAGCCGGCGCCGATCGCCGGACCGTTGACCGCGGCGATCACGGGCACCTCGAGCCGGTCGAAGGCGAGCGGGATGCGCTGGATGCCGAGCTTGTAATTGCGCCGCGTCTGCGCGGCGAGGCTGCTCGCGAGCCCGCCGCCCCCGTGCATCTTCTTGACGTTGCCGCCCGAGGAAAAGGCGCTGCCGGCGCCGGTCAGGATCGCGGCGCGCACGCTCATGTCGGCGTTCATGCGCGCGCAGGCGGCTTCCAGCGCGTCGATCATGTCGGCGCCCGAAATGGCGTTGCGCACCTCGGGCGCGTTCAACGTCAGCGTGACGACGGCGCCATCCTGCGAATAGTCCAGCGGTGCTTGCATCGATGCTCCCAGGTGGTTGTTCGAATCAGCGCAGGCCGAGGCCGCGGGCGATCATGCCGCGCAGGATTTCGCGCGTGCCGCCGCGCAGGGTGAAGGACGGCGCGTTCATCATGGTGTGCGCCAGCACCCTGGCGAAGTCGCGCGCGGCGGCGCGGTCGGGCTCTTCGTCCAGCAGCTGGCGCGCGATCTCGGGAATCTCCTGCTCGAGCGCGGTGCCGAGGTCCTTGACCAGCGCCGCCTGCTGGGCGGGATTGGCGCCGGTCTGCAGCATGCCGGCGACCGAGCGCGACAGCCGCCGCAGCGTCACGATGTGCGCGACGATGCGCCCGAGCGCGATGCGCGCGCGCTCGGAAGGCTCCCTGCCGAGCGCGCGCGTGAGTTCCACCAGCAGCGCGAAGGAGGAGAGGAACCGTTCCGGCCCGGAGCGCTCGAAGGCGAGCTCGCCGGTCACCTGGTCCCAGCCGTCGCCCACCGCGCCCAGCACGCTCGCCGCGGGCAGCAGCGCGTCCTGGAACACGACCTCGTTGAAGTGGTGCTCGCCGGCGAGGTTGTGCACCGGCCGGATGGAAATCCCCGGCGTCGCCTTCAGGTCGACGAGGAACTGCGTCAGGCCGCCGTGGCGCTGCTCGCCCGCCTCGCCCGTGCGCGCGAGCAGGATCATGCAATCGGCGCGGTGCGCGTTCGAGGTCCAGAGCTTGGTGCCGTTGACGCGGTAGCCCCCCGCCACCGCGGCCGCGCGCGTGCGCGCCGAGGCGAGGTCGGAGCCGGAGTCGGGTTCGCTCATGCCGATGCAGAACGACAGTTCACCCGCGGCGATGCGCGGCAGGTAGTGCCGCTTCTGCGCTTCGGTGCCCACGCGCAGGATCAGCGGCCCGCTTTGCCGGTCGGCGATCCAGTGCCCGCTCACGGGAGCGCCCGCCGCGAGCATTTCCTCGAGCACCACGTAGCGCTCGAGCGCGCTCCTTTCGTGGCCGCCGTAGCGCTTCGGCCAGGTCATGCCGATCCAGCCGCGCGCGCCCATCTTGCGGCTGAACTCGCGGTCGTGGCCGCCCCAGGAGCCGATGCCCTCGGTGAGCGCGCGCCTCGGCAGGTGCTCGGCGAGGAAAGCGCGCACTTCGGCGCGCAGCCGCTCGCCCTCGGGAAAGTGGGACGGCGGATCGAAGCGCAGGCCTTTGGCTCCTCCCATGCCGCTCAGCCCGCCGCGGTGATGCCCTGCCAGAGCCGGTCCGCGCCCGCCGCGGCGATCCGGCCACCCAGCCTCGCCGCCCAGCGCGCTTCGTTGCCGAACTCGTCCCGCCAGGACCACAGCCGCCGTGTCCAGTAGTGCAGGCGATGTTCCTGGGTAAAGCCGATCGCGCCATGCACCTGGTGCGCGATGGCCGCGCCGATGCCGGCCGCTTCGCCGGCGCGGATCTTGGCCACCGCCACCGTGGGCGACGCGAGGTCGCGCGCCGCCGCCTCGATGCCCGCCTCCGCCGCCGCCGCCGCGGCCGCCGCCTGCCCCGCGAGCACGGCCAGACTCTGCTGCACCGCCTGGAAGCGGCCGATCGGACGGCCGAATTGCACGCGCTCGCCCGCGTACTGCACGCTCAGCTCCAGGACCCGCTGCATCGCGCCCGCGATCTGCGCGCTGCGCATCACCGCGCCCATCGACCGCAGCGCCGCCGCGTCGTGCGCGGCGAACCCCGCGTTGACGCAGCGCACGCCCTCGAAATCCACGTCATCCCGGGACTCGCCCGCCACGTTCGCGCCCCGTTCGATGCGGCAATCGCCGGGGCGAACGAGCGCGACCAGGTTGCGGCCTTCGCAATCCGCCGCCACCACGATCGCCTCGGCCTGCGAGGCCCAGGGCACGCGCGTCGCCCTGCCCTGCAGCCTCCAGCCAGCGCCGGCGCGGCTCGCGGCGAGCGCTTCGCCCTCGCGCACGGGCGCCACGGCGAGCGGCCCCGCCCCCGGCAGCGCAAGCCCCGCAGCGGACAGCAGCCAGCCCGCGAGCATGGTTTCGGCAAGCGGCGCGGGCAGCGCGTGCCGGCCCGCCCCGAGAAGCAGCGACAGCGCATCGCCCGTCTCGAGGCCCGGACCGCCCGCGCTTTCGGGAACCAGCGCCGCCGGGTAACCGGCCTCGGCCAGCGCCCGCCACAGCGCCTGCGGGATTTCGCCGCCGTCGGCGGCGCGCATCGCCCGCGCGCCGCAGTGCTTCTCGAACAGGCGCTCGGCGGCCTCGCCGAGGAGTTTCCGCGTCTCGCTCATGACAGTGATGCGGAACACTCCAATCTGTTTGTTGGCGCGCCCGAGACGATTCGAACGTCCGACCCCTGCCTTCGGAGGGCAGTACTCTATCCAGCTGAGCTACGGGCGCGTTTCTGGCCGCGAGAGTTCGCGTTAAAATCATCATTTTACCAGCACCGATGCCAAGAGGCGCCCGCATGGCCGAGCACGACGAGCATTCGTCCTTCATCAAGACGCCGCAGCAGCTGATCACCGTGATCCTGCTCGCGTTCCTGGTGCCGATCCTGAGCATCGTGCTGCTCGTGCAGCTGGTGGTCGATCGCCCGCGCGCCGACGCCTCGGCGATGGCTCCCGAGGCCGTGAGCGCGCGCCTGCAGCCGGTCGGCAAGGTCGAATTCGGCGCCGCCGGCGGCGCGGCCGCGGCGAAAAGCAGCGAGGACGTCGTCAAGGAAGTCTGCGCCGCCTGCCACAGCGCGGGCATCGCCAACGCGCCGAAGCTCGCCGACAAGGCGGCCTGGGCGCCGCGCCTGAAGCTCGGGCTCGACGGCCTGCTCAAATCGGTGGTGAACGGCAAGGGCGCGATGCCGCCGCGCGCGGGCACCAGTCTCAGCGACGACGAACTCGCGGGCGCCGTGGTTTTCATGGCCAACCAGGCCGGCGGCAACCTGAAAGAGCCGGCGAAGAAATAACGGGCGCCGCGGGCGCGATGCGCCGGCATGGGCTCGGCATGAAGCTGCTCTTCGTCCTCGACCCTCTCGACGAGCTCAAGGCCTACAAGGACACGAGCGTGGCGATGATGCGCGCTGCGCAGGCGCGCGGGCACGCTGTTTTTGCCTGCGGGGCAGAGGCGCTGCGCTTCGAGAACGGCTCGGTGAAAGCGCGAAGCGTTTCCCTGCATCTGGCCGGCAACGACGAGGATTGGTACCGGATGGGCGCAAGGAGCGACGGCGCCGTGGCGGGATTCGACGCCGTGCTGATGCGCAAGGACCCGCCCTTCGACATGGAGTACCTGACCGGCGTCTGGCTGCTCTCGCAGGCCGAGCGCGAGGGCGCGCGCGTCTTCAACAACCCGCAATCGGTGCGCGACCACAACGAGAAGCTGGGCATCCTCGAATTCCCGCAATTCATCGCGCCGACGCTGGTGACGCGCGATCCGGCCGCGGTGCATGCCTTCATCGACGAGCAGCGCGACGTGATCCTCAAGCGCCTGGACGGGATGGGCGGGGAGAGCATCTTCCGCGTCAAGGCCGACGACCCGAACCGCAACGTGATCGTGGAGACCATGACCCAGCAGGGCGCCCGCAGCGCCATGGCGCAGCGCTACATCCCCGGCATCAAGGACGGCGACAAGCGCGTGCTGCTGATCGACGGCGCGCCGGTGCCGCACTCCCTCGCGAGAATGGCGAAGCCCGGCGAGACGCGCGCCAACCTCGCCGCCGGCGGCCAGGGCGTAGCGCAACCGCTCACTGCGCGAGAGAAGGAGATCGCCGCCGCGCTGGGGCCGGTGCTGGCCGCGCGCGGCCTGCTGCTGGTGGGCCTGGACGTGATCGGCGACT
>JADLES010000017.1 GCA_020845995.1 Burkholderiales bacterium | reverse complement strand
GGCTCGCGCGCGTCGGCCTGCGGCGCCAAGTTAAAGCGAGGCATCCTTGAACGCCTTGAGTACCGCGTTCATGCGTGTCTGATAACCGGGACCTTGCGCCTGGAACCATGCGAGCACCTCGGCATCCACGCGAAGAGAAATGGACCTCTTCGCTGCAAAAGGCTTCAGACCCTTGCGTACGATGACTCGGGCGATGTGCTTGATATCCAGCTCGGGATGCTCAGGCGTGATTTTGATGTCATGGTCTTTCATGGACTTGACGCGCTTCCAATCGGTTTTAGAGATTCTTGAAGAGGAAGATTTCTTCATGTCGAGTCGCTCGCCGAAACGAGATCACGTGTATGCGGTCGCGGGACTCCAGGTGCACGATTGACACAGGAACTCCATTCAGCAGACCCAGGGTGACGAAACGTTGCTCGCCATATCGAAAGCGGTCGTCCTCGTAGGTCGTGGTGAACCCTTCAAAAACGCGCCAGGCATCGGCAAAGTCAAATCCATGATCTCGGAGATTTGCTCTTCGCTTTCGCTCGTCCCACGTAAAGCGCATTTACGAAGTGTATATACGACGTGGGACTCGGTCAAGCAGCGACTTTGCCGCGCTTTAACTTAATGTTTATCCTGCATCCGGACCATGCTAGGACGATCTACAGGTAGACGCAACGATCCAAAGATAGACCGTCCGATATGCCGGCAGATGTCTATCATCAGACCGGCGCGCCAATGATCCGCGACGACGCGAAAGAACCTACCGCTCCTGCAGTGCTTCGAGGATGCCCTTGATGTAGCCGATCGCGCGTGCGGCGGCGGCGGGGCCGTCGGGCACGTAGTCGAAGGGTTCGACCGCGATGTCGCCGGCGTATTTGTGGCGGACGAGCGCGGCGAGGAGCGGCGCGAAGCGCTGCTCG
The DNA here is from genome assembly GCA_020845995.1 of Burkholderiales bacterium. Taxonomy (GTDB): domain Bacteria; phylum Pseudomonadota; class Gammaproteobacteria; order Burkholderiales; family SG8-39; genus RBG-16-66-20. The sequence continues at coordinate 4,241 of JADLES010000017.1, read as the reverse complement.
CCCTGGCCGGGGCCGCGGCGGTTGCGGTCGTTCACCTGCACGTGCGCGATCATGCCGTTGGGCAGCCAGCTGTCCACAAGCGCCGGCAGCGGCGCGGTTTCCATGCGGCCCGCCGAGCTGCAATCGAGCATGGTGCGCACGTTGCGGCTGCCGATGGCCTTGACCAGCGCCGCGGCCTCGTCCAGCGTGTTGATGAGCGGCGTCTGGTCCGAAGCAAGCGGCTCGATGCAGTAGACGACGCCCGCCTTCTCGGCGCGCTCGGCGACTCCAGCGAAGCAATCGCGCGCGCGCGCCATCGCGGCGCCGCGGCTGTCGCCCGGGTCGACGCGCCGCTGCTGCGGCGAGCCGTGCACAAGGTAGCGGCCGCCCAGCTCGGCGCACTGGTCGATCAGCGCGAGCATGACGTCGATGGTTTTCTTTCTTGTTTGCTCGTCCCTGGAGCTGATGGAAAGTCCGGAAGGCTTCAACAGCAGCCAGTGCAGGCCGGTGACCGCCACGCCGGCGTCGGCGGCGGCGGCGCGCGCCGCGGCGAGCCGCGCGCTGCCCAGGCGGTGCGGCTCCTCCGAGAGCGTGTACGGCGCGATCTCCAGGCCATCGTAGCCGAGCTTGGCCGCGTACTCGCACTGCTGCGGGAACGGCATCGGCGCGATGACTTCGTTGCACAGCGCGATCCTCATGCCCGGATTCTGCCCCAGGTTGCCTTCCCCAGCGCCGACCAGCCCGCGCGCATCGCACGGTTGCAGGCGGGGATATACATCAGGACCGTGAACAGCGTGACGGCGAACAGGAGCGCGCAGACCGGCCGCGTAAAGAAAGGCGTCAGGTCGCCGTTGGAGATCTGCAGCCCCCGGCGCAGGCTCTTGTCGAGGATGTCGCCCAGCACCAGCCCCAGCACGAACGGCGGCACCGGGTAGTTCTGCCTGCGCAGGAGGAACATCGCCACGCCGACGAAGGCCATCAGCCAGACGTCGAACACGCGCGAGGCGATCGCGAACGAGCCCACCACGCACAGCACGTAGATCACCGGCATGACGTAGCTGCGCGGGATCAGGATCACGGCGAGCAGGGGCCGCACGAGGAACAGGCCGTAGAACAGCATGCCCAGCGTCGCCAGCGTGGTCATCGCCACCACGTCGTAGACGAACTGCGGCTGGTTGACCATCAGCATCGGCCCGGGTTGCACGCCGTGGATGATCATCGCCGCCATCAGCACCGCCGAAGGCGCCGAGCCCGGGATCGCCAGCGCGAGCGCGGGAATGATGCCGCCGGGAATCGAGGCGTTGTCCCCCGTTTCCGCCGCCATCAGGCCCTCGACCGAGCCCTTGCCGAACTGCTCCTTCTCCCGGCTCGCGCGGCGCGCCGCCGCGTAGGAGGACCAGGCCGCCATGTCCTCGCCGACGCCGGGCAGGATGCCGATGTAGACGCCGATCACCCCGGAGCGCAGGATCGTGCGCCAGTACCGGAGCACGTCGCGGATCCTCGGCAGCACCGAGTCCACGGCGTTCACGGTCGCTTTCCCCACCGGCTCGGAGAGGACGGTGAGCACCTCGCAGAAGCCGAAGGCGCCGACCAGCGCCGGGATCAGCGTGACGCCGCCCGCGAGCTCGCTCCAGCCGAAGGTGAAGCGGTCGTGGGCGTGGATGCCGTCCTGGCCGATGAGGGTGGCGAACAGGCCGAGGAGGCCCATGATCCAGCCCTTGAGCGGGTCGCTGCCGGCGATCGAGCCCGACATCATCACGCCGAAGAGCGCGAGCCAGAAGAATTCGAAGGCGCCGAAGGACAGCGCCACCTCGCCCAGCGCCGGCGTGAGCAGCGCGAGGCAGACCACGCCGAACAGCGACCCCACCACCGAGCCCGTGGTCGCGATGCCCATCGCGCGCCCGGCCTGGCCCTTTCTCGCCAGCGCGTAGCCGTCCAGGCAGGCCGCGGCGTTCGCCGCGGTGCCGGGGATGTTGAGCAGGATCGCAGTGCGGCTGCCGCCGTAGATCGTGCCGACGTAAGCGCAGATGAGGATCAGGATCGCCTCGCCCGGCGGCATCTTGATGGTGAGCGTGGTGAGCAGCGCGATGCACAGCGTCGCCGAAAGTCCCGGCATGCAGCCGACGAGCACGCCGACCAGCGTCGCGCCCAGCGTGTAGACGATCGGCCAGAACGAGAGGAAGCTCGCGAAGGAATTCCCGAGCGCAACCAGGCCCTGCATCCGCGGCGCCCTATGGCAAGCGCACGAGGAACACGTACTGGAAGAGCAGGCTGATGGTCGCTGCCGCGCTCGCCGCCACTGCCGCCGCGACAAGCAGGCCGCGGCCCACCTCGTTTCTCGCCTTGCGCTCGGGGTACTGCAACACCGCGATCTGCAGGAAGAGGAAAGCAGTGGCGGCAACCGGGAACGGCACGCCGTGGCCGACCAGGCCCACGGCGAAGCCGATCGTGAGCACGAGCGCGATGCCCGCGCGCCGCAAGGTGTCGCGATTCAGCAGCAGCGCGGGCCGCTGCACCCTGCCGAGCGCGCCCTCGCGCAGCGCGCGCGCGGCGAGCACGCAGCCGCAGAGCACGAAGAGGACGCCGAGGATGCCGGGCACGAGCCCCGGGGCGGTGTAAAAGCTCACGCCCTGGCGCTCGAGGCGATCCATGTTCCAGGAAGCCACCGCGATCGCGATCCCGAGCGCGAGCCAGAACAGCCCGCCCCAGAGGTCGGCGCGCGCCGACGGGCGGGCGCTCTCCTCCTGCGCCTGCTCCAGCATCAGGGCCTCGGGAAGCCCAGCTTCTCCGGCGAAACCTTGGCCATGCCCGCGTCGTTGATGATCCAGGAGTCCGTGATCACCGTGGGCCAGACCGCGTCATAGGCCGCTTTCCCCGCCATGGGCGAAAAGAGCACCGAACGCGCCCTGGCATAGGCTTTCAGCTTCTCCGAACTGGCGATGCGGCTGCTCCAGGCTTTCTCGACGGCCGCCACCACCTCGGCGGGGACGCCTTTGGGAATGACGATGCCGAAGGCGGTGTCGACCGAGGGCAGCTTCGTCACCCAGTTGGTGATGGGCGGGATGGTGCCGAATCCCTCGATCTCCAGCGCCTTCGCGCCGACCACCGCCAGCGGCCGCAGCCGCTTGCCCTTGATCATTTCTGCCTGCTCCGAAGCGAGCTGCGTGGTCACCTGCGTTTCGCCGGCAACGGTGGCGATGACCGCCGGATTGCCGCCGTCGTAGGTGACGTGGCGGTACTTCACACCCGTCGCCTTGACGATCGCCTCCATCGCGATGTGGCCGCTGGAGGTGTTGCCCGCGGTCGCCACGGTGATGCCGGGGTTCGACTTCATCGCCTCCAGCAGTTGCTGGAAGTTCTGGTAGGGCGAGCCCGGGTTCACGCTCACGATCGGCACCTGCGTCACCGAGATGAACAGGTGAAAATCGGAGAGCTTGGTGCCGGCAAGGCCCAGCACCGGGTAGGTGCCGAGCTGCTTGGGTGCGCCCGCGGTCCAGGTGTAGCCGTCCTTCGGCGCGTTCATCGCGTTCATGGTGCCGATCGAGCCCGAAGCGCCGGGCTGGTTGACGATGACGATCTTCGCCCCCAGCGCCTCCTCCAGCTCGCCGGCGGCGACGCGCGTCACCTGGTCGGTGGCCCCGCCCGCGGCCCAGGGAACGATGATGTTGATCGGCTTGGCGGGCTTCCATTGCGCGTGAACGCCCGCCGCGAACGACAAAAGGAAAACGCCAAGGAAAACTCTCCGTGTCTGCATGGTGCCTCCTGGTTTCATTTCGAAAGGTATCCCAGCACGAGCTCGGTCATGTGCCTCAGCCGCTCGGACTTGCCGCGAGCGGCCAGCAGGTCGCGCTCGAAGATGGTGGAGAGCGTATGGCGGTTGCCGAGGTAGAAATACGACAGCGCCGCGATCGAGATGTACAGCTGCGCCGGGTCCACGCCGCGGCGGAACTCGCCGACGCGCGCGCCGCGCTCGAGCAGGTCGCGCAGCATGGCGAGCAGCGGCGAGTGCATGGCGGCGATCTGCCGCGAGCGGCGGATGTGGCGGCCGCGGTGCAGGTTCTCGCTGTTGAGCAGCGTGAGGAACTCCGGGTGCTTCAGGCAGTAGTTCCAGGTGAAGGCCACCAGCCGGCGGATGCCCTCGGCCGGCGCCAGCGCCCCCAGGCGCAGGCCCTGCTCGGCGCGGCGGATGTGCGCGTAGCGCGATTCCAGCACCGCGAGGAACAGGTCCTCCTTGTTGCCGAAGTAGTAGTAGAGCATGCGCT
>JADLES010000016.1 GCA_020845995.1 Burkholderiales bacterium | reverse complement strand
TTTTCCGCGCGACCGGAAGCGGCAAATCTTTCGAGATCCAGTCCGTGATAGACCAGCTCGACCCGTCCTGGCGGAGCGAGCGCGGCCAGATGCGCCTGGTTCGCGGCAGTGCAGGTGACCAGCCACTCGCAGGAGGCGAGCTTCTCGCGTTTTTCCCACTCCGGGGTGGTCCAGATGTCCTTGGCGTGCGCCGAGCCGGTCCAACCCAGCCCCAGCAGCCGCGCGGTGTAGCGCGCGACCGACGCCGGCGTGTGCAGGAAATGGGCGTGCAGGCGCCGCACGTCCGCCGGCAGCTCCGCCGCGAGCACCAGCGCCTGCCCGAAACGCCGCATGCGGTTCGGCGTCGGATCGCGCAGCAGATCGCGCAGCCATGTATTCCTGGTTTTCCTGTATTGGGAACTCCGCCTGAGCCGAAGCCACGCGCGCGCAACCCTGAAAGGCTCGAGAAGGAGATACTCGGGCAGGTAGAGGACGCGCGCGCGGATTTCCGCGTGCAGGGGATGCGTCCGGTCGTCGGTCGGATGGCGCAGCGAGACGATCAGGATCTCCAGGCCGCGGCGCTCGAGCGCGGCGATTTCCTGGGCGATAAAGGTTTCCGAAAGGCGCGGATAGCCCTTCAGGACAAAGGCGACTCTGGCCAAACCGTTCAGGCGATGCGCGGAACTGCCCGGGGCTGTTCGCTCGCCGCTGCCGCCGATTCGATCCAGGGCGCCACCAGGCGGCCGACGTTGTCCAGCCCTTCGAGCAGGCCCGGCACCACGATCTCGGATGGCCGGTTCTGGCTCGGCAGGCGGCGCAGGGCCGCGGCCATCACCGCGGGGTCGTAGCGGCCGTCGTCGGCCAGCATGGCGATCAGGCCCAGCTCCGCCGCGCGCGAGACGCGGATGAACTGCTCCAGGCGCGGCTCGGTGCGCGGCACGATGAGCGCGCGCTTGTCCAGGGACAACACTTCGCAGAAGGTGTTGTAACCGCCCATCGCCACCACGCCCGCGGCGCGCGCGACCAGGGTCTCGAGGTGATTGTGGAAGGTGATGATGTCGAGGCGCTTCAGGCGCGCCGCGCGGTCCATGAACTCGGCCTGGCGCTCCGGCTGCATGAAGGGCCCGAGCACGAGCAGCGCCGGATACGGCAGCAGCGGGTCGTGCTCGTAGGCGCGCAGCACCCACTCGATCAGCGCTTCACCGTCGGCGCCGCCCCCCGTGGTCACCAGCAGGTACGGCCGGTTGGTGATCTCGGGCAGGCGCGGCGGCGCGCCATGGACCGGCACCTCGCGGTGCAGGTAGCCCGTGTACACCATCTTCTGGCGCACGCCGATCGGCAGCGAGATCCCTTGCAGCGGGTCGCAGATCTGCGGCAGGCCGTAGATCCAGATTTCGTCGTACAGGTCGCGCAGCGCCGGCAGCACGTTCTTGCGCCGCCACTCCGGCACCAGCAGGCGCGGCTCATCGAGCACGTCGCGCAGGCCGAGCACCAGGCGCGTGCCGCGCGGCTTGAGCAGCTCGAGCGTCTCCAGCACCTCGCCGCGCAGGCCCATCGGCTCCTTGTCGACGATGAACAGGTCCGGATTGAACATCTCCGCGGTGTGCTTGATGATCGAGCCGCGCAGCTGCAGCGTCTGCTCGACGTCCAGGTGCAGGTTGAGCGAGGTGTACTCGCCGCTGCGCAGCTTGATGACGCCGGGCACGCGGACAAAGTCCACGCGCGCGCGGAAGTCGAACGAACCGATGATCGGCGAACCCGACAGGATCAGCACCGAGACGTGCTTGAACCTCTCCACCAGCGAGTGCGCGATGGTGCGGCAGCGGCGCAGGTGGCCGAGCCCCATCGTGTCGTGGCTGTAGATCAGGATCCGTCCGTCGCTGCGCCGGTCGCCCATCCGCTGCCGTTCTCCCTTGTCGCCGGTGCGGGCGCGCGGCCCCGCACGGCCCCCTATTCTATAGTACGGTGCCGCCATGACGACGCTGGTGATGTTCTCCGGCGGGCTGGACAGCACCGCCATGCTCTACAAGCTGCTCACCGGCAGCGCCGACGAACTGCACGTGCACCACGTGCACCTTCGCAACCGGGATGGCCGCGCGCGCGCCGAGAGCGACGCAGTGGCGGCGGTGCTCGCCTGGTGCCGCGCGCATTGCCGGCCGTTCTCTTTCTCCGAGTCGGCGCTCGACTTCGAGTCGCTGCGGGCGATTCCGATCGACTACCTCGCGGTCGCGTACGCCGCCTGCCAGGTCGCGATCGACGTGCCGCGCTGCAACCGCATCGCGATCGGGACCCTCGCGGTGGACCTGGACGAGGTGAAGCGCAAGGTGACGCAGAAGCAGCGCCGCGTGTTCGATGCGATGTACGCCTGCTACCGCGAGAGGAAGCTCGGCGAGCCGGTCATCGAGTGGCTCTACCCCGTCTACGAACTCACCAAGGCGCAGGTCGCCCAGTCGCTGCCGGCGGAACTGCGCGCCGTCGCCTGGTCCTGCCGCCGGCCGGTGCCGGTCGAGGGCGGCTACCGCATCTGCGGCGAATGCAAGCCCTGCCGCAAGCGCGCGGAAGTGTCCGCGCAGCTGCAGATCGCGCTCTGAGGATGACACGCATCGCGGCCCTCGGCGCGGCGCTGGGCCTTGCGGGCTGCATGTCGCTGCCGCAGACCGAGGCGCTGATGGCGGCAAGACCCGCGGGTCTGGCGCCGCGCGTCGAGCTCGAAGAGGTGCCGTACCACCGCCAGGACGATTTCCTTTGCGGTCCCGCCGCCCTCGCGATGGTGTTCAACGCCGCCGGCGTGCCGGCCGACGTCGCCTCGGTGACTCCGCTCGTCTACCTGCCTGGCAGGCAGGGCAGCCTGCAGGCGGAGATGCTCGGCGCCACGCGCCGCTCGGGCCTGGTCGCGTACACGCCCGCGCCGCGCCTCGAAGACCTGCTGCGCGAGCTGGCCGCCGGCACGCCGGTGGTGGTGCTGGTCAACTTCTCGTTCATGCGAGCGCTGCCGGTCTGGCACTACGCGGTGCTGGTCGGCTACGACCTCGAGCGGCGCGAGTTCGTGGTGCGCAGCGCCGGCCGCCGGCGCGACCTTTGGAGCTTTGCGTTCCTCGAATTCTTCTGGCAGGACGGCGAGCACTGGTCGATGCTGGCGCTGCCGCCGGGGCGCATCCCCGCGACCGCGACCGAGGCGGGCTACGCCGCCGCGGTCGCCGCGCTCGAGCAGGCGGGGCGGCCGCGCGAGGCGCGCGAGGCGTACCGCGCGCTGCTCGCGCGCTGGCCGGCGAGCGAGCTCGGGCTGCTGGGGCTGGGCAACACCGAGTACGCGCTCAAGGACCTCGCGGCGGCGGAGCGCGCTTTCCGCCGCGCGAGCGATGCGCACCCGGCATCGGCGGCCGCGCTGAACAATCTCGCCCACGTGCTCGCGGCCCTGGGCCGCTACGAGGAAGCGGAGGCCGCCGCGCGCCGCGCCGCGGCCCAGGCGGGGCCGCTGCAGGCGCAGGCGCGCAGGACGCTCGAGGAAATCCTGCGCCGCCGTTAGCGAACGCCGATCTCCTGCAGCCGGCGTCGCGCCGCCTCGCGCACGGCCTGCTGCAGATCGGGATGCGACTGCATGAAGCTCTCGAAGTCGTCCTTGTGCAGCACCAGCAGCTTGCACGGGGCGAGCGCGGTGATGGTCGCGGTGCGCTCCCGCTCGGCGATCAGCGCGATCTCGCCGAAGAAATCGCCCGCCACGAGCCGCCCCTTGGGCGCGGCGCTCTCCTGGTCCACCTCGACCTCGCCGGAGACGATGAAGTACATCGAGTCGGCCTGGTCGCCCTTACGGATCAGGCGCTCGCCACGCTCGGCTCGGCGCGCGCGCAGCACGCCCGCGACCGCGGCAATGCGCGCGGCGTCGAGCGAACGAAAGAGCGGCACCTTCGCCACCAGGTTCCAGGTGTCGACGAACTCGCGCCGGCGCACCGCCTCGATGAATGCCGAGGCGATGATGCCGACCGGGATCGCGAACATGCACAGGCCCATCACCGCGGTGAGGCCGCCCGCGATCTTGCCCCACGGCGTCACCGGAGTGACGTCGCCGTAGCCCACGGTGGTCAGCGTGACGATGCCCCACCACATCGCCTCGGGAATGCTGCCGTACTTGTCGGGCTGCGCCTCGCGCTCGAAGTAGTAGACCAGGCTCGACTGGAACACGAGCAGCGCCAGCATCAGCACCGCGGCGCTGCCGAGCACGCGCCGCTCGCTGTAGACGGCCTCGACGAGGAACTGGAACGCCGCGGTGTGCCGCAGCAGCTTGAAGATCGGCACGATGTCGAGCCAGTCGATGTTGAGCCCGATGCGGGGCGCGAGCGCGAACGGGATCGCCGCCACCAGGTCGATCAGCCCGGGAAGCGAGAGCACGTAGCGCAGCCGCTCGCCGCCGGCGCCGCCGGCGCCGAGCCGGGCGCCGGGATTCTCCGGCGCGATCCAGATGCGCAGGCAATACTCCGCCGCGAAGCCCAGGGTGGCGAGCACCAGCACCAGATCGATGGCGCTGCCATGGGCCTGGCCGAACCGCGGCACCGTCTTCAGCACCGCCGCGGTCACGCTCACGACGATGAGCAGCACCAGCCCGGCGCGCAGCGCCCGCCCCGCCGCGCCGCTTTCCTCGCGCGTGAGCAGGTGGTGCGCGCGCGCGCGCAGCGATTCGGCGTGCGCGGCGCCGCTCATTGCCGGTCTTCGTCCTTCGGTTTCGCCCCGGGCGGCTTCGCCGGCCAGGTCCACCACACGATTAGAATGAGCAGCGCGAGAGCCACGCCCATTTCGAGATAGATGACCCACATCGTCCGCGTCTTCGCCGTTGGCCTCGCCGCGATTCTAGTCCTCGCCGGTTGCGCCGAGCTGCCGGCGACCGGCGAGCGCGCCTGTCCGGCCTGCGCCGCGTGCCCGGTCTGTCCCGCGCCCGCGCGTCCCCCCGGCGCGAAAATCCTGCCGGTGCCCTTCGCGGAGATCCCCGGCTGGTCGGGCGCGCCGCTTGCGCGCGGCCTGCGCGCCTTCGCCGCGGGCTGCGAGCGCATCGCGCACGCGGCGCTGCGCCGCTCCTGCGACGCGGCGAGAGCCCTGCCGCCCGAGGACGAGGCCGCCGCCCGAGGCTTCGCGGAGGCGAACTTCCAGGCCTGGGCGCTCGCCTCCGCCGACGGCGCGAACGAAGGCCTGGTCACCGGCTACTACGAGCCGGTGCTCGCCGGCAGCCGCACGCGCAGCGAGCGTTTCCGCGTTCCCGTCTACGGCGTGCCGGGCGACCTGGTGGCAGTGGACCTGGAAAGCGTCAATCCGGAGCTGAAAGGGCTGCGCCTGCGCGGCCGCCTGCAAGGCAACCGGGTCGTGCCGTACTGGACGCGCGCGGAAATCGAGAACCGCAACGGCTCGGGTGCGCCGATCCTCGCCTGGGTCGAAGACCCGGTGGAGCTGTTCTTCCTGCAAATCCAGGGCTCTGGCCAGGTCGCGCTGGAATCCGGCGAGCGCCTGCGCCTGGGCTACGGCGACCAGAACGGGCATCCGTACCGCTCGATGGGCCGGTACCTCGTCGAGCGTCGCGAGATGACGCTCGACCAGGCCTCGATGCAGGGCATCAAGGCCTGGGCGGCCGCCAACCCGCGCAAGCTGCGCGAGGCGCTCGACGCCAACCCGAGCTACGTCTTCTTTCGCGAAGCGGCGGCCGTTCCCGGGGCGGCAGCGGGCGCGCCGGGCGGGCCGCTGGGCACGCTCGGCGCCCCGCTCACGGCCGGCTACAGCATCGCCGTGGATCCGCGCTACGTGC
>JADLES010000015.1 GCA_020845995.1 Burkholderiales bacterium | reverse complement strand
TCGGCGAGAAGGAAATCGCGGATCTCAAGAAGAAGATCCTCGCCTCGAAGCTGTCCGTGGCGCAGATGGTGTCTGCGGCGTGGGCCTCGGCTTCGACCTTCCGCGGCTCGGACAAGCGCGGCGGCGCCAATGGCGCGCGCATCCGGCTCGCCCCGCAGAAGGACTGGGCGGCCAATCAGCCGGCGCAGCTCGCGAAGGTGCTGAAGGTTCTCGAAGGCATCCAGGCGGCGTTCAACAAGAACGCCAGGGGCGGCAAGAAGGTGTCGCTTGCCGACCTGATCGTGCTCGCGGGCTGCGCGGGCGTGGAAGCCGCCGCGAGGAAGGCGGGCGTCGCCGTGAAGGTGCCGTTCACGCCGGGACGCATGGATGCTTCGCAGGCGCAGACGGATGTGGAATCCTTTGGCGTGCTCGAGCCGCTCGCCGACGGCTTCCGCAACTACCTGGGCGGCCGGTTTCCGGTCGCCGCCGAGCAGCTGCTCGTCGACAAGGCGCAGCTCCTGACGCTCACGGCGCCCGAGATGACGGTGCTGGTGGGCGGCCTGCGCCTGCTGGGCGCCAACGTCGGCGGCGCGAAGCACGGGGTCTTTACCAGGTCGCCGGAGACGCTGTCCAACGACTTCTTCGTCAACCTGCTCGACATGGGCGTCGAGTGGAAGCCGGTCTCGGAGGCAAGAGACCTCTTCGAGGGCCGCGACCGCGATACGGGCAAGGTGAAATGGACCGGCACGCGCGTCGACCTCGCGTTCGGCTCCAACTCGCAGCTGCGGGCGATCGCGGAGGTCTACGCCAGCGCGGACGCGAAGGAGAAGTTTGTCAAGGATTTCGCGGCGGCCTGGGACAAGGTGATGAACCTGGACCGTTTCGACCTCGCCTGACCGGCGCGCGCGGCGTGGCCGGCGTCGCGGCTATACGGGCGTACGAACCGGCTTGCCGGCAAAGTGCAGGCGCAGGTTCTCGACCTGCAGGTCGCCCATCGCGGTGCGCGTCTCGACCGTCGCGCTCGCCACGTGCGGGTAGAGCACGGCGTTCTCCACGGCGAACCATTCCGGGTCGACGTTCGGCTCGTTGTCGAACACGTCGAGCCCGGCGCCGGCGATCCTGCCTTCCTTCAGGTAGCGCAACAGGACCGGCTCGTCGATCACCGAGCCGCGCGAGATGTTGACGAGAAAGCCCTCTGGCCCGAGCGCATCCAGCACCCTGGCGTTCACGATCCTGCTCGTCCCGGCGCCTCCCGGCGTTGCCACCAGCAGCACGTCGGAATGCGCCGCCAGCGTCGCGGCGTCGACGTCGTAGGCGTAGGGCACGTCCTTGCGGCCGCGGTTGTGGTAGCGGATCTTCATGCCGAAGGCCTCGGCGCGCCGGGCGATCGCCTCGCCGATGCGCCCCAGGCCGAGCACGCCGAGCGTTTTTCCGCCGAGCGAGGTGGTGAGGGGGAAGGCGCCGCGCGTCGCCCAGTAGCCCGAGCGCAGGTAGGTCTCCGAGGCGGGGAAGCGGCGCAGCGTGTCGAGCACGAGCGCCATGGCGGTGTCGGCGACGCACTCGTTGAGCACGTCCGGCGTGTTGGTGACGAGGATGCCGCGCTGCTTCGCCGCGGCGAGGTCGATCGCGTCCACGCCGACGCCGAAGTTGGCGATGATTTCCAGCTTCGGCAGCGCCTCCATGAGCTTCGCGTCGGCGCCGGGGGGGCCGAAGGTGGCGAGCGCGCGCGCCTTCGGCGCGTGCTCCTTGAGGAACGCGCCGCGATCGGCCGCCTCGTAGAGCCGGTGGCAGAGGAAATCCGCCTCGAGCTTCGCCTGGGTCGGGGCGAAGATGCGGCTGACCACGATGATTTCCGGCTTCATCGAGCGCCTGCTAGTGGAACTTGGCGCGCAGCGCCTCCGCGCCGCGCGCGAGCAGCCCGGTGTCCGCGCCGACGGCGCAAAACAGGCAGCCGGCGGCAAGCATGCGCCTCGCGTCCGCCTCGAGCGGCGAGAGATAGCCCGGCGCTTTGCCCGCCTTGCGGATGCGGCGCATCGCCTCCTCGATCAGCGGCAGCACCGCCGGGTTCGAGGTTTCGCCGGGGTAGCCCATCGAGGCGTGCAGGTCGGCCGGTCCGATGAACACCCCGTCCACGCCCTCCACGGCGCAGATCGCTTCGAGCTGATCGAGCGCGGGCTTGGTCTCGACCTGCACCAGCACGCAGATCTCCTCGTGCGCGCGCCTGGCGTAGTCCTTGACGCGGCCGAAGCGGGTCGCGCGCGTGGTGCCGGCGACTCCGCGCACGCCGGCCGGCGGGTAGCGCGTCGCCGCCACCGCGGCCTTCGCCTCCTCGGCGCTGCACACGTACGGGACCAGCAGCGACTGCGCGCCGATGTCGAGCACGCGCTTGATGTTGACCATGTCGTTCCAGGGCACGCGCACCACCGGCGCGGCAGGGTAGGGCGCCGCGGCCTGCAGCTGGGTGAGCAGCGATTCCAGGTCGTTCGGCGAATGCTCGCAATCGAGCAGGATCCAGTCGAAGCCGGCGCCGGCGATGATCTCCACCGTGTAGTTGGACGAGAGGCTGGACCACAGCCCGATCTGCGGCTTGCCCGCCCCGAGGGCGCGCTTGAACGAGTTCTGCGGAAGGTCCATGCGGGTTCGGGCGGCATTGTAAACTTGCGCGCCATGCCGGACCACCGAATCTTCAAAACAGCGCCGCTCGCGCGCGCGATCGAGGCGGTGGTCGCGGCCGGCGGCAGCGAGGAGCGCGAGGCGAAAATCGTCGCCGAGAACCTGGTCACCGCCAACCTGACCGGGCACGACTCGCACGGCGTGGGCATGATCCCGCGCTACGTCGATTCGCTGCTGGAAGGCGGCCTCAAGGTCAACCAGCACCCGAAGATGGTGTTCGACGGCGGCGCGATGATCACGCTGGATGGCCAGCAGGGCTACGGGCAGGTGATCGGCCTGGAGGCGATGGAAATCGGCATCGCGCGCGCGAAGCAGCACGGCCTGTGCGTGATGGGCCTTGGGCGCTCGCACCACCTGTGCCGCATCGGCCAGTGGGCCGAGCAGGCGGTGGCGGCGGGGTTGATCTCGCTGCATTTCACCAACGTCATCTCGCGCTCGATCGTCGCGCCCTACGGCGGTGCGGACGCGCGCTTCGGCACCAACCCGGTGACGATCGGCATCCCGGTGCCGAACGAGCCGCCCTTCATCCTCGACATGGCCACCAGCGCGGTCGCGCAGGGCAAGATCCGCGTCGCGCATAACAAGCGCGAGCAGGTGTCGCCCGACTGGCTGATCGACGACAAGGGCAACCCGACCGCGGACCCGCGCTACGGCGTCATCGAGCCCTTCGGCGCGCTGCGCACCTTCGGCCTGCACAAGGGCTACGGCCTGGCGGTGGTGTGCGAGCTGCTGGGCGGCGCGCTCACCGGCGGCGGCACCTGGCACTCGGACGACCGCTCGAAAAAGCG
>JADLES010000014.1 GCA_020845995.1 Burkholderiales bacterium | reverse complement strand
GGACCTCTGGTACGCGCTGCCCGAATTCGGGCTGCGGATCCGCTTCAAGCCCACCGACTTCACGCAGGTGAACCCATCGGTCAACCGCCTGCTCGTCTCCCGGGCGTTGCGCCTGCTCGACCCGCGGCCCGGCGAGCGCATCGCGGACCTCTTTTGCGGGATCGGCAACTTCACGCTGCCGATCGCCGCGAGCGGCGCGCAGGTGATCGGCTTCGAGGGCGGCGCGGCGCTGGTCGAGCGCGCGCGGGCCAACGCCGCCGCCAACGGGCTCGTCGCGCAATTCGAGGCGGCGGACCTGTTCCAGCCGAGCCTCGGGCACTACGGCCGCTTCGACAAATTTCTCCTCGATCCGCCGCGCGAGGGCGCCGCCGCGCTGGCGCTGGCGCTACCCGAGGACTGGCCACGCCGCATCGTCTATGTGTCCTGCGATCCCGCCACCCTCGCGCGCGACGCCGGGGTGCTGGTGCACGAAAAGGGCTTTCGCTTCGCTGCCGCGGGCGTGGTCAACATGTTTCCCCACACCGCGCACGTGGAATCGATCGCCCTGTTCGAGCGCGGCTAGGATGCGGGCGGGCAGGAAATCGCACCTGCTTTCGCTGCTCTTCCTTGCCGGCTGCGCGGCGAACGCCGCTGCGGCGGCCGTGGGTTCGGGCAGGCACTGGCAACTGGCGGTCGAAAACCTGCAGTGCGATCCGGCGGACTCCGTCGTCATGCTGGAGGCCCGCATCCGCTATCTCGGCGCCACCGGCCTCGTGGAGGCGCCGCTGCTGCGCATTGTCGACGGCGCGGGCCGCGCCCTGCCGCCTCGGAGTCTCCTCTGGAAGGACGGCAGCAAGCCGCTGGCCGCGCTGATGTCGGCCGGAGGAGTCCGGTCGATGGAGGCCAACACCGAGGGGCGGCTGCAGTTCAAGTTTCCGCTGCGCGATGCGGGCGGAGAGCTGAAGCTCGAGTTCGGCGACCTGAAGGCCATTGTCCTGGCGAAGGCGGTAGCGTCCGGCGGGAAGGCGGTGTGCGGGCAGCTGCTCAAGCCGGCGCAATTGCAGGCAACTCAGCGCCCGCGCCCACCGATCGGACAGGGGGCGGCGCCGCGCATGCGGATCTACCGCGAAGCCTATCCCTGCCGCGACGCGCCGGGCGGCGCCCTGCGGACGATCGAGGCCCGCCACCCGCCGGTCCCGCCCGAGCAGATGCTCGTCTTCGGCCGCGGCTACCTGCCGAACCTGCGCGAAGTCGAGCTGCCGACGGGCAAGGCCGCGGCGCAATCCTATGCCTACGCCGGCAAGGACGAGCCGGATTCCTTCGAAGACGCCGCGCGGCGCGCCGTCGCGGCGGATTTCCCGTCCTATCCCGGCAGCGCGAAGCACTATGCGTTCAACTGGGGCGTGCAGCGGGACGCGGCCGGCAACGAGCTCTTTTCCGTCGGCCTCTACGGCCTGCGTCCCTGCGCGAGGTAGCAGCGCCCGCAAGCGAAAAAAAAGGCGCCCGCGGGCGCCTTTTCGGAGCGAACGATCCCTAGTCGCGGTCGCCCGCGAAGGCCATCAACAGCTGCAGCAGGTTGGCGAATATGTTGAACAGGCTCATGTAGACGCCCGTGGTCGCGATCAGGTAGTTCGTCTCGCCGCCGGTCACGATGCGCGACAGGTCGTGCAGCAGGAACAGCGAGAACACCACGATCACCAGGCTGGAAATGGTGAGCGCGAGCGCCGGGATCTGCAGGAACATGTTGGCGATCATCGCCACCAGCAGCACGATCATCCCCACGAACAGGAACTTGCCCATGAAGCTGAAGTCCCGCTTGGTGGTGACGGCGACCGCGCCCATGCCGAGGAACACCGCGCCCGTGCCGGCGGCGGCGTAGCCGACCAGCTGCATGCCGTTCTTCAGCGCGAGCGCATGGTTGAGCAGGGGCCCGAGGAACCAGCCGAGCAGCCCGGTCATGAGCAGCAGCAGGCCGATGCCGACCACGCTGTCGCGGAAGCGCACGATGCCGAACTGCAGGCCGATCACCGCGCCGAGCATGAGGAAAAAGCTCAGGATGGGCGAGCCTTGGATCACCGAGGCCGTGGCCATGCCCAGCCACGCGCCGGCGACTGTCGGCACCATGGTGAGCGCCAGCAGCAGGTAGGTGTTGCGCAGGACTTTCCGCGAATCCGCCGGGACAGCGATCGAGCCGTAGCCGGTACTTGCGGTCTGAAGTTCGGGTTGCATGCTTTCCTCCTTTTTTCGAAGCTTACATGAGACCGGCAAAAATGCCCAAGGTTCCCCCGAAAGCCCTTGTCTGGCAGCAGGTTAAGATTGGGGCATTCCACGGCCATTTCAAGGAGAGTTGGCAGAGCGGTCGAATGCGGCGGTCTTGAAAACCGTTAGCCCGCAAGGGCTCGGGGGTTCGAATCCCTCACTCTCCGCCATTCCGCGTTGCTTCAATGGATTTCCTCTACCTCTCGCGAGCCGAGGTCCAGGCGCTCCTGCCCGCGCCGCGCGAGATGGAGGCGGTGGTGGAGGCGGCGTTCCGGGGGCTCGCGGACGGGAGCGCCGAGGTGGTGCCGAAGAACGGCTTGGACCCGATGCCGGGGACGTTCTTCCACGCCATGCCGGCGCGGCCGGACGGGTCGGTGGCGGGGATGAAATGGGTCGGCGTGTCGAACAACGCGGCGCGCGGGCGCGCGGAGCTGCCGCATATCAACGCGCTGATCGTGCTGAACGATCTCGCCTCCGCGGGGATCCAGGCGGTGATGGACGGGGATGCGATCACGGCGCTGCGGCCGGCGGTGGTGAGCCTGCTGGCGGCGCGACGGCTGGCGCGGACTGGCAGCGCGCGCATCGGCTTCGTGGCCTGCGGGACGCAGGCGCGCTCGCACTTTGAGGCATTCGCGGCGGAATTCCCGCTCCGGGAAGCGCGCTGCTACGGCAGGCGGCGGGAGACGGCGCAGGGCTTCGCGAACGACCTGGCGGCCAGGGGCGTGGACGCACGGGCCGTGGCCGAGCCGCGCGAGGCGGTGGAGGGGATGGATATCGTGGTGACGAGCATTCCGCGCTCGCCGGGCCTGAAACCCTGTCTGGATCCCGCCTGGCTGTCGCCAGGCAGCTTCGTCAGCGCGCCGGACCTCGCGCGCGGCTGGATCTGCGGCGACCTTCGCCGGCTCGATATCCTGGCCACGGATGATCTCAGGCAGAGCGCGGAGGCGATGGCCTCCGGCCATATCCCGTGGTCCGGCACGTTCGATTGCGACCTGACGGCACTGCTCACGGGAAAGCACCCGGGCAGGTCAGGGGCGGATCAGAAAACCTTCTTCATCCACCCCGGTCTGGGGTTGGGCGACATCGCCATCGCCAGCCTGGTCCTGGAGCGTGCGCTCGCGGCAGGCGCGGGCACGCGGCTGCCCAGGTAGTTTCTACTGCGGCTGGATTCCGGCCGCCTTCACCAGCCTGCCCATGCTCTCGATCTCGGCGTGAAACGTGGCCTTGTAGGCATCCGGTGAAGGGAAGGTCAGCGGTTCCATGGCCTGCTTGCCGAACGCATCCTTCACCTCCCGCATGGCCATCACCCTGGCGATGTCCGCGTGCAGCCGGTGGACGAGGTCGCGCGGCATGTTGGCCGGGCCCATCAGCCCGATCATCGAGCCGAAGTTCATGTCCACGCCCTGCTCGATCATGGTGGGCACGTTCGGCAGCGCCGAGGCGCGCTTCTCCCAGGTGGTTGCCAGCGGCCGCAGGCGCCCGGACTGGATGTGCGGCAGCGGCGTGGTGACGAGGTCGATCATCATCTGGATGTTGCCCGCGATCAGGTCCACCACGGCCTGCGATGCGCCCTTGTACGGCACATCGACGATCTTGACGCCGGTCTTGGCGACGAACTGGCTTACGGCGAGATGCAGCGTGTTGCCCACGCCCGCCGAGCCGAAATTCACCTTGCCGGGGTTCGCCTTGGCGTAGGCCACCAGCTCCTGCACGTTCTTCGCCGGTACGCCGGGATGCACCGACAGCACCAGCGGGGAGACAATCACGTTATTGATCGGCGTGAGGTCCCTGGCCACGTCGTAGGGCATGTTCTTCATCAAGTGCGGCTGCGCGCTGTAGGTCTGGATGCCCACCAGCAGCAGCATCGAGCCGTCGGGCGCGCTTTTCACCACCGCCTCGGTGCCGATGATGGTGTTGCCGCCGGGGCGCGCCTCGACCAGCACGTTGCTGCCCAGCAATGGCCCCAGGCGCTCGGCCACCGTGCGCGCGACGAAGTCCGAGGAGCCGCCGGCCGCGTAGGGCACGATGATGCGCATCTGTTTCGGGATGGCCTGGGCCGCGGCGTGCGATGCGGCGAGCAGGAAGAGCAGGGCAGCCAGCGGGCGCATCATTTCGTTCCTTTCCGTTTGTCGACTTCACCCTATCACAGGCGCCCGCGGGGCGGGCTCCCGGGTTAAAATCGCGCCCTTTTTCCGGCGCGGCGCGGATGGCACTGATCGTCCAGAAATTCGGCGGCACCTCGGTCGGCTCGGTCGAGCGCATCCGCAACGTCGCCTGGCGGGTCGCCAAGTGGCAGTCGGCCGGGCACCGGATCGTGGTGGTGCCCTCGGCCATGTCGGGCGAGACCAACCGGTTGCTCGCGCTCGCGGCCGGCCTGCAGGAGCACCCGGACCCGCGCGAGCTGGACGTCATCGCCGCCACCGGCGAGCAGGTCAGCGTGGGGCTGCTGGCGATGGCGCTGCTCGCCCTGGGCGTGAGGGCGAAGAGCTACGCCGGCTGGCAGGTGAGGGTGCTCACCGACTCGGCCTTTACGCGCGCGCGCATCCTCAGGATCGACGAGGTCAACCTGCGCCAGGACCTGGAGAACGGTTGCGTGGCGGTGGTGGCCGGCTTCCAGGGCGTGGACAAGGACGGCAACATCACCACGCTCGGCCGCGGCGGCTCGGACACCTCGGCGGTGGCGCTCGCCGCGGCGCTGGGGGCGGACGAGTGCCAGATCTACACCGACGTGGACGGCGTCTACACCACCGACCCGCGCATCGTGCCCGAGGCGCGGCGCCTGCACACCATCTCGTTCGAGGAGATGCTGGAGATGGCGAGCGCGGGGTCGAAAGTGCTGCAGATTCGCTCGGTGGAGTTCGCCGGCAAGTACAAAGTGCCCACCCGCGTGCTCTCCAGCCTCACCGACCCGAAGCTGCCGGTGGCGGAAGAGGCGCGCTCGGGCACGCTCATCACTTTCGAGGAAGACCCGCACATGGCGATGGAAAAAGCGGTGGTATCCGGGGTCGCGGCCCAGCGCGACGAAGCCAAGCTCACCGTGCACGGCGTGCCCGACAAGCCCGGCATCGCCTACGCGATCCTCGGGCCGATCGCCGACGCCGGCATCAACGTCGACGTGATCGTGCAGAACGTCAGCCACGACGGCATGACCGACCTGTCGTTCACGCTGGCGCGGTCCGACATGAAGCGGGCCCTCAAGATGCTCAACGACCAGGTCAAGCCGGCGATCCAGTGCAAGGAGATCACCGGCGACGACCGCATGGCCAAGGTGTCCATCGTCGGCCTGGGGATGCGCTCGCACGCCGGCATCGCCGCGCAGATGTTCCGCACGCTCGCCGAGGAGGGCATCAACATCCAGATGATTTCCACCTCGGAGATCAAGATCTCGGTGGTGATCGACGAGAAGTACGCCGAGCTCGCGGTGCGCGTGCTGCACAAGGCCTTCGAGCTGGACCAGGCCTAGGCTACTTCAGGATCTCCGCGAGCACGCGCCCCTCGCTCGCCGAGGGCGCGCGGATGTCCAGAAGGTAGGCGAGCGTCGGCGCGAGGTCGGCGATGTAGGCCGCCTGCGGATACTTGCCCGGTTTGATCCACGCCTTGCCGTACAGCATGAGCGGCACGCTGCTGTCGTAGTTGTACGCCGAGCCGTGCGTGGCCGCGGCGCTGCTGGCGATGACGTTGGGCTGCAGCAAAACGTAGAGGTCGCCGCTCAGTTCGCGATTCCAGGCGCGCAGCACCATTCTCGAAGCCGGCAGATCCGGCAGCGCGCCGATTTCCAGCTGTGAGCGCGTGTACGCCTGCGCCACTCCCGGCATGCCGAGCAGAATGCGCTGCGCCGCTGCCTCGACTTCGCCCCGATTGAGCGAATTCTTCTCGATGAGCTGGCGGTCGAGAATGATCGTCGGGTGGGACTGGCGCACCGCCAGGTTCCCTTTCACGCCGAAACGCGCCGCCAGCGCGGCATTCAGCTCCGCCATCATCCGCGATGCGCTAAGCCGCGCGCCACCCACGCCCGTGGCGGCGCTGAATTCGGGCGCGTTCGCGAAGCCGTGGTCGGCCGAGAGCACGATCAGGACCCTGTCCAGGCCGAAGCGCCGCTCCAGGGAGTCGAAGAAGCCGGCGAGCGCGCGATCGACGCGCAGCAGGTGGTCCTGCGAGATGCGGCTCTCCGGCCCGAAACTGTGGTTCACGTAATCGTGCGTGGACAGGCTGATGCCGAGCAGGTCGGGCACGCCCGCCGGATTCCTGCCGAGATCCTCGCCCTCGATGGCCGCGCGCGCGAAATCCAGCGTCGCTTCGTCCGCGAAGGGCGTGCGGATGAGCTGCGAATAGTAGGCTTTCGCTTCCTTGGGCAGCGGGAAGGGAAAGGTCTTCGCGCTGCCGACGTAGGCGCGCTGCCAGGCCTGCCCCTCGGGAATCGAGCGCGCATAGGCCGTCTCCGGCAGCAGCAGCCCCCAGGTCTGGCCCAGCCATTTGTCCTGCGGATTCT
This sequence comes from Burkholderiales bacterium, assembly GCA_020845995.1. Lineage (GTDB taxonomy): Bacteria > Pseudomonadota > Gammaproteobacteria > Burkholderiales > SG8-39 > RBG-16-66-20. Next base: position 2,488 of record JADLES010000014.1, on the reverse strand, counting down.
TCGCGTAGTACTCGGCGTGCCAGGCCGGGTGCTCCTTCAAGTAGAACGTGCTGCTCGCGAAGCGGCCGCTGCCGCTCATGTACATGTATGCGGTGCCGCGCTTGCCCGCGAGGAGGATCGCGCCGCGGTCCTTGCCCGCCACCGCGAGCACCTTCGAGCGCCCGTTGTTCGCATACTTCAGCTCGTCCCCCACGGTGCTCGCGCGCAGGTTGGCGGGCGAAGTGCCGTCGAGCTTCTTCGTCTCGTGGCCGATATAGCCATGGGCCGGGTCGCCGGTGCAGTAGATCTCGGCCAGCGTGTTGCGGTCGATCCACTCGTTGTCGATGATGCCGTGCCGGTAGGGATATGTCCCGGTGAGCATCGTTGCGTGGCCCGGCGCCGTGGCCGTCACCGCATGGCCGTGGCGCGCGTTGCCGTACCAGGCGCCTTCCTCGAGCAGCCGCCTGAATCCGCCGGGGCCGTAGAGATCCCTGTACTTCATGACCTGCTCGTGCGGCAGTCCGTCGATGACGATCACCACCACCAGCGCCGGGCGCTCGGCGTGCGCGAGGGCGCTGAAGATCAGCGCCCAGGCGAGCGCAAAGAGAGATTTCAGTGTCATGACAACAATATAGCAGGGTAGAATCGGGCCACTTCTGCCGCGTCGCACCACCGGAGTGATGCCCGAGTGGCCGAAGGGGGCGCCCTGCTAAGGCGTTATACCGGCTTAAACCGGTATCGAGGGTTCGAATCCCTCTCACTCCGCCAATAACTAGTTCTAAGACTTCCGCCAACGTGCGCGGAAGCGCGTTTTTCCCTCTGAGAATCGGAAACTTCGTCCGCGAGCGTTCGTTTTCGTTCGTTGACAGCCGTTGCGTGTTGGGGGCATCGTTGGGGGCATCGTAACTCCCGAAGTGGGGGCATCGGAATTTCGCTCTCTCAGAGGGAAAAAGCACCCTCCGGCCGAATTGCTGGGGGCATCGTGGCCCGAAAAAGTGGGGGCATCCTGAGCGCCCCCGGAAGCGAGGAAAAATGTTGACCGATGCAGCACGCAGAAACGCGAAGTGCCCCGAGGGCCGCGCGTACCAGCGGCACGCCGATAGCGGCGGGCTCTATCTCGAAATGACGCGCAGCGGCGCGAAGCTGTGGCGCTGGAAATACCGCTACGCGGGCAAGGAAAAACGGCTCGCCCTCGGGAGCTATCCTGATGTGAGCCTTGCGAAAGCCCGCGCGGATCGCGATGCGGCGCGGAAGCGCTTGAACGCGGGCGCGGACCCGAGCGGCGAGCGCCGCGAAGCGAAAGCGGCGCTCATGCTTGAATCCGAAGCGGCCTTCGAGAACGTCGCGCGGCGCTGGTGGGCGGATTGGAGCGCGGGCAAGGCCGAACGGCATACCGGCTACACGCTGCGCCGGCTTGAGGACGAAGTGTTTCCGGTCATTGGCCCGCGCAGCGTGCGAGGCTTGGACGCGCCGGCCTTCGTGCGGCTGGCGAAGGCGATAGAGGTACGCGGCGCGGTGGACGTGGCGCGGCGGGTGCTGCAAACCTGCGGGCAGGTCATGCGCTACGCCGTGGCACACGGGCTCGCGCAGCGCAATCCCGTGGCCGAAGTGAAGCCGGGGGACTTCCTGCAAGACCGGGAGCGGGTCAATTTCGCCCGCATTGACGTGAAGGACCTGCCCGAGCTGATGCGCAAGATTGCCTCCTACTCGGGCAGCGTGCAGACGCGGATCGCGTTGCAGGTCATGGCCGGCACTTTCGTCCGTACCAATGAGCTGATCGGCGCTCGCTGGCAGGAATTCGACCTTGACGCGGGCGAGTGGCGCGTGCCCGCCGAGCGCACCAAGAGCCGGCGCGAGCATTTCGTGCCCCTGTCCCGGCAGACGGTCGAGGCGCTGCGCTGCCTGCAAGTCGCGAATGGCGGCGCGGAGCGCTGCGCGGGCGCGGCGCTGCTGTTTCCGGGCCAGCGGGACCGCTCGAAGCCCATGAGCAATAACACGCTGCTGAAGGCGCTTGAGCGCATGGGCTACAAGGGGCGCATGACGGGGCACGGCTTCCGGGGCGTCGCGTCCACGGCGCTGAATGAGGCCGGCTACCGGCCGGACGTGATAGAGGCGCAGCTAGCGCACGTCGAGGAAAACCGGGTCCGGGCAGCCTATAACCATGCGCGGTATGTCGAGGAACGGCGCGAGCTGATGCAGCATTGGGCGGACTACTTGGACGCGGTGCGCCAATCGGACAACGTGATCCCGATTCGCCGGCAGGCTTGGCGGGCAGCGGCGTAGATTGGCGCACGCCTCTGACTGCGACAATGAGGACAAACGCGCCGGCCGGGCGGAAAAGCCTTGCCGGCGCTGCACTTGGCGGCGTTCGCCGGACTGAGGACAAACTGAGGACAGACTGAGGACAGACTGAGGACAGAGTGAGGACACATAGTCCTAGGAGGTCCGCCCTCGCACCTTCCCCGCCTGCCGTGTCCGAGGCCGTCGCCCCTTCGCTGGTAGGCGCGGC
>JADLES010000013.1 GCA_020845995.1 Burkholderiales bacterium | reverse complement strand
TGGGCATTCCGCTCACGGTCCTCCGCGCCGAGCCGGGGGCGCCCGCCGCGTTCGCCGCCAGCGCGCGCGCCGCGCCCGAGCCGGTGGACGCTTCCGCGTTCGATCCGCTGAGCGGCTACGGCGCCGAAGCGCGGCGGCGGCCGCGGCCCGTGCTGACGGGGCAGGGCGGCGACGTGGGCTTGTTCCACGAGTGGGACTACGCCAGCGGTTACCTGCGCGAGGGGCGCTGGCTGGACCTCGCGCGCGGCGCGGTGCAGCACCTTCGGCTCCACGGGCGCATCCCTCCGCTCTACCTGCGTACGCGCCTGCGCCGCGCGCTCGGCAAGGCGCCGGGCGAGACGCCCGCGTTTCCGCCGTGGCTGAGGCAGGATCTGGTCGAGCGCCACGCATTGCGGGCACGGTTCGAGGACGCGCACCGCGAACCGGCGCGCGGCGGCGCCGCGCGCAGCGGCGCGCACTGGCGCGCGCGCCTGCCGATGTGGACGATCCTGTTCGAGCAGGCGGATCCCCTCGTCACCGGGCTGCCCATCGAATTTCGCCATCCCTACTTCGACCTGCGCTTGCTGCGGTTCCTGCTGCGCCTGCCGGAGCTGCCCTGGTGCGTGGACAAGACGCTGCTGCGCCTTGCGCTGCGCGGAACGCTCCCGGAGGAGGTGCGCACCCGGCCCAAGGCGCCGCTGCCCGGGTTTCCCGAATACGAGGCGCTGCGGGGACGTGGAATTCCGCAGGCGGAACAGCTGTTCGCTGTCCAAGGACTGGAACGCTTCGTCGATGTCGGGCGCCTGCGCCAGCTCGCGAACCAGTATGCTAAATTGCGGCCCGCCGAAATCGAGCTGGTGCTGCGTCCCCTCGGGCTCGCGGCCTGGCTTTCAAGGTTTGACAATCCAGCGGCTGCATAGGCTGCTTCGACAGGGCAGACTGAGACCATGAAATCGAAACCGAAGGCCTCGACGCCGCGAAAGCTCGCGCGCCGGGCTCGCAGACCCTACCGAAGCCCGAAGCTCGTTGCCTATGGCGACGTGCGGCGGCTCACCGACGCGGTGGACAACGCGGGATCCGCTGACGGCGGCTACGGCGGCGGCATGGTCAGAACCTGAAGGCAGGCCGGCGGCTCGATGTTCCGGTTCCGGCTGTACGGGCTCGATATCGCATCCGACCGCCGGATCGAGGGGCTCTCCGGATCAGCGCGCACGTCCCGGCCCCAGGTTCGAGTTCACTTTGACGGCAAGCGCGCGAGTATCCGCGCGGACGAGGGTCTCGATCCCTTCGCCCTGCTCCGGGACGGAGACCTGGAGTACCTCCGCGTTCTGCGGCGCGGCGAGAACGAGTTCGTGTTTCGCTTCCACGATGGCGCGCGCTTCGAGGTTTCCGCGCGCGGCGGGCGGGTCGCCGCAACCTGGCCGGGGAGCATCACGTTCCAGGACGCGACCTCGTACCTGCTCGGCCCTGTGCTCGGCTTTGTCGCGCGCCTGCGCGGGACCGTGTGCCTGCACGCGAGCGCCGTCCGGATCGGCGGCGCGGCGGTGGCGTTTCTCGGCCCGAGCGGCGCGGGGAAGTCGAGCCTGTGCGCATATTTCGCGCAGCGCGGCGCCTCCGTGCTTGCCGATGACGTGCTCGCGCTTAGCCGCCGCCGGGAAGAGATCCGCGCGCATCCCGGGCCCGCGCGGCTGCGCCTGTGGCCCGATTCGGCGCGCCATTTGTACGGGGCAGGCGCGGAGTTGCCCCGGGTGCTGCCCTCGGACCCGGGCTGGGACAAGCGAATCCGCGACGTCGCCGGGGGCGGTTCCTCGGCGCCGCTGGTCGCGATCTACGCGCGCGGCGGCGGCGAATCGCGGTTCCCGCGCGTGACCGCGTCCACGGGGCGCGAAGCGCTCCTGCTGCTCGCGGCCAATCGTTATCCGGTTCGCCTTCCGGTGCCGAGCGGGCGCGGCGCGGAGTTCGATTTCCTCGCGGCCGTGGCCGAGCGCGTGCCGCTTCGACGCATTCATGCCCGCCGCGGCCTGGGCGGCCTGGGTGCGTTGCGCGACGCGGTGCTCGAAGACCTGCGCGGTCTCGCCGGATTCGCCGCGCGAGCGGGCGCGGGGCATGCCTGAATCGCTGGCGGATTCGCTGGCGATCGCCGCGCGCGGCCTGCCGCGAGAACTGGTTTCCCGCGGGGAGCAGCTCCGGCTCCTGCGGCGCGCGCGAGGGCTGGCGCCCGTCCATTGCGCGGGATTTGAAATCCGTCTCGCCGGCGCGCCCGGTGGAGTCGACTTGCAGCAGCGCATCACGCCCCGCGATGCCGAGCCGGAGCGGTTCGCCGCGTTCCTTGCCGCGTCCGGCCGCTGCGAGCAGGCCGGCTGGCGCCGCATCCGCGACTTCCTGCTCGCCTGGAGCGACGGAGAACTCGCCGGGACGGTGACCGAGTGCTGGCTCGAATACGAGCCGGCCGCGGGCCTGTCCCCTTGCGTGTTCGTGTCGTTCGCGCGGCGCGGCGGCCGCCGCGAGTGCATGCCCGCGCTGCGTCGCTCGCTGGAGATCCTGGCGGGCCGCGAAGAGGCGCTCCGGCTCGCCGCTGCGGCGTGGGAGGTCGCTCGCCGGCTTCCCCGCGGCGCGACGATCTACGACGTCGGGCTGATGGCGCGCCGCGCCTCGGCGCTCCGCATCAACATCGGCGGTTTCGCGCCGACGGGCGCGGCCGCCGTCCTTGCCGCGCTCGGCTGGGATCGGGCGGAACAGGTCCGCATTGGTGCCTTCGCGCGCGCGGCGGCGCCGTTCGCGCGCCATTGCAAGCTCGCCCTGGACTGGCACGGCGGTCTCCTGCCCAGGGCGGGCCTGGAGATCGTGCCGGGCGGCGATCCCGAACTCGCCGAGACCGCCGCGACGCGCGCGCGCTGGCGCGGCCTGCTTGCCTGGCTCTGCTCGAAGAAGGCGTGCGACGCGGACCGCGCGGCGGCCCTCCTGTGCTGGCCCGGCGAGGACGAGCCGCCGGGCTGTCCCCTGCCGTGGCCGGAGTCGCTGGTCGTGGAGTCGCTGGCGCGCGGCGCGGGCGAATTCAGCGTCATGGGACGCCGGCTGAGCCACGTCAAGGTGGATTTCGTTCCGCGCCGGCCGCCCGCCGCGAAGGCCTATTTCGGCTTCGGACGCCTCTGGCGCAGGGCGCCGGCGGTGGCGGAGGCGGCGACATCGCTTCATGCGGCCGTGCGCGCCGCCGCCGCTCGCGGCGCGGCGTTCCTGCGATCCGAGCAGCCGCGGGACGCTCCCTGGAAGGATTTCTCCGGCGTCCAGGGCGGGAGCGAAGAGTGGGTGGGCGCGTATGTCGCGGCGGCACTCGCGCGCAACCGAGGCAACGAATCCTTGCGTGCCGCGCGCGCGACGTGGAACTGGCTCGCGCGCTTGAGAAACGCTCCCGGCTGGGGCTTCGGCCCTCTGTTTTCCGCGGACGCCGACAGCACGCTCTGGGCATTGCGCCTTGCCTCCCTGCTCGGGCGAATGCGCGCGCCGCGCGCGCGCGGCGGGCTGGCGTTCCTGCGCCGCCATCGCCTGCGCGATGGCGGAGTCGGCACCTTCCTGCCGGCGACGCTCGGCCACGCAGGGCAGGCGCGCGGGCGGCGCGCCGTCGCGGGATGGTGCCGGGCGCACGCCGAGGTCACCGCGGCGGCCGGGGCGCTGCCAGGATTCGGCGATCGTTCCGCGGCCTGGCTGCTGCGCGCGCAGCGGCGGGACGGGCGGTGGCAGGCCTACTGGTACGACGAAGACGCGTTCGCGACCGCGCTTGCCGTGGAGCATCTCGCGGGCCGGCGCGGCGAGGCTTCGCTGCGCGCGCGGACGCGAGCGGCGCGCTGGGCCGCCGCGCGCGTGGCGCGCGATGGCGCCGTGTCCGGCGCGGGCCGCGCATCGGCGTTCGCCGCCGCATGTTGCCTGCGGATCCTGCTCGCCGCGCCTCCGACCGGCGACATGCGCGCGGCAACGCGCAGGATTTGCGCCTGGCTCCTCGCGGCCCAGGGCGCCGACGGCAGTTGGTCCGGTACCGCGCCCTTGCGCGTTCCGCTGCCCGGCGACCCGCGGCCGTCCGCGTCCGGAGCGCGCATGGGATTTTCCCGCGACGAGCGCGGGTTCTTTACCACCGCGACCGCGATCGACGCGCTCGGCCGCTTCGCCGAGACCGAGCGGAAAGGCCGGCGCGCGCCCGCCCGGCGGCGAAACGCCGCCGGCGCATCTGCCAGTCGAAGCGGAACGCCAGCTCCAGCGCGGCCGCGCCGCAGCCGAAGCCGCAGCCGGCGGCGATGACGTTCACCCGGGGCGCGGCGCCTGTCCTATGCAGCCAGGCGATGCCCGCGCGAATCCCGGGCCTGCTCGCAACCAGGTCGAAAAAGCGCAACGCCTCGCGCAATTCCCCGGTGCGCGGCCGCGCCGCCTTGCGTATGCTGGATGCTTGCCGCATTCGACGCCAAGCATGATAGCCGAGGCCCGCGCGTGATCGAATTCCTCGCGGCCTGCCTGAGAAGCGAGCAACCGGACTGGCCGCACGGCCTGTCCACGCGCGCGTTCCTCGAAGAGGTCGGCCTGCATGGCGTGCAGGGCCTGCTGCACGACGCACTTCGTGATGACCGCAGGCGCGTGCGCGGGCTGCCGGTGGAGGCGCGGGAATGGCTCGTGCGCTGGGCGCGCTTCGAGGCGGCGCGCGAGCTGATCGCCCGCGAGTGGATCGGCGGCCTGCTCGGCGAGCTGGCGACCCGCGGCGTGCCCGTCCTGATTCTCAAGGGCGCCGCGCTCGCCTACAGCGCCTACCGGCATCCGCACCTGCGGCCGCGGGCCGATCTCGACCTGCTCGTGCCCGAGGGCCGGCGCGAAGCCGCGCGCGCTGCGCTCGCCGCGCTCGGCTACGAGTTTGCGAACGCCGTCAGCGGGCGGCTGATCGCTGCCGAGTTCTCGGGAACCTGGACCGACGGGCACGGGGTGGCGCGCACGGTCGATGTGCACTGGCGGCTGAGTAACGCCCAGGGTTTCGCCCGCGCGCTGTCGTTCGAAGAGCTGCTCGAGCGCTCGCAACCGCTGCCCGCGCTCTCGGCGCGGGCGCGCGGCCCCGCGCCGGTCGATGCGCTGCTGATCGGCTGCATGCACCGTGTCGCGCACCGCCACGCCGACTTCTGGTTCGGCGAGCGCGCGCACCGCGGCGACCGGCTGATCTGGATCCACGACCTGCACCTGCTCGCCGAAGGGCTGGACGAGGCAGGCTGGTCGGAGCTGTGCGGCCGCGCCGCCGCCTGCGGACAGCGCGCCGTGTGCCTCGACGGCCTGCGCCGCGCCCAAGCGCTCCTCGGAACAAGCGTTCCCGCAGCCGTGGCCAGCGCGCTCGAAGCCGGCGGGCGCGAGGTCGCCGCCGCGTACCTTCACGGCGGGCGCGCTTGCTGGCTGGCGACCGATCTGAGGGCCTTGCCGGACTGGACGAGCCGGGCGCGGCTGCTCATGGAGCAGGCGTTCCCGCCAGCCGCGTACATGCTGGCGCGCTACGAGCGCGGCTCGGCGTTATGGCTGCCCGCGCTGTACCTGCACCGGGGGGCGCGCGGCGCCTGGAAGCTCCTGACCGGGAGGTGACCCGGTCAGCCGGTCGCGATCGCCCGCCGCACGCGCGCAAGCGCTTTGAAGCGCCTGGGATAGTCCAGGCGGAAGCAGGGGACCGTGCGCGCCAGCTCGGCCACCTTGTCGAAGTGCGCCGCGAGCGCGGCCGGCTCCCTGGGATCGAGGAGGAACGAGTTCTTCACCCATGCGATCATCGCCTCGGCCGCGCCCATGCGCTCGACGCGCACCCTCGCAACCTTCGCATCGCCGAGAAAATACGCGCGCCGCAGGGGCCGGGGCTGCGCGCAGAATCGGAGCTCGCCCCCGGCGAGCAGGCGCGCCTTGTCCGTGTACTGCACCGACGGCGCCGCTTCGCCGGCGGCGGAGAGAAGCGCCCGCCGGCTGTCCTCCCACAGCCGGAGCGACGGATGGCCGGGCAGCGCGGCGAAGCCGGCGCCCGCCGCTTTCACGACCAGGCCATCGTCGGCGAGGAAGCGGTGCCCGCCGGCAGCGAAGCTCGCCGCCAGCGTCGATTTGCCGCGGCCACTCTCGCCGAGGAACGCCGCCGCCGCGCCGCCGACCTCCACGGCGCTGGCGTGAAACACGAGCCTGCCGGTCCTGCTCAGCACCAGGGGACGCACCTGGTTGAGGTAGAGGTGCTCGCAGGTGGCCCGCGTGGCGCCGGGCGCGGGCCGGCAGGTGACGGCGAGCGCGGCTCCCGACAACTCGAAATCCGCGAGGCCGGGAAAGCGCACGAGGTAACCCGCGCCGGTGCGATAGGAACGCATCCAGCACTCGCCGTCGGACAGTACCCACGCCTGCCGCGGCTCTCCGGTCAGGGCCTTCTGCGCGCGCGCCGGAACGGTCCGGAATTCCGTCACTCTTGCGCGTTCCGCCCGAGCACGCGAGCGACGAAGCGCCTCGTTTCCGCCGCCGTCGGGAAAAGCGCGGGGCGCTCGCGCAGCACGGCCTGCTCGATCTCTCTCGCGCTGCGCTTGCCGTCGCAGCGGGCGAGCACGCGCAGCCGCGCGCGGCCCTCGCGGCCCAGGGCGGGGATGCGCGCCGGGTCCGCGGCGGCGAGATTGTTGCGCGAAAGCGGCATGCCGTGGAACGTGGAATGGCGGATCCGCTGGCCCGTCGCCGCGAATTCGACCGTCCACGCCAGCAGCGAATCCGCGGGCCGCGCCATGATGTTCACCTCGATGCGTTCACCGGCCTTCGCGCGCACCGCGGCGCCGAGAGGCAGGAACACCTGGGCCCGGTGGATCGGCCGCCTGGCCAGCGGCGAGTTGGTCATCCACACGCGCTCGGCGAGCTCGCACTCGAACCAGCCCCCCAGGCCGTGCACCGGGCCATCGCGCGCGATGCGCAGTTCCGCGTTCCAGGAAAAGAAAGCGGGCTGCTCCCGGCGCAGATCGATCGTGCAGAGCGTCGCCGCCCTGCTCGACAGCTCCGCTGGCTTCAGGCCCACCGCGTGCTTCGTGTTGCGGGCGGTTTCGCGCAGCCATTGGAACTCGGGCGGCACGCGTCGCGCGGTCCAGGCCTCGGCGAGAGCATGGCATTTCCCGGAGGTCACCGCTGCGACCCGCAGGCGGAGCCGCGCGGGCAGCAGCGTGCCGCGCGGCCGGAGAAAGCGACGCCTCGCATCCTGCAACAGCTCGACCAGCCCATAGTCGAGGCCGAAATTGCCGACGTGGTCGCACACCACCATGTCCACCTTCCGCGGAAGCTCGATGTGCTGGGACCGTCCGCGGATGAAGCTGGCGCGCTCAAGCAGGCCGGCGCGCGCCACCGCCTCGCGCGCGACCTCGATCATGTCCGTTTCGTCCACGAACACGGCATGCGCCGCTCCCGCCCGCAGGCAGAGCAAGCCGAGGACCCCGGAGCCGCAGCCGAGATCCGCGATGCGCGCGCCAAGGCGCACCGCCCTTGCGGTCGCGGCGCGGTAGCGCCGAAGCCGAACGGCGTCGGCGAGGTAGCCGAGGTGCTCCTCGAGCATGGAAAGCGGCGGGCGGCGCTACCGAGGGTCGGCGCTCAACGCCGGGCCTTCACCATGCCCAGCATGGCGTGGTCCACGACCTTGATCCCATCGGGTCGCAGCGCCACCGCCGCCGGGAAGACAGCCTCCACTTCGTCCGCCATGACGCCGAACTGCCTGCCATGGCCGAACCGGTCGCGGAATTCGGGCTTGTAGTCGAACAGGTACAGGCCGATGCCGAGCGGGTGCGTGCCAATCCTCGCGATGTTCTCCTTCACGCCGCGGCAGGAGGGCATCGGCGTCATCATTCCCATGCCGGTTTCCAAGCCTCCCGCGCTGCCCGCGTTGGTCAGGGCATGGACGGCGCCGTAGCGCACGAGCCTGGGAGCGGCATACGCCTTCTTCCGTGCGGGCGGTGACGGGGTCCGTTTGGGCATGGCGATGAGCCGCTAGCGCTATTCAACCAGACGATTCAGGAGGGCGCAATCAATCCGCGGGCTTTCAGCCAGGAGGCGAGCACGGCGGGGCGGAAAACATCGAAGCCGTCCGCATAGTCTG
>JADLES010000012.1 GCA_020845995.1 Burkholderiales bacterium | reverse complement strand
GGCCTGTCGCAGCTGGTGGCGGGGGAAGCGCCCGCCGAGCGCTGCATCTACCCGGTGGCGCAGGGCACGCAGCTCTCGGTGCTGCCCTCGGGGCGCATCCCGCCCAATCCCCTCGAGCTGCTCGCCTCGCAGGGTTTCGCCGCCATGATCGAGCGGCTCGCGCAGGCCTTCGAGATGATCGTCATCGACAGCCCGCCGGTGCAGCTGGTGAGCGACGCGCTGGTGCTCTCCAACCTCGCCACCGAGGTGGTCTACGTGGTCAAGGCCGACGACACCCCCTACCCGCTCGCGCGCCTGGGCCTGCGCCGCCTGCGGCGCGTGAACGCGCCGATCCTCGGCGTGGTGCTCAACCAGCTCGACCCCGTCAAGGCCGACCGCTACTACGGCGAGTACAGCGGCTACGGCAGCCGCTACTACAACAAGAAATACGGCTACGGCTATACGCCGAAAGCGTAAATGGGGACAGACCCCATTTTTCTCATTTGCGCTGATAAAGGGGGACAGACCCCTAAAGCAAAAGAAAGGGGGTCTGTCCCCTGATCGATCTGCATTGCCATCTGCTGCCGGGCATCGACGACGGGCCGGAGACGCTGGCGGAGGCGCTCGAGATGGCGCGCATCGCGGTGGCGAATGGGATCACCGAGGCGCACGTCACGCCGCACCTGCATCCGGGGCGCTGGGAGAACGACCGGGCGACGATCGCCGCGGCGGTCGAGGCCTACCGCAAGGAACTCGCCCGCGCGGGCATTCCGCTGGAGATCGGCTACGCCGCCGAGGTGCGCCTCGACTACGACATCCTGCCGCTCGTGGAGGAGGAGCGCGTGCCCTTTCTCGGCAGTCTCGAGGGCGACCGGGTGATGCTGCTCGAATTCCCGCACAGCCATGTGCCGGTGGGCGCGGACAAGTTCGTCGCCTGGCTGCTGGCGCGCCACATCCGGCCGATGATCGCGCACCCCGAGCGCAACAAGGATGTGATGAGAGACCCGTCGAGAGTGCAAGCGTTCGTGGAACAAGGCTGCCTGCTGCAGGTCACCGCCGACGCGGTGACGGGCGAATTCGGCGAGCTGTGCGCCCAGCGGGCGAAGGAGTTGCTCGAGCGCGGCTGGGTGAGCGTGCTCGCTTCCGACGCGCATGACACGCAGGGCCGCCCGCCGCGCATCGCCCCGGGGCGCGACGCCGCGGCGAAGATCGTGGGTGAGGAGGCGGCCGCGCGCCTCACGCGGGGCCTGCCCCTGCAGATCGTGCGCGGAACCTGATCCGCGCATGGGGGCGGAGCGCGGCGCGCTGCTCGTCTTCCTCGCGCTGCTCGTCTGGGCGCCTTTTCCGCTCGGCAGCAACCGCGCCTGGGCGTGGACGATTCTCGAAGTCGGGCTCTTTCTCGCCGCCGCGCTGTGGACGATCGGCTGGATGCAGCGGCGCCACGGCTCGCTCGCGCTCGTACGCGCGGCGCGGCCGGCTTTCGTGCTGCTCGGCCTCTGGCTCGCCTGGCTGGCGCTGCAATGCGTGCCCCTGCCGCCGGGGCTGGTGCGCCTGCTCTCCCCGCAGGCGGCGGCGCTGCATGCCCTTGCCGAGTCCTATGCGCCGGGGACCTGGATCACGCTCTCGGTGGACCCGAACGCGAGCCTCGTCTTCTGGCTGAAAAGCTGCGCCTACGCGGCCGCCTTCTTCCTCACCCTCGCCCTTGCGCACACGCGCGAACGCGCGCAGTTGATCGCCCTCGTGCTGGTGCTCTCGGGGCTCGTGCAGGCGGTGTACGGCGGGCTCATGCATCTCTCTGGCGCCAACCTGGAGATCTTCGGCACGCACATCGGGCACAGGGATTCGGCGAGCGGCGGCTTCGTCAACCGCAACCACCTCGCGGGCTTCCTCGAAATCACGCTGGCGATGGGCATCGGCCTGATGGTGGGCAGCCTGCGCGAGACCGGGCGGCGGAGCTGGCGCCAGTTCTGGCGCGACATGGCGGCGCTGCTTCTGAGCGGGCGCGCGCCGCTGCGGCTTTTCCTCGTCGCCATGGTGATCGGCCTGGTGATGACGCGCTCGCGCATGGGCAACACCGCCTTCTTCGCGAGCCTGCTCGTCGCGGGAACGGTGGCCCTGGCGCTCTCGCGCCATGCGACGCGCGGCACCGTGATCCTCATCGCCAGCCTGATCGCCATCGACATCTTCATCGTCGGCTCCTGGTTCGGCGTGGAGAAGACCCTGCAGAGGATCGAGCAGACCACGGTGCGCGACGTGGTGGAGCGCGGCGACCCCTCCGCGCGCGCGCTCCAGCTGGCGAAGGACTACCCGGTGTTCGGGACGGGGGGCGGCAGCTTCTACACCGCCTTTCCGCGCTACCGCGGGCCGGAGCTGAGGGCCTACTTCGACTTCGCGCACAACGACTACATCCAGTTCGCCGCCGAGACCGGGCTGGTGGGGCTCGCGCTCGTCGGCAGCCTGCCCCTTTTCGCGCTGGCGCTCGCGGTGCTCGCGCTCGCGCGCCGGCGCGACCCGCTCGCGCGCGGCTTCGCCTTCGCGGTGCTGATGGGCGTGGTGTCGATCGGAATCCACAGCAGCGTGGACTTCAACCTGCAGATCCCCGCCAACGCGCTCGCCTTCCTGGTGTTGTTAGCGTATGGGTGGGTGGCGATGTACGGGGACAGGGCCAAATGAGAAAAATGGGGTCTGTCCCCATTTGGGTATGAGCGGGATCGCGGGCAT
>JADLES010000011.1 GCA_020845995.1 Burkholderiales bacterium | reverse complement strand
CGTACACCGCGCGCGCGATGCGGGCGTGGAACATGGCGCCCAGGCACATGTCGCAGGGCTCGAGCGTGACATAGAGCGTGGCGCCGCTCAGGCGATAGTTGCCCAGCGCCTGCGCGGCGGCGCGCAGGGCCTGGATCTCCGCATGCGCGGTCGGATCCGCGGCGCCGATCGGGCGGTTCCAGCCTTCGCCGGTGATGCGCCCTTCGGCCACCACCACCGCCCCTACCGGCACCTCGCCCTCGGCCTCGGCGCGCCGCGCGAGTTCCAGCGCGCGCCGCATGAACGTCTCGTCGCTCACGAGGACATCAGGTCCGCCTGAGCCCGCGCGCGTGCGCCGCCCGGGGCCGGTGTCAGCGGCCGCGCTGGCTGATCTCCGGGACGCCTGGGTGCTGGCGCGCGAGCGCCTTCCACTCCGCGCGCGCATCGTGCTGGTGCCCTTCGGCTTCGAGGTTCGTGGCGTAGAGCAGCCAGGCGGCCAGTTCCGCGCCTGACCCGGGCCGCGCGGCCGCCATCCGATCCCTGACCGCGTCCTCGGCGACCGCGAACTCGCCGGTGGCGCTCACCGGTTTCGCCACGCCGACGGCATCCACCTTCCAGCGGTACTTCTTGCCGGGCTCCAGCTTCACCACCGCGCCCGGACGAAACGTGGTCTCGCCGGTGCGCGCTTCGTGCAGGATATCTCCGCCGGGCCCGTAGATGACCACGCGGTAGTTCTTCGCATCTGCCGCGGCCGTCCACTCGAACTCGGGTTCGCGCGCGAGCAGCACCGTCCTGTCCGGGCCGACGACCGCGAAGCTCGCCCGCACGGCGCGCATGACCACCGTCGCCTGCTGCAACCTGCGCCACTGGTCGTTGGACATGCCGCCCGAGATCGCCTTTTCCGGCCCCACCTTCTTCGACTGCGCCGCGCTTCCCTCGATGACGCGCGGCGCCTTGCTCTCCAGCGACACGCGCGCCGGTCCGTCGAAGCTGTATTGCACGCCGCTGGCAAAATAGGTGATGCCGAGCTTGGTCGCCGGCTCCACCTTGACCTCCGTCGGCGCCTCGACATAGGCGAGCAGCGCCAGCTTGCGCTGCTTGCCGCCGTCGACCGCCCACGCATCTCCCTTTACGTCCGTGATCATCGCGAACGGCGCCGCCTGCGCGATCGCCGAGAACGCAACGCCCGCTACTGCCGCGATCCAAGCACTCCGATCCATGTTTGCTCCCCGTCGTCGACTTCGGTACGCGATCCAGTATAGCCGTAGACCTCCACCGCGGCGCGGCCCTTGACCGCTTTCGCGCCCAGAGGCACGTACTCGTCCCGGTTCTCCAGCTGCTCCCACACATCGCGGGACACCACCAGCGCGTGTCCCAATCCCTTGGTCAGGCCTTCGATCCGCGACGCGGTGTTCACCGCGTCGCCGATCGCCGTGTACTCGTGCCGCGTCGAGGAGCCGACGTGCCCGACGACGGCGTCTCCCAGGTGCAGGCCGATGCCGATCGCGATCGGCTCCACGCCTTTCTCGCGGAATCGCCGGTTCAACCCCGCCAGCCGCTGCAGCATGTCGCGCCCCGCGGCTTCCGCGACCGCGGCGGGGTTGGCGAGCGGCTGGGGCGCGCCGAAAAAACACATCATGCCGTCGCCGATGAACTTGTCGACGGTGCCGCCGCGCTCGTGCACCGATTGCGTCATCTCGGTGAAGTACTGGTTCAGCATCTCGATCAGCACCTCGGGCGGCATGTTCTCGCTGCGCGTGGTGAAACTGCGGATGTCCGAGAACAGGATGCAGACGCGCCGGCGGGTTCCGCCCAGCTCCGGCGTGATCCGGCCGGCAAGAATCGCGTCCATGATCTGCGGGCTGACGTAGCCGCCGAAGGCATGGCGCAGTGTGGCGCGCTCGCGCGCCTGCGCAAGGGAATCCGTCACGAAGCGCCAGCCAACCGCGCCGGTCGCCGCCAGCATCGGCGCCGCGGCGAAGAGGACCTCGCCGCGCTGCACGAGGACCAGGAGGGCGACCCCCAGGCCGGCGACGAACAGCAGGAAGGCGCCAGTCGCGCGCCCGCCGCTCGGCAGGAACACGAAGGCGGCGCCCGCCAGCACCAGCGCGGTAACCGCCCAGGCGCCGACGGGTTGCAGCAAGCCCCCATTGAGCATGCTGCGCAGCACCTGGGCGTGCACGAGAACCCCCGGGATCGAGCGGTTGCCCGGCTCCCAGCGCGCGAGGTCCACCGGCACGATCTTGCGGTCCTCGAACGGCAGGGCGAAACCGAGCAGCACGGGCCGCCCCTCGAGCTCTGCGCGCAGCTTCGCCGGCTCGGCCTCGGCCCGGCGCAGCGCCTCGCGAAACGGCAGGTACTGGAGCGGCTCGCCGAGGCGGTAGTTGACGAATCCGCGCCACGGCCCCTCGACGCCCAGTTTCTTCGCCATCATCCCGGCCAGGCTGGGAATCCGGTCGGCGCGCCGCTCGTCGCACAGGTTCTCGTCGAAGCGCCGGATCACCTCATCCTCGTCCCGGCAGACGATCACCGAGCCCACGGACTCCGGTCCGGCGATGGCGACATAGGGCGCGAAAATCTCGCGGAAATTGCTCGAATCGTCGACGGTGCGCGCGAGGATCAGCGGCGCCTGCGCGCGCAGCGCCATCAGCCCCCGGAGCAGCGCCTGGTCCAGGCCGGGAATCAGGTGCTGGTACGAGCGCTCGGGAAACACCACGTCGAGGCCGACCACCGCGGGCTTCGCCTGCGCGAGAGCGGAAAACAGGCGTCCGTAGTTTGCATGCCAGAAATCGCGCGGCTCGCTGTAGGCGCGCAGATCCTCCACATCGATGCCGATCACCACCACGTCGTTCGGCACCGGCCGCGGCGCGGCCGCGCGCCAGGCGGCGAACGCAGAGTCGAGCAGCTTGCCGTTGGCGAGCGATAGCCAATCCGTCTGGTGCAGCGCGATCGCGGCGGCGGCGATCGCCAGGAACGCCAGGCTCCGGGCCGAGCGCAAGCTTGCCAGCGCGCCCGCGCGCT
>JADLES010000010.1 GCA_020845995.1 Burkholderiales bacterium | reverse complement strand
GTCTTCTCGCCCTTTTTCAGGAAGGTGTAGTTGTTGAACTGCAGGTCGCGCGCCTGCAGGTCGGACTCGCCCGCGCCGGTCTTGGCGGGGATCAGCTTGCCTTCGGCCACCGCGAGGACCACGCGGTCGATGTAGGGTAGCTGTCGCCCATTCGCGTCCACCCGGTGAAAATAGGGGTTGCGCACGGCGACGAAGCGGTCAGCGGGCGGCTTGGAGGTATTCAGCCAGGGCTGCACCGTGGGCAGCGCCGGGTTGTCGAACTGGTACATGTTGTCCTCACGGTTGTGGATCGCCGCCCAGCTGCGCCGGGAGGCGCCGCTCTTGTCCGCCTCGGCCGCCTTCTTGCTGTACTTCGCGTGAAACTGCTTGAGGTAGTGCGCCGGGCGGAAGATGAACAGGGGCGACGCGCCCGCCATGCGCGGCAGGAAATCCGGGTTCGGTTTCGACCAGCTGTAGCGCACCGTCTGCTTGTCGGGGAACTCCACCTTCGGCGCCTCGCCGTTCACCAGCAGGTCGCTGGGCGGCCCGACCGGGCTCAGCTCCTTGTTGTTGGCGACGTCCTCCCAGAAGTAGCGGAAATCCTCGCTGGTGAAGGGCTGCCCGTCCGACCAGCGGTGACCCTTGCGCAGCTTCATGGTGAACACGCGCTCGTCCTTGACGTCGATGCTCTCGAGGATGTCGGGCACGATGTTGAATTTCTGGTCGTAGCCGACCAGGCGCGAATAGCCGTACACCACCAGCATGCGCACGTCGCGGCTGCGACCGATGAGCATGTTCAGGGTGCCGCCGTACTGCCCGGGCTGCGCGCCGGCGGGCAGCTTGAGCACGAGCGGGTTTTCGGGCAGGCGCTTGGCCACCGGCGGCAGCTTGCCCGCCTTGACATCGGCCTCCAGCGCCGGCGGCTCGAGGTACTTTGCCTGCGCCGCGGCCGGGGGCGCGGCGCAGGCGAGCAGCACGGCGAGGAGGGACAGGCGCGGGAAGTGCATCATGGGCGAAGCTCCGAAAAGTCTGCGTGTCGGTGCGCGCGCACCAGGTGATCGGCGCCGATCTCCAGCATGGCCGCCTGCTCGCCGCCGCCGAGCGCGAATGGCGCCGGCCAGGCGGCGGGGTCCGAGGCCTTGCCTTCCATGAGCGCGGCGAAATCGAGCTTGCGGTCGAGATCCGGATCGGGCACCGCGGCAAGCAGCGCCCTGGTGTACGGATGCACCGGGTTGCGGAACAGCTCCGCCGCCGAGGCCAGCTCGACCAGGCGGCCGGCGCACATCACCGCGATCCGATCGGCGAGGTAGTGCACCACCGCCAGGTTGTGCGAGATGAAGATGTAGGTGAGATTGAGCGCGTTTTTCAGGTCCAGCAGCAGGTTGAGCACCTGCGCCTGCACCGATACGTCCAGCGCCGATACCGGCTCGTCGCAGATGAGCAGCTGCGGTCCGAGCGCCAGCGCGCGCGCGATGCCGATGCGCTGGCGCTGGCCGCCCGAGAAACTGTGCGGGTAGCGCCTGAGGTAGCGCACGTCCAGCCCGACCAGAGTCATCAGCTCCTTGACGCGCTCGAAGCGCTCCTCCCCGTCGCCGACATCGTGGATCAGCAGCGGCTCGGAGAGGATGTCGTTCACGGTCATGCGCGGGTTGAGCGAGCTGAAGGGGTCCTGGAACACGAACTGCACCTTGCGGCGGTAGGCGAAGAGCTCGTCGCCCTCCAGCGCGAGCACGTCGCGCCTCGCGCCGCCATCGTTGAACGTGACTTCGCCGCTGTCGGGAGTGACCGAGCGCAGCAGCATTTTCGCGGTGGTGGTCTTGCCGCAGCCCGACTCGCCGACCAGGCCGAGGCATTCGCCCGCGCCCACGTGGAAGCTCACGTCGTCCACGGCGCGCACTTCGCCCGCGAGCTTGCGGCCGAGAAGCGAGGTCTTGCGCGTCGCGAAGCGCTTGACGAGGTTGCGCACCGCCAGCAGCGGCTCGCCGTGCGCGCCTCCCTGCTGCCGCGGGCGGCCGCTGCCCGAGAGCAGATGCCCGGTGGCGGCGTGCACCTCGCGGATCGGCGTCAGGCGCTCGCCGGGCGCCATGTTGAAGCGCGGCACCGCGCGCATCAGCGCTTTCAGGTACGGATAGCGCGGGTCGCGGAAAATGTCCTCCACCGCGCCCGACTCGACCACCTTGCCGTGGTACATCACCACCACCTCGTCGGCCATGTTGGCGACGATGCCGAGGTCGTGCGTGATCAGCAGCATCGCCATTTTCAGCTCGCCCTGCAGCGATTGCACCAGCTGCAGGATCTGCGCCTGGATGGTCACATCGAGCGCGGTCGTCGGTTCATCGGCGACCAGCAGCGCCGGCCGGCAGACCAGCGCCATGGCGATCATCGCGCGCTGGCGCAGGCCGCCGGAAAGCTCGAAGGGGTAGGTGTGCTCGGCCTTCACGGGGTCGGCGAAACCCACCAGCCGCAGCATTTCGAGCACCGCCTCGCGCCGCTCGGCCGGACCGAGGCTCGCCCGGTGCAGCATGAGCGCCTCGCCGATCTGGTTGCCGACGGTGTGCAGCGGCGAGAGCGCCGTCATCGGTTCCTGGAAAATGATCGAAATGCGGCCGCCCCGGATCGCGCGCACCCGCTCGCCCTCCGGGTCGAGGCGCGCGATGTCGGTGACCGTGCCGGGCAGCCTGGGATCGTGGAACAGGATCTCCCCGGATTCGTAGCGCGCCACGCGCGGCAGGATGCTCATCACGGCCTGCGCCACCATCGACTTGCCCGAGCCCGATTCGCCCACCAGCGCCACGGTGCGCCCCTCGGGAATGCGGAAGGAAATCCCGTCTACCGCCTTGACGGTGCCCGCGTCCACCTCCAGATAGACGCGCAGGTCGCGGATCTGCAGGACATCGGCCATCAGGACTGCTCTCGCAACGGGGCAACGCGGGTTCCGCCGTCGCCCCCGCCGAGCGCCTCGAGGTTGGCGAGCGTGGCGGCGTCGAGCGCCAGATCGCGCCGCGCCGCCGCGCGCGCGGCCGCGCCGACCAGCTCGGTGAAGCCCTCCAGCCCCGAGTCGATGCGGATCGTGCGCTGCGCGTCGCCCAGCCTCAGTTGCATCCATCCCCTCTCGCCATCGCGCCGGGTCGAGTAGTAGTCCAGGCGCAGCAAACGCAGGTCCGCCCACCGGATCGAGGCGCCAGGACGCAAGACCGCGGGTCCCAAGACGCGGATTCCGGACTCATCCAGCTCGATTTGGGTCAACTGGCGGCGGACCGTACGGGCAAAGTATACGAGGAATAGCGCGGCCGCCGCAGCGTTCAACGCCGCGACCGCCGGCGCCAGATCCACGAACCCGAGCAGTCCCATCGATACCGCCAGCCCCGCCGCGCCTGCGGCATAGTCCGGCGCCAGCGAACGCAGCGGATAGCGGAACCCGCGCGTCACGCAACCTGAAATATTTCCCGTGCGCCGCGCCAGCACAGTCCGGGCGCCGCCCCGCTGGTTTCGAACAAGCGTTCGAGAAAGGCCCAGGCAGCTTCGTCGTGGACTGCGTGATGGCTGAGCCAGCCCGTCGGCTCGCCTGCGTCGGCGCGACCTTCGCGCTTCGCGGCCAGGTGCCCGACCGCCGCGCCGAGCGCGGCGTCCTCGCCGACGAAGCCGCGCCCGGCCCGCCAGGCGATCAGATCCACGTGCGTGTTCACCTGCCGCAGGCCCGGCGCGCGCGGCGCGGCGGCGCGCGCGCCGAACCGGCTCAAGCCGACAAGGCCCGCAGCCGGCAAGCAGGGAATCAGCGGCGCGGGCAGGCGATTCCAGGGCGGCGCGAGGACGGGAACGAACCGGGACCGCGCCTGGGCCGCCAGCCGTTCGCGACCCTGGACGAGGCGCGCGCAGGCCTCTTCGAGCGGCTCGGCGGCGGCGAACTCCGTCTTCTTCTCGCCCGCGCCGGCGCGGTTGCAATGGTCCGACCCATGCTGGATGACAGCGAGACCCGGCGCGATCTCTTCGAAGATTGCGGCGTCGGCCCGCAGCGGGACGACCGCGAGCGCCAGGGGCGTCCCGGTCCGCTGTGCCAGCTGCAGCAGCCGCGAAAGCGCCGGCGCGGGCCGGGCGGCATCGTCGTCGCGCCACCAGAACTCGACCATGCGCCCGCTGTCGCGCCAGCGCGCGAGCTCCTCGTCCAGCGCCCGCCATGCCGGGCTCATGCGCGCCCCTGCGCCGCCCAGCGCGCGACCAGCGCGGCGCTCGCGCGCGCGCCTCCCAGGTCGATGCGGCCGGCCGCCGGTGCCGGGCGTGCGGCGGCGCGATCCGCAGCCGCGGCCAGCGTCGCGGGCGTGAGCCCCGATTCCTCCACGATGTCCAGCAGCCCGCGCGCGGCGAAACTGCGCGCGCGCAGCGACTGCTCGATCTCCGCGCCGCCGGCAAACGGCACCGCGACCGCGCGCGCGCCGGCCTGCACCGTTTCCAGCAGCGTGTTGTAGCCCGCCTGGCTGATCGACAGGGCGCAGTTCGCGAGCAGCGTGGTGAAATCCGGCCGCGACGTTTCCATCGCGAACCCGCCCACGCGTTGCCCCAGCGATTCGAGCCGGGAGAACGCGGCGGGCGGCAGGTTGTCGCCGGCAAGCACGCGCCAGGTGCGCCCGCGCAGGCCGGTGAGCGGCTTGGCTTCGATCGCCGCCTCGATCAGGCGTTCGCCGACGGCGCCGCCGCCCGCGGAGACGATGACCTCGTTCTCGCCCGCCCGGCTCGCGTGTTTCGCCGGCTCTTCGACCACATAGCCGGTGTAGCTCAGCTTCCCGGCGAGATCCGCCGCGGGCGGAAACGTGCGCTCGAACGCGATCACCGCCGGGTCGCCGTGCACGAGGACGTCGTCGAAAAAACGCTGCACGAGATCGAGGGTCTCGGCGTGGCGCTCGGCGCTGCGCTGCCCGCCGAGAATGTCGCGAACCGAGCAAAGAATCGCCGGCCTTCGCGACGCGGCCGCCGCCGCGTCGAGCAGGGGCAGCAGCTCGAAGCGCATCTGCCGCCGGCCGAAGGGAAAGAGCTCCAGCAGCAGCACCTGCGGATCGGCCGCGCGCCAGGCCGCGAGCAGGGCCGCCGTGCGCCGCGCGCGCCAATCGGCGTCGACCGCGCGACCGTTCTCATCCAGCAGATCGCGAAAGCCGAGATCGGCCGCGCGTGCCGGCGGCAGCTGCACCACGCGCACTCCCGCCGCGCCGAGCTGCCGCGCCAGATCGGGCACGGGCATGCCGCCGCTTGCGAGCGTCACCTCCAGGCCTTCGGCGGCGAGCGCGCGCGCAAGCGTCGCCGCGCGCTTCAGGTGGCCGATGCCGAGCAGGTGCTGCACCCAGAGCAGGACACGCGGCGCGCTCACCCGGCACGCTCCCCGAGCGCGGCGACCGCCGGAATTGCCGCCAGGCGCTCGCGCAGCCGCGCCGCCGCGGCCTGCAGGCTGCGCTCGGCGGCGACAAAGTCCGCCGCCGCCGCGCCCAGGCGCGCGCGCTTGCCCGGGTCGAGCAGCAGTTCCCGCAGGCGGGCGGCGAACGCCGCCTCGTCGCCCGCGGGCGCAAGCAGCCCGGTGCGGCCATCCTCGATCACGTCGGGCACGCCGCGCGTGGCGCAGGAGACCACGGGCAGGCCGGCGGCCTGCGCTTCCAGCATCGCCATGCCGTAGGCCTCGTTGACGGCGGGCCAGGCGCAAACGTCGGCCGCCGCGTAGAGCTCGGCGATACCGGGCTCCTCGAGCGCCCCGAGCCAGGCGGCGCGCCGCGGGATCGAATCGTCCAGGAGCCGGCGAACCTCGGCGCGCGCTTCGCCATCGCCCGCCACGAGCAGCCGCCAGGGCAGTTCCCGCAGCCGCCCGAGCGCGCCGGCGAGCGAGCGGTACGAGGCAAGCTTGTCGCCGGCCCGCATCATCGCGACCGCGGCAACCCACGGTTGTCCGGCATCCAGTCCGTGCGCGCGCGCAAGACGCGCGCGCGCCGCGGCGCGGACGCCAGCGGCGGCGCGGAACGGCGCGGGATCGAGAAACGGCGGCAACCAGGCGACGCGCCCCGGCGGCGCAACCTCGCGCAGCGTCTGCATGTCGTCGTGCGTCGGACACAGCAGCAGGTCGGCGCGCCCGACCGCCTCGAGCGTGCCGCGATGGCCGATGTCCCAGGGGCCGCCGGCGCGCTTGGGAGCGTGCGAGGCCTCGGCGATCACGTAGGGAATATCGAGCGAGGCGCAGGCCGCGGGACCCAGCCAGTCCGGCGCCTTGTAGTAGACGTGATAGGTGAACCAGAGATCGGGCCGCGCGGCGGCCGCGGCGGCGCGCCAGCGCGCGGCAAGCTCCCCGCCGAGCGCCATTCCCCGCGCGCGCAGGTCCGCCTGCCGCGCCGCGTCACCGCCCGCGTCGTAGCTGCGGAACGTGGAGGCAAGCTCGACACGGTGTCCCGCCTGCTCCAGCGCCGCCATCAGCAGGCGCGCGACGCGGCGGTCTCCCGAGGGGGTGCCGTGCGTCGGCGGCTTCAGCGGGGCGTAGAAGGCGATGCGCATCCGTGCGTTCCCCGCGTCGATTTTAGTCCGCCGCGCTCAGCCCGAACTTGCGCTCCAGCCGCGCGATGTTCGGCGCCAGCGCAAACCTCTCGGCCACGCGCCGGCGGCCAGCCTCGCCGAGCGCGGCGCGCCGCCCCGGGTCGGCGATCAACGCACCGAGCGCGCGCGCGAACTCCTCGGAAGACTCGGGTGCGACCAGTACGCCGGTCACGCCGTCCTCGATCAGCTCCGGGATGCCTGAAACGCGCGTCGCGACGCAGGCGAGGCCCTGGCTCTGCGCCTCGAGCAGCACGTTCGGCAGGCCGTCGCGGTCGCCATCGCCCGCCACGCGCGAGGCGAGCGCGAACAAGTCCGCGGCGCGGTACTGGGCGAGCAGCTCGGTCTGCGTGCGCGCGCCCAACCATTCGATGCGGGATTCGAGGCCAAGTTCGCGCGCGAGCGCCTTCAGCTTGCGCGCGAGCGGGCCGCCGCCGGCGTGCACCAGCCGCCAGTGCGGCGCCGCGGGCAGCCTCGCCAGCGCGCGCAGCAGCACGTCGGTGCCCTTCTTTTCGACCAGGCGGCCGACCGTCAGGATGGTGACCGGGTCATCG
>JADLES010000009.1 GCA_020845995.1 Burkholderiales bacterium | reverse complement strand
GCCCTTTCACGGCGGTAACCGGGGTTCGAATCCCCGTGGGGACGCCACAAGAAACCCGGGATTTATAATTTCGGTGCATCGTTCATCGGAGCCGGCATGCGCGCCAATCGGAGCTTCTCGCTTGTCCTTGCATCCTGCCTGCTGGCGGGCTGCGGGTACGAGTACCACCGCCCGACCCAGACCGGCTGCGAGGAGAGCACGCAGACCTTCGCGGAGATGGAGGGATGCCTGAAGAAAGCGGTCGCCTCGGCCTACACCGCGCGCGAGCAGGCGAGCCCCGACGTGCGCCTCTATTACATCAAGGCGGACGACGTCGCCCAGCGCGTGCGCAAGGACCTGGTCTCGGAGTTCAACGGCCGCGTCGAGCTGCGCCAGCTCTACGTCGACCTGCGGCTGAAGACCGAGGGGCGCTAGCCGGCGCGCCGGCCTAGCGCCGGCGGTACAGGTGGTAGCGCGCGCGGGCGACGCCGGGCGGCGGCGCGAGCGCGGCGAGCTCCGGTGAATCGAGCGACTGGTCGGAAAGCACGATCCCGCCGGGCCGCAGCAGCGCCGGCAGGTGCGCCGCGAGCCAGGCCGCGCGCTCCGCGGTTTCCTTCGCTTCCCCCGAACCGATGTCGGAGTGCGCGAGCGCGGCCGGCGCGACGCCGCGCGCGGCGAGCGCGGGCAGGGTGTCGCGGAAGTCGCCGAGGACGAGGCAATCGCCCGGCGGCACGCAGTCCGGATGGGCGGCGAGCGCGCGGTCGAAGGCGAGGATGCGACGGCCCGGCAGTCGCGCGCGCAGGTGGTCGTAGCTGCGGCCGTTGCCCAGGCCGATCTCGAGCACCGGTCCATCCACCGCGGCAATCCGCGACGCGGCCCAGTCGAGGCAGGCGCGCTGCGCTTGCAGCCGCTCGATGACGCTGTCCAGGCGCGTCACGGTCCGCTCGCGCGCGCGGGCTGCCGCTCCACGCGGCGCACCAGCATGCGCAGCAGCGCCTGGTTGAACTGCACCTGGCAGGCCGCCGACGCCCCGCGCAGCGCCGCGCCCCGGATCTCCAGCAGCTCGACCTGCGCGGTCGCCGTCACGGTGGTGCCGCGCGGCGCGCGGCTCGCCTCGAAATACAGCACGTCGCCGAAGAAGTGGCCCGGGCCGAGCTTGTCGAGCGCCTGGCCGTCGCGGCTCACCAGCGCCTCGCCGGCGGCGATGATGTAGAAGCCCTCGCAGGGCTCGCCCTCGCGGATCACGGTCGCGCCCGCGCGCAGGCGCAGCCAGCGGCCGATGCGCAGCGTCTCCCAGATTTCGATGTCGCCGAAGCCGCGAAAAAGCGGCAGCGGGCGCAGCAGGCTGAAGCGCTCGGCTTCGGAGCGGTCCTGGTCGGGCAGGTTCAGGTTGCCGAACAGCTGCTCCAGGTCCGCGGCGAACTCGCGCCACTCGGCGTAGCGCGCCTCGCGGTCCTTGGCGAGCGCG
The DNA here is from genome assembly GCA_020845995.1 of Burkholderiales bacterium. Classification (GTDB taxonomy): domain Bacteria; phylum Pseudomonadota; class Gammaproteobacteria; order Burkholderiales; family SG8-39; genus RBG-16-66-20. The sequence goes on along the minus strand of JADLES010000009.1, from coordinate 6,843 downwards.
CGCATGACCACGCGCTCGAGCGCCGGCGGCAGCTCGGGCCGGTGCTGCGAAGGCGGCGGCGGGTCCAGCGTCACGATCTGGTACATCAGGCTCTCGTGGCTTGAGCCCTGGAACGGGGCCTTGCCCGCGAGCAGCTGATACATGACCACGCCCAGCGAGTAGATGTCGGTCTGGTGGTTGAGGCGCTTGTCCTGGACCTGCTCGGGCGACATGTAGAGCGGCGAGCCCACGCCGGTGAGGTAGGTGTGCGCCGCCTCGGCGTACTGCGCGGTGCCGAAGTCGCTGATCTTGAGCTTTTCCTCCGCCGTGAGCAGCAGGTTGGCCGGCTTGATGTCGCAGTGGATCACGCCCTGGCGCGCGGCGTAGTCGAGCGCGAGGCAGGCCATGAACATGAGCTCCACCACGCGGTCCACGGGGAGCAGCGCATCGAAGCCGCAGTGGCGCTCCAGCGTCCCGCCGCCGACGTACTCCATGACGATGTAGCTCTGGTCGCCGTCGTTGACGGCGTCGTGGATCGCCGCGATGTGCGGGTGCTGCAGCTTGCCGGCGAGCGCCGCCTCGTTGAGGAACGCGCTCTGCACCTGCCGGCGCAGTTCCTCGCCGGCCTGCGGGTCGCGCTGCACCAGCTTGATCGCGACCTGCTGCGAGTTGAACGGGTCGTTGGCGAGGAACACCCGGCTGGTGGCGCCGCGCCCGAGGGCCCGGATCACCGGGTACTTGCCGATCCGTTCCGGCAGCGGCTCGCTCATTTCTCCTTCTTGCGCGCGGCGCGCAGGGCGGCGATGCGCCGGCCCGGCTCGTCGGAGTCGTAGGCGCGCGAGAATTCGTCGATGCTCGCGCGCACGCTCTCGGCGAGCGTGGTTTCCTCCCAGGTCTTGCACAGGCGCTTTTGCGCGCGGATCGCCTTCGGCTCGCCGGCGATGATCGCATCGAGCGCCGCGTTCACCGCGCCGTCCAGCTGCGCGAGCGGAACCACCTTCTCGACCAGGCCCCAGGCGAGCGCCTCGGCGGCGGGGATGTTCTCGCCGGTCAGCACCATCCAGCGCGCGCGCCCGGCGCCGACCAGGCGCGGCAGCAGCGCCGCCTCGACCACCGAGGGGATGCCCAGGCGCACCTCCGGCATGCCGAACATCGCGTTGTCGGCGGCGATGCGCAGGTCGCAGCTGGCGGCGAGCTCCAGTCCCGCGCCCAGGCACCAGCCGTGGATGCGCGCGATCACCGGCACCGGGCACTCGCGCATCGCCGCGCAGGCGTCGTGGATGCGGCCGATGAACACGCGCGCGGTGGCGGGGTTGAGCGAGCCCAGCGCGTCCAGGTCGGCGCCGCCCGCGAAGGCCTTGGGGCCCGCCCCCGAGAGCACCACCGCGCGGATGCGCGGGTCCTGGTCGAGCGCGCGCATGTCGGCGGCGAGCTGCGCCGCCGCTTCCGCCGTCAGGATGTTCAGCTTGGCCGGGTTGTCGAGCGTGACGCGGGCGACGAGCGCGCCGCCGTGCGGGTCGAGCGCGACCGAGATCACGCCGCCGCCCGCCCGGCCAGCAGCGCGCCGATGGCGCGCTCGATCCCGCGCGCGTCCGCGTCGAAGCGGCGGATGCCCTCGGCGAGCTTCTCGACCGCCATCGCGTCCTCGTTGTGCCGCCAGAGGAAGGCCGAGTGATTCAGGGGTGTTTTCTCGATCGCGAGAGTTTTCGCTTTTTCCACCGTGAGTTCCGCAACCAGTTCCCCGTCGATGGCGGACAGTTTCTGCAGAAGGTCCGGTGCGATCGTGAGCAGATCGCAGCCCGCGAGCGCGAGGATCTGCTCGATCTTGCGGAAGCTCGCGCCCATCACCTGCGTCGCGTAGCCGTGCTTCTTGTAGTAGTTGTAGATGCGCGTCACCGAAGTGACGCCGGGATCCTCGGCGACCGGGATGTCGTCGACCTTGCGCGCCGCCTTGTGCCAGTCGTAGATGCGGCCCACGAAGGGCGAGATCAGCGTCACGCCCGCGTCGGCGCAGGCGACCGCCTGCGCGAAGGAGAAAAGGAGGGTCATGTTGCAGTGGATGCCTTCGCGCTCGAGGCGCTCGGCCGCGCGGATGCCCTCCCAGGTGCTCGCGAGCTTGATGAGGACGCGTTCGCGCGACACGCCGCTCGCTTCGTACAGGGAGATGATTTTCTTCGCCTTTAGAACGGAGAGGTCCTCCTCAAAAGAAAGCCGCGCGTCGATCTCGGTGGAGACCCGCCCCGGGATGTGCCGGAGGATCTCGGCGCCGAAATTGACGAACAGCTGGTCCATGTCCGCGACCAGCAGGCGCCGGTAGCGCGCGTCCTGCGCCGCCGCGAGGAGGAGGGAAGGGTTGGTAGTCGCGTCCTGCGGCCGCCAGCGGGCGATGGCATCGATGTCGCCGGTATCGGCGACCACGATCGAGAATTTCTTCAACGACTCCAAGAGCTTGGGCATGGCCGGGGATTGTAGCGAGGTTGTCCCCGGCGACCGCGCCGCCCGCGGCGCGGGACCGCCTAGAGGTTTGAAAACTAAGACTTTCTTTTCTTTTCGCGGAAGCGTACACTCCTGCGCCATTCGAGGTTTTAACCAAGTCGTTAAAACCAAAGGAAAACCCTTAAGGAGATCAGGGTTGCAGCCGACCGACACGACAAACCCCGACTACTTCCACAAAGTCGTGGATTGCCAGTGGGCCTGCCCGGCCCACACGCCCGTTCCCGAATACATCCGCATGATCGCCGCCGGCCGCTATGGCGACGCATACATGGTCAACTGGAAATCGAACGTGTTCCCGGGAATTCTCGGGCGCACCTGCGACCGCCCCTGCGAGCCCGCCTGCCGGCGCGGGCGGGTCGAGGACGAGAACCTCGCCAGGCCCGAGCCGGTCGCGATCTGCCGGCTGAAGCGGGTCGCGGCCGATCTGAAGGTCGTCGAGGAAGTCCGCGAGAAAATCCTCAGGAACAGGAAAACAGGATCAAACGGCAGGCGGATCGCCTGCGTGGGCGCGGGGCCCGCTTCGCTCACGGTGGCGCGCGACCTGGCGCCGCTCGGCTACGACGTCACGCTGTTCGACGGGGATCCCAAGCCCGGCGGCATGATCTGGTCGCAGATCCCGCGCTTTCGCCTGCCCGAGGAAGTCATCGACGAGGAGGTCGGCTACATCCTGGACCTCGGCGTTTCCTTCGTGCAGCGGCGGATCGATTCCATGAAAGCGCTCCTGCGCGAGGGGTACGACGCGATCTTCGTCGGTACCGGAGCGCCGAAGGGCCGCGACCTCGAGATCCCCGGCAGGAAGGAAGGCGCGAAGAGCATCCACGTCGGCATCGAATGGCTGTCTTCGGTCTCCTTCGGCCATGTCAGGAAGATCGGCAAGCGCGTCATCGTGCTCGGCGGCGGCAATACCGCGATGGACTGCTGCCGCACCGCGCGGCGCCTGGGCGGCGAGGACGTGAAGGTGATCGTGCGCTCGGGCTTCGAGGAGATGAAGGCCAGCCCCTGGGAGAAGGAGGACGCCGCCCACGAAGGCATTCCGATCCTCAATTACCTGGTGCCGAAGGAATTTGTCGTGCGCAGCGGGGTTCTGACCGGCATGGTTTTTCAGAAAGTCAAAGCCGAATACGATAAAAGCGGCAAGCGAAACCTCGTTCCCACCGGCGAGCCGGACCAGCACTTCGAGTGCGACGACGTGCTGGTGGCGGTCGGCCAGGAGAACGCCTTCCCCTGGATCGAGAAGGACGCCGGCATCGAGTTCGACAAGTGGGGCATGCCGGTGGTGGACAAGGCGAGCTTCCAGTCGTCCGTGCGGAACGTGTTCTTTGGCGGCGACGCCGCCTTCGGGCCGAAGAACATCATCTGGTCGGTCGCGCACGGACACGAGGCCGCGGTTTCGATCGACCTGCTGCTGCACCAGGAAGACCTCTCCCGCCGGCCGGCTCCGCGGCTGAACCTGATGTCGCAGAAGATGGGCATCCACGAGTGGAGCTACGACAACGAGATCGCCAACGACAAGCGCTACGCGGTGCCCTGGGCGGACATCAAGGCGACGCTGAAGAACGTGAAGATGGAGGTGGAGCTGGGGTTCGACGCCGCCACCGCCTGGAAGGAGGCGCAGCGCTGCCTCAACTGCGACGTGCAGACCGTGTTCACCACCAGCGCCTGCATCGAGTGCGATGCCTGCGTCGACATCTGCCCGATGGACTGCATTTCCTTTGTTGCCAATGCGGATGAACCGACCCTGCGCAAGAGCCTGAACGCGCCGGCGCTGAATCTCGTCCAGGATTTGTATGTATCTTCTGAATTAAAGACAAAAAGAGTGATGGTCAAAGACGAAGACGTATGCCTCCATTGCGGCCTGTGCGCCGAGCGCTGCCCGACCGGCGCCTGGGACATGCAGAAGTCGCTGATCGAGATGGTGCATGCGGGCCCCGACGCGCGCACGACGGTCGAGAAGAAGACCAGGAAAGCCGCATGAAACGCATCGAAGCCGTCAACGACTTCGTCGTCAAATTCGCCAACGTCAACGGCTCGGGCTCGGCCTCGGCCAACGAGCTGTTCGCGCGCGCGTTTCTGCGCATGGGCATCCCGGTCTCTCCGCGCAACATCTTCCCCTCCAACATCCAGGGCCTGCCGACCTGGTACGAGGTGCGGGTGACGGAAAAGGGCTGGCTCGGCCGCCGCGGCGGCTGCGACCTGATGGTGGCCATGAACCCGCAGACCTGGGCCCAGGACCTGAAGGAGATCGAGCCGGGCGGCTACCTCTTCTACGACAACACCAAGGTGCTGCCGAAGTCGAGGTTCCGCGACGACATCCACGTGGTCGGCATGCCGCTCACCGAGATCAGCAACTCGACCTACAGCGTGCCGCGCGAGCGGCAGCTGTTCAAGAACATCATCTGCCTCGGGGCGCTCGCCGGCATGATGGGCATTGAGCCCGAGGTGATCGCCGAGCTGATCGGCGAGCAGTACAAGGGCAAGGAGAAGCTGCTCAAGCCGAATTTGAACGCATTGCAGCTGGGTTTGAACTACGCCCGGGAGCATTTGAAAGACGCCATGGGCCTCAGGGCGAAGCGCGCCTACGCCGTCGGCGACCAGATCTTCATGGAAGGCAACGCCGCGGCGGCGCTCGGCCTTGTCTACGGCGGCGCCACGGTCTGCGCCTGGTACCCGATCACGCCCTCGTCCTCGCTCGCGGAAGCATTTACTTCTTACTGTTCTAAATTAAGAGTTGATTCTCAAACTAAAAAAAATAAGTACGCAATCGTTCAGGCCGAGGACGAGCTCGCCTCGATCGGCATCGTCACCGGCGCGGGCTGGAACGGCGCGCGCGCCTTCACCGCCACCTCGGGCCCGGGCATCTCGCTCATGACCGAGTTCATCGGCCTCGCCTACTATGCCGAGATCCCGGCGGTGATCGTCGACGTGCAGCGCGGCGGCCCCTCGACCGGCATGCCCACGCGCACGCAGCAGTCGGACCTGCTCGCCTGCGCCTATGCCTCGCACGGCGACACCAAGCACGTGCTGCTCTTCCCCGAGGACCCGCACGAATGCTTCGCCATGGCGGCGGACTGCCTCGACCTCGCCGAGCGGCTGCAGACGCCGGTGTTCCTGATGACCGACCTGGACATCGGCATGAACCACCGGCTGTGCAAGCCGCTCGCCTGGGACGACCGCCGCAAATACGACCGCGGCAAGGTGATGACCGCCGAGATGCTCGACGCGGGCAAGGAGTTCGGCCGCTACCTCGACGTGGACGGCGACGGCATCCCGTTCCGCACCTATCCCGGCGCGCACCCCTCCAAGGGCGCCTACTTCACGCGCGGCACCTCGAAGAACGCCTACGCGGTGTACTCCGAGGCAGGGCCGGACTACCAGTACAACATGCAGCGCCTGCTCAAGAAGCACGACTTCGCGAAGACCCTGGTGCCGAAGCCCGTGCTCACGCCCGCGCGCGCGCCGGCGCGCTTCGGCGTCATCTACTACGGCTCGACCAGCCCGGCGATGAACGAAGCCATCGACGCCCTGTCCCAGCGGGACATCTTCGTCAACGCGCTGCGGATCCGCGCCTTCCCGTTCCAGGACGAGATCCAGGACTTCGTGCGCTCGCACTCCAAGGTCTTCGTCGTCGAGCAGAACCGCGACGCGCAGCTGCGCACGCTGCTGGTGAACGAGGCGCACATCGACCCGGCTTCGCTGGTCTCGATCCTGCACTACGACGGCACGCCGATCACCGCGCGCTTCATCACCGGCGAAATCGCCCAGGTGGTCGCGGCGCTCAACGTGCGCCCGATCAAGAAGGACAAGGCCGCTTGAGGCGGATTCTTCCCGTCCTCGCCCTGGCGCTCTCCCCACCCGTGCTCGCCATGAACAAGTGCATTGTGAACGGCAAGACGGTGTACCAGGAGACCGCCTGTCCCCCGGGCTCGGTGCAGAAGCCGGTTGCCGATCGCGTGCAGACCGCGCCCGGCGCGGCGGCGCCCGGCTCCGGCGTCGGCGTGAAGGCCACCGGCGGCGCATGGCCGAAGCTGCCCGAGCTGCAGCCCGGCCAGTGGGCGATCGAGGGCAACGGCGAATCCCGCCCGGCGCCGGCGCTCTGCGGCCATCCGCTGCAGAGCCTGTACACCGAGTACGACCAGCTCACCAAGCTCCGGGAATACGGCTGCAAGGTGGACGCCCAGTCTCCCCGGCAGGGCTCGGTCCAGATCTGGGCGAATTGCCCGAAGGATTCCAAGGTGGGAGCAGTCGACATGGCACTCGTCGTCGTGTCGCCGAATCCCCAGTACGTCAGCGTGCAGTACACGCGCAAGGGCAAGCCCGAGATTTGGAGCGCCAAGCGCACCGGAGACTGTTGAACCCATGACCTACCTC
>JADLES010000008.1 GCA_020845995.1 Burkholderiales bacterium | reverse complement strand
GTGCTCAGCCTGCCGGGCACCCGGCAGGTCACCGTCAAAGCCTAGCTGGCGAACGAAGGACGCGTCCTAGGACGCGTAGTTGCTGCCCCTGCGCTCGAGAAGACGCAGCAGCGCGGGCCAATCCTTGTGGTTGGAGGGCCGGTCGGCGCGGTTGAACTGGCGGAACGCGGTGTCGGCGGCCTGCGCGCTCATCCGCAGCACGTTGTCCAAGCCGCCGGCGCAGGCATCGATCTGGATCTGGCAGGCGCAGTCGAGGTAGTACATCACCTCGAAGGCTTCGCGCACCGTGGTGCCCAGCGTGAGCAGGCCGTGGTTGCGCAGGATCATCGCCCTGGCGGTCTTGCCGAGGTCCTTGGCGAGGCGCTCGCGCTCGCCCATCTCCAGGGCGATGCCCTCGTAGTCGTGGTACGCCACCTCGCGCTGCACGAACATGGCGTGCTGGCTGATCGGCAGCAGGCCGCATTTCATCGCCGAGACGGCGACGCCGGCGCGGGTGTGCGTGTGGATGACGCAGCCGGCCTCGGGCCGAGCCTCGTGCACGCAGCCGTGGATCACGAATCCCGCCTCGTTGTAGCCGAGGTCCGTGGGGTCGTCGAGCACCTTGCCCTGGTGATCGATCTTTACCAAGTTGGAGGCCGTGATCTCCTCGAACATGAGGCCGTAGGGGTTGATGAGGAATTCGTCGTGGCCGGGCAGGCGCGCGGAAAAATGCGTGTAGATCAGATCGGTCCACTTGAAGATCGCCGCCAACTGGTAGGCGGCCGCGAGGTCGACGCGCAGCTGCCACTCCTCGGCGCTGACGCGCTCCCTAACCGGCCTGGACTTGAGCACTGCGCTCATTCGCGTTCTCCCGAAGTTCGCTGGATTCTACTGCGTCCATGGCCTCCCGCAGGAGCGCCGGGTCGTTGCGCGAAAGGCGCGCGGGGTCCGACAGCATCCGGCGCCAGAGCCGCGCGCGCCGGTGGCCGTGGTAGAGCCCCAGCATGTGCCGCGAAATGCTTCTGATCTTGACTTCACTGGAAAGGACCTTCTTCAAGTAGGCATGCATGGACAACACAACATCTCGCCGCGTCCTGCCTTCGTCCGCCAGGACCCAGGGATCGTGGTAGGCGGCCCGGCCGAGCATGACGCCGTCCACGCCGGGGTAGGGCCGCGCGTTCGCGAGGCCGCCGTTCAGCACGATTTCCAGCTGCGGAAACTCGCGCTTCAGGCGCACCACCCAGTCGTATTTCAGCGGCGGAACCTCGCGGTTCTCCCTGGGAGAGAGTCCCTTCAGGACCGCGTTGCGCGCATGGACGATGAAGGTCCGGCAGCCTGCCGCCGACACCTTGTCCACGAATTTCTCGACGAAGGAGAAATCCTCCGTGGAGTCGAGGCCCAGCCGGTGCTTCACGGTGACGGGAACCTGCACGGCCTCGCGGATCGCGCGCACGCAGTCGGCGACTAGCTCCGGCTCGGCCATCAGGCAGGCGCCGAAGGCGCCGCGTTGCACGCGCTCGCTCGGGCAGCCGATGTTGAGGTTGACCTCGTCGTAGCCGTACCGCCCGACGAGCTGCGCGCAACGCGCGAGGTCCGCGGGTTCGCTGCCGCCCAGTTGCGCGGCCACGGGATGCTCCTCGGCGCTGAATGCAAGGTGCCGCTCGACGTCGCCGTGCAGCAGCGCGCCGGTGGTGATCATCTCGGTGTAGAGGATGGCCTTTGAGGAGACCTGCCGCAGGAAGTAGCGGCAGTGGCGGTCGGTCCAGTCCATCATCGGCGCCACGCAAAGCGCGTGCGAAAAGGGGACGGACCCTATTTTTACCATCCTGTTTTTCTCATCCCCATCGGACGATTCGCGCTGGCGTGCAAATGAGAAAAATGGGAGAAAAATGGGGTCTGTCCCCTATTACCCCGACTGCACGCGCAGGCGGATGAGGCCGGCGAGGCTTTCGGTGAAGGGGGCGGCGACGCCGGCCTTCTTCGCGATCTCCAGCGTGCCGGTGAGCAGGGTGTCGATCTCCAGGCGTTTGCCGGCCTCCATATCCTGCAGCATCGAGGTCTTGAAGGCGCCGAGCTTGCGCGCCATGTCGATGCGCGCCTCGGTTTCAATGCCGGCGTCCACGCCGACCGCGCGGCCGATGGCGAGACACTCGCGCATGATCGCCACCATGTACGCCCGGACCTGCTCGTCGGCGAGCATCCGGTCCGTGTTTGCCAGCGTGAGCGCGGACACCGGGTTGGCGCTGATGTTGCCGAGCAGCTTGACCCAGGAATCCTTTTCGATGAAAGCGCTTTCCTCGACCTCGAAATCCGCGGTGCGCAGAGCCGCGGCGAGCCTGCCGGTGCGCGCGCTGTTCTTCCCGCCCGGCTCGCCGACGATCAGGCGCTGATTCCGGTGATGATGGATCAGCCCGGGCGCCGGAGCCGATGCCGTAACGTGAACGACGCATCCGACGATGCGCCCGGTGGGCATCGCCTGCGCAAGCCCGCCGCCCGGGTCGAGCGACTCCAGGCGCAGCTTGCCGCCGCCGAAGGCCAGCCGGTCGAAGAACCACCAGGGCACGCCGTTCATGGCGGTGACGATGGAGGTGCCCTCGCCAAGAAGCGGGGCGATGCCGGCCGCGACCTCGGGCAGGCTGTGGCCCTTGACCGCGACGATGACGTAATCCTGCGGGCCGAGCTTTCCGGGATCGTTGTTCGCCTTCAGGCGGGTGGCGGTTTCCTTGCCCGCCGAAACGATCCGCAGGCCGTGCGCGACGATCGCCGTCAGCTGCGCGCCCCTGGCAACGACCGAGACCTCGTGCCCCGCCTGCGCGAGCCGCGCGGCGATCAGGCCGCCGATGGCGCCCGCGCCGTAAACGCAGATTTTCATGATGTTATTCTACGAAAATAGGGACAGTCCACGTTTCCCGACGTTGACCCGCCGGGTCAGAAAAACGTGGACTGTCCCTGACAGGAGGCTCGTATGTTCGCGTTCATGAAGAAGATGAAGTCGCTGCTGCCCCCCAGCTCGACGCTGCCCGGCCGCACGCAGGGAATGCGAGTATGCGAGACGCACTTCGTCAACGGCAACCGCATCGTGCCGCCGTTTCCGGCCGGCCTTGAGCGCGCGATCTTCGGCCTGGGCTGCTTCTGGGGCGCGGAGAAACTGTTCTGGGCGATCCCCGGCGTCTACAGCACCGCGGTCGGCTACGCGGGCGGCGAGACGAAGAACCCGTCGTACGAGGAAGTTTGTTCCGGGTTCACCAACCACACCGAGGCGGTGCTGGTGATGTTCGACCCGAAGCAGGTGAGCTACGAGCAGCTGCTCAAGGCTTTCTGGGAAGGCCACGACCCGACCCAGGGCATGCGCCAGGGCAACGATGCCGGGACGCAGTACAGGTCAGCGGTTTACACCGACAACGATCTTCAGTTCGAAGCGGCGAAGAAGTCCAAAGAGCTGTTCGAGAAAGCGCTCCAGAAAAATGGCTTCGGCGCCATCACGACGGAAATCCGCCCGGCGCCGGAGTTCTACTACGCCGAGGACTACCACCAGCAGTATCTCGGCAAGAACCCGGACGGCTATTGCGGGCTGGGCGGCACCGGGGTTTCGTGCCCCGTAGGTATTACTGCGGGCGTTGCCGCCGCCGCATAGGCCGGGCGCCGTTGCGCGGGGGCCCGGTTGATCAGGGCCTGCAGCAGGTTCTCTCCCGGCAGATTGTCCCGCCGCAGCAGTTCGAGCAGGCTCAGCGACAGCGGCGAGAGGTGGAGCAGGTCGCAGGAGAGGGCGACCAGGCGCGCGAGCGCCGCGGGCACCGGCACCTGCGCCGCCGGGCGCCGTCCCTCGAGCGAGCGCAGGAATTCCAGGTAGTCAGCGAGGGTGCGGCGCGCACCGCCCCCCAGCTCGACCTCGCGCGGCATGGCGTAGCCGGGCATCTCGCAGAGCCTGGCGAGGGCATCGCCGAGGTCGCGCACGTCCAGCGGCGCGATGCGCCCCTTCGCGTCCGCGGGACAGAAGTGCACCGGCCAGGCGGCGACGCGCCGCAGCCAGGCGCCGGCGCCGCCGTCCACGCCGTCGAGCAGGGAAGGACGCACGAGGCTGTAATCGGCGCGGGTCTGCGCGACCGCCCGCTCCCCGAGCAGCTTTGAGCGCAGAAAGCGGTTGCGCGATTCGCGGCGCAGCCCGAGCAGCGACAGGTGCACCAGGCGCAGACCCATGCGCTCGCAGGCGAGCGCGAGCGCCCCGGGCGCCATGTGGTGGACCCGGTCGTAGGTCTCGCTGCCCCGCTCGCGCAGGATGCCGGCGGCGTTGACCACCGCGCTCACGTCGCGCAGCAGCGGGCGCCAGACATAGCGGCTGGTGAGCGACTCGAGGTGGATCTCGCGCAACTCGGCGTCGGACAAGCCCGCGCGCAGTTCGGGGGACAGACCGCGCCGCGCGCGCTTCGGGTCGCGCGTGCCGATGACCACGCCGTGGCCGCGGGCGCGCAGCGCGGCGGCGGCGTGGCGGCCGACGAAGCCCGTGCCGCCCAAGACCAGGACTCTCATGTTCTTCTCCTTCTGTAGTTTCGGTCTTGACAGAAATAATAGACATCCCATAGGCTGGCGTCAAGTCATGGTCGCCGCCGCCGCCGCGCAGGACGCACTGACCGGGGCCGTCGGCGGCCTGGGGGCGCGCTTCGTCCTGCACTGGGGCGAGATGGGCGCGCGCTGGGGGGTGAGCCGCACCGTCGCGCAGATCCACGCGCTGCTCTTCTATCTCGGCCGGCCGGCGCACGCCGAGGAGATCGCCGCGGTGCTGCAGGTGGCGCGCTCGAATGTCAGCACCAGCCTGCGCGAACTGCAGAACTGGGACCTGGCGCGGGTGGTGCACCTCGCGGGGGACCGGCGCGACCATTTCGAGACGCCGCTCGACCCCTGGGAGCTGCTGCGCGTGCTCGCGCGCGAGCGCAAGGAGCGCGAATTCGACCCGACCCTCGCGTTCCTGCGCGAGTGCGCCGCGGGCCGCGAGTTCGCGCGCGAGGACCCTCAGTTGCAGAAGCGCCTGCGCGAGACCCTCGCGCTCATGGAGGCGCTCGAGGCCTGGTCCGGGGACGCGCTCGCGCTCGACCTCCCCGGCCTGCGAAAGCTCCTCAGGCTGGGGGCCAGGCTGCTGCGCTAGGCTGCCCTGGAGGCGGAGCCGCCTTTCGCGATCAACTCGCGCAGCACGTAGGGCAGGATGCCGCCGTGCTTGTAGTAGTCGACTTCGATCGCGGTGTCGATCCTGCTCTTGACCTTGATTTCCCTGGTATTTCCGTTTGAAAAGCGAATCGAAACCGTCAACTCCTGTTGCGGCCTGATGTGGTCCAGCCCCGAGATCGAAATCTCCTCCTCGCCGGTGATGCCGAGCGAGGCGGCGCTATCGGAGCCCGTGAACTGCAGCGGCAGCACGCCCATGCCGACCAGGTTGGAACGGTGGATGCGCTCGAAGCTGCGCACGATCACCGCCTTCACTCCCAGCAGTTGCGTGCCCTTGGCCGCCCAGTCGCGCGAGGAACCGGTGCCGTATTCCTCGCCGCCGAAGACCACGGTCGGCGTGCCGTCGGCGATGTAGCGCATGGCGGCGTCGTAGATCGGCATTTCCTCGCCCTTGTACTTCGTTAGCCCTCCCTCCTTGCCGCCCAGCATGAGGTTCTTGATGCGCACGTTGGCAAACGTCCCCCGCATCATCACCTCGTGGTTGCCGCGGCGCGCGCCATAGCTGTTGAAGTCGGCGACCGAAACGTCGTTCTCCTGCAGGTAGATGCCCGCGGGCGAGGTGGGCTTGATCGAGCCGGCGGGGCTGATGTGGTCGGTGGTGACCGAGTCCCCGAACACGCCGAGGATCTTCGCTCCCCGGATGTCGCCGGGGTTGCCCGGCTGCATGACGAAGTCGCGGAAGAAGGGCGGCTCGGCGATGTAAGTGGAGGCGGGCCAGCTGTAGACCTGGCCGGTGGGCGCGGAGATCTTCTTGAACATCGGGCTGGCGTTTGCGAGGTCGCCGTAGAGCCGGCGGAAGGTGGGCGCGTCCATGGCAAGCTTCATGAGCGCCTCGATCTCGTCCAAGCTCGGCCAGATGTGGCCGATGTAGACGTCCTGCCCGTCCTTGGATTTCCCAAGGGGTTGACTCTTGAAATCGACCAGGACCGATCCCGCGATCGCGTACGCCACCACCAGCGGCGGCGAGGCGAGGAAGTTGGCGCGAATGTTGGGGTGAATTCTCGCCTCGAAATTCCGGTTGCCGGACAGTACGGCCGCGCAGACCAGCTCGTTCTTGACGATCGTCTCCTCGATCGCCTGCGCGAGGGGGCCGGAGTTGCCGATGCAGGTCGTGCAGCCGTAGCCGGCGAGGTAGAAGCCGAGCTTCTCCAGGTACGGCAGCAGGCCCGCCTTGACGAGGTATTCGGTGACCACGCGCGAGCCCGGAGCAAGCGAGGTTTTGACGTGCGGCTTCACCCGGAGTCCCAGCTCTGTTGCCTTCTTGGCGAGCAACCCCGCCGCCAGCAGCACGCCCGGGTTCGAGGTGTTGGTGCATGAGGTGATCGCCGCGATCAGCACGTCGCCGTTCGCGATCTCGAGGCCGTCATAGGTTTTGAATTTCCTGCCCAGGTCGGACGGATTCTTGCCGAAGCCGTTGTCCTTGACCGGCGCGGAGAACAGGCTGGTGAACGTGCTTTTCATCCGGTCGAGGTCGATGCGGTCCTGCGGGCGCTTGGGCCCGGCGAGGGAGGCCTTCACCGTGCCGAGATCCAGCTCGAGGTCCTGGCTGTAGTCGATCTCGCCCTTCTTCGGCACGCCGAACATGCCTTGCGCCTTGTAGTAGGCCTCGAAGGCGGCGATCTCGGCGTCGGTACGGCCGGTGCCCTTGAAGTAGGCGACCGTCTTCGCGTCCACCGGGAAGAACCCCATGGTCGCGCCGTACTCGGGCGCCATGTTGGCGATGGTCGCGCGGTCGGTGACCGACAGCGAGGCGCAGCCCTCGCCGTAGAACTCGACGAACTTGCCGACGACCTTGGCCTTGCGCAGCATCTCCGTCACGGTGAGAACGAGATCGGTGGCCGTGCAGGCCGGGTGCAGCGCGCCGTTCAGGTTCACTCCGACCACATCGGGGGTCAGGAAGTACACCGGCTGGCCGAGCATGCCGGCCTCGGCCTCGATGCCGCCCACGCCCCAGCCGACCACGCCGATGCCGTTGATCATGGTGGTGTGGCTGTCGGTGCCGACCAGCGTGTCGGGGTAATAGACGCCGTCCTTCTGGTGCACGCCGCGCGCGAGGTACTCCAGGTTCACCTGGTGCACGATACCGATGCCGGGGGGCACCACCTTGAAGGTGTCGAAGGCCTGCATGCCCCATTTCATGAACTGGTAGCGCTCTTCGTTCCTCTTGAATTCCAGCTTCATGTTGAGATCGAGCGCGTCCTTGCTGCCGTAGTGGTCGACCTGCACCGAGTGGTCGACCACCAGGTCCACCGGCACCAGCGGCTCGATCAGCTTGGGGTTCCTGCCCATCTTCTCAGCCACGCCGCGCATCGCCGCGAGGTCGCACAGCAGCGGCACGCCGGTGAAGTCCTGCAGCACGATGCGCGCCAGCACGAACGGAATCTCCTCGGTGCGTTCGGCGTTTGGCTTCCAGTGGGCGAGCTGGCGGACGTGCTCCTCGGTGACCTTCTTGCCGTCGCAGTTGCGCAGCACCGATTCCAGCACGACGCGGACCGACAGGGGCAGGCGCTCGATCTTCACGTCGAGCGCCTTGCCCAGCTGGGGCAGGGAGTAGAACTTCCCGCCCTTCATGGGCCGGAGGGTGCCGTGCAGGTCGTGGGGCATGATCAGCTTCCTCGTTGTTTCTGCCTGTTTCGCTTGTAGGCCGTGAACGGCGCGCTGCGGTGCGCGCCGCTGGCGACGTAGTCGCCAAGCAGCATGAACTCGGCCGGATCGTAGATCGCGCCGCCCTGCGTGTAGAGCAGGGTTCCGTCCGGCGCGTAGAACTGGAAGGTCGGCGTGGCGCGCACGCCGGCGGCGCGCGTGAACTCGTTCTCCGGCAGCGTCTTGCCGGAGAATCCGGTGATTTCCTGCGAGCCGCGCGTGTCGATGGCGAGCGCGCGGAAGGCCTTGCGGTAATGCGCCTGCACCTCCGGCCGCGACAGCACCTCGCGCTTCATGCGCTCGCAGTAGGGGCATTCCTCGAAGTGATACATCACCACCAGGCCCTTCCCGCCGTCCTTCTTCGCCTCCGCGGCCTCCGCGCGCAGGTCGCCGAGGGACGGCTCGAAAAACCGCTCCCAGCCGTCGGCGGCGTGCGCCGGCGCGAAAAGGAGCAGCAAGGCGAGAGCCGCGAAGGCGCGCCTCGGGCTCATATGACCATCAGGTCCACGAATTCACGCACGGGGGTGTTCTGAAGCCGTTTTTCGTCCAGGAACAGGTCCAGGATCATTGCCGATTGCTTCGCAGGGAAACGCCGGGCCAGATTGGTCCTGAATTTCTCCACCAGTACCGGCATGCCCTCCTTGCGGCGGCGCTTGTGACCGATCGGGTACTCGCAGACCACCTCGTCCAGCTTCGAGCCGTCCTTGAACTCGATCGTGAGCGCGTTGGCGATCGAGCGCTTGTCCGGCGCGTGGTAGTCGCGCGTGAATCGCTTGTCCTCCACGCACACGATCTTGTTTCTTAGAGAATCAATTCTGGGATCCGAGGCAACATCGTCTTCATAATCCGCCGCCGTGAGCCGCCCGTAGATCAGCGGCACGGCGACCATGTACTGAATGCAGTGGTCGCGGTCGGCGGGATTGTTGAGCGGTCCCTTCTTGTCGATGATGCGGATCGCGGCTTCGTGGGTTCTGATTCTTATTCTTTTGATTTCAGAAATCCTGTTCTTCACTTGCGGATGCAGCTGCATCGCCGCCTCCACCGCAGTTTGCGAGTGAAATTCAGCGGGGAAGGAGATCTTGAACAGCACGTTCTCCATCACGTAGCTGCCGAAGGGGCGCTGGAACCTGAACGACTTGCCCTTGAAGAGCACGTCGTAGAAGCCCCAGCCCTTCGCCGTCAGCACCGAGGGGTAGCCCATCTCGCCGGTCTGGCTGATGAGCGCCAGCCGCACGGCGCGCGCGGTGGCGTCGCCCGCCGCCCAGCTCTTCCTTGACCCGGTATTGGGCGCATGGCGGTAGGTACGCAGGCTCTGGCCGTCGACCCAGGCCTGCGACACGGCGTTGATGGTTTCTTCCATGCTCAGATTCAGGAGGCCCGCAACGACGGCGGTCGAAGCCACCTTCACCAGCACGACATGGTCGAGGCCGACCCGGTTGAAGCTGTTCTCCAGCGCGAGCACGCCCTGGATCTCGTGCGCCTTGATCATGGCGGTCAGTACATCCTTGACCTTGACCGGTTTCCCATTGCGGGACAGCC
>JADLES010000007.1 GCA_020845995.1 Burkholderiales bacterium | reverse complement strand
TCGCGCTCGGCACCTTCGCGATCCTGGGGCTGCCGCCCTTCGGCGTGTTCACGAGCGAATTCATGATGCTCACCTCGGCGATGCACGAGCACTCCTGGGCGACGCCGTTCCTGCTCGTCGCGCTGGGCGTCGCCTTCGCCGCCATCTTCGGCAAGGTGCAGCCGATGGTATTTGGTGAAAGGAGCGGCGCAGCACGCGCGCGCCTGCCGCACCGTCCGGCGCTCATCCCGGTGTTCGTGCACCTGTCGATCGTGCTGATGCTGGGCCTGTACGTCCCGCCCTACCTGATCGACTGGTATCGCCAGGCGGCGCGCCTGATTGGCTGAGGCGATGGCTCCCGCGCTCCCCGGCATTGCGCTCGTACCCGTGGCAGGGGCGGTGCCCGCCTGGCGCGCCGAAGTCGACGCGCGCCAGTGGCGCGGCGGCTGCGAGGCGGCGGCGCGCTCCGGCGGCAGGCTCGCCGCGCTCTGGGCGAGCGACGAGCGCGATCGCGGGTGCGGGCTGCGGGTGCGCGCCCTGCTCGCGCTCTACGAGGGCCTCGCCTGCCTGGAACTGCGCGCGGCCGAGCCCATGCAAAGCTATCCCGACCTCTCGGATCTATATGCCTGCGCGGGGCGCATGCAGCGCGCGGCGCGCGACCTGGTCGGCGTTGTCCCCGAAGGCGCGGCCGACGCGCGCAAGTGGCTGCGCCATGGCGCCTGGCGGCAAGACGCGTTTCCGCTGCGCAAGGATTTCCAGGCGGAGATTGCTGAAGAACCGGACCGCTACGCCTTCGTGCGCGTCGAGGGCGAGGGGGTGCACGAGATCCCGGTGGGGCCGGTGCATGCCGGCACCATCGAGCCGGGCCACTTCCGCTTCTCGATCGTCGGCGAGAAGGTGCTGCGCCTGGAGGAGCGCCTCGGCTACAAGCACAAGGGCATCGAGAAGCGCTTCGAGCAGATGACGCTCGCGGACGGCGCGCGCCTTGCCGGGCGCGTCTCGGGCGACAGCACCGTCGCCTACGCCTGGGCCTACGCCATGGCGCTCGAGGGCCTGACGGGCACGCGCCCGAGCGCGCGCGCGCTGTACCTGCGCGCCCTGCTCCTCGAGCGCGAACGCATCGCCAACCACCTGGGCGACCTGGGCTACCTCGGCAACGACTGCTCGCTCGCCTTCGGCTTCGCGCAGTTCTGGCGCTTGAAGGAGATGCTGCTGCGCGCCAACGCGCGGCTCTGCGGCCACCGTTACCTGATGGACCAGGTGGTGCCCGGAGGCGTTGCCTGCGATCTTGACCGCGCTGCCGCGAAGGCGCTCACCGAGGAAGCGCTGCAGCTGAAGGAGGAGCTGCGCAACCTGCGCTCGATCTATTACAACCACGCCGGGCTGCAGGACCGGTGCATCACCACCGGGCGCCTGCTGCCGGCGGTCGCCGCCCGCCTCGGCGTGGTCGGCCTCGCGGCGCGTGCGAGCGGCCATGCGTTCGATGCCCGGGCGCACCCGGGCTTCGCTCCCTACGACGAGCTGCGGCCGAATATCGCCTCGCACCGCAACGGCGACGTCGCCGCGCGCATCGTGGTGCGCTTCGAGGAGGCGCTCGAGTCGCTGCGCCTGCAGCGCGCCATCCTCGAGCGGCTGCCGGCCGGCGAGCTGCGAGTGCCGCTGGGCGCGGCGAGCGAAGGCGCCTTCGGCCTGGGCTGGGTCGAGGGCTGGCGCGGCGAGGTGCTGGTGGCGCTCGAGGCGGGCGCGGGCGGGCGCGTGCGCCGCTGCCATGCGCACGATCCGTCGTGGCAGAACTGGCCGGCGCTCGAGCACGCGATCATGGACAACATCGTTCCGGATTTCCCGCTGATCAACAAGTCGTTCAACCTTTCCTACAGCGGCCAGGACCTGTAGCGTGTACAAGATCCTCAAGCAGATCGCCAGGGTCGGCATCGTCAGCGAGCCGGCGCCGCAGGCCGACGAGCGCCTGCGGCTGGTCGAACAGCAGCTCGCGGAGGCCGTGCTCCGGCACTTTCGCCGCTCGCTCGCCATCCGCCACGTCGACGCCGGCTCGTGCAACGGCTGCGAGCTCGAGATCCACGCCGCCAACGGCCCGCACTACAACCTGGAGCGGCTCGGCATCCGCTTCGTCGCCAGCCCGCGGCACGCCGACCTGCTGCTGGTCACGGGGCCCGTGTCGCGCCACATGGAGACGGCGCTGAAACGCACCTACGAGGCGACCCCCGAGCCCAAGCTGGTGGTCGCGGTCGGCGACTGCGGCTGCGACGGCGGCGTGTTCGGCGAGAGCTACGCGAGTTGCGGCCGCGTCGCCAACGTGATCCCGGTGGACGTGGCGGTGCCGGGCTGCCCGCCCACGCCGATCGCCATCATGCAGGGAATCCTGACCGCGGTGAGCGCGGCCAGGAGTTGAGCGCAGACCCTAGCGCGTACTGAAGCTCAGCCGCGCCCGCCGCAGCTCGCGGGCATCGAGGCGTTCGGATAGCCGCGGCAGGTCCAGCTCACCTTGCCGCCCTCCAGTTTCGGCGTGAGCGAGATCTCGATCGCGTTTTTCTCGTTCCAGCCGCGGATCGCGCCGTTCGCCTCGACGATCCATTTCATCTCGCCGAGCTTGGCGTCGGACTTGGCGGCGATCTTGACGCTCGCGCCCGCGCCGGCCAGGTTGCCGGCTTTCTCCGCGGCGGCCGCGACCGGCTGCTTCCCCGTTTCGGCGCCGCTGACCAGCGCCTGCGCGGCCTCCCTGGCCTCGGCGCCCGCCATCTGCGGCAGCACGAAAGCGACGGCGATAAATCCGATCAGGGCCAATCCGGCGATGACAAGCAGTGCGGCGCGCATGACGTGCTCTCCCAGGCGGTTCCCGGGAGAACTTTACCACGGCGTCAGCCGTTCGCGAGGCGCCGCGGGAAGGCAGAATCCGGTCATGAGCACGACCCGCCACCTGCGCATCGCCGGCCGCGTCCAGGGCGTCGGCTACCGCGACGCGCTGCGCCGCGAAGCGCTCGCTCGCGGCCTCGCGGGATGGGTGCGCAACCGCCGCGACGGCACGGTCGAAGCGCTGCTGCAGGGCGAGGCGCGCGCGGTGGAGGAACTGATCGCCTGGGCGCGGCGCGGTCCGCCCGCGGCGCGCGTCGATCGCGTCGACGCCGAGGACGCCGTGGGCGATTTGGCCGCGCCGTGCCGCGGCTTCGAGCGCCTGCCCACGGCTTAGCGACCGCAGGTATTGCATCCCGCTACCCGGTGCGGCGCGGTTGCGGCGCCGCGTTCGCCGCGCGAACAATGCGCCCGAGTCGACAGCAACCGGAGAACGCCATGCTCGCCACGCTGACACTGCCCGCCGGACTGGACCTTCCCGCCCCGCGCCGTTCGCCGATCGTGCGGGTGCGCTCGGCCGACGAACTGCGCACGGCCGTGCGCCAATCGCGCGAGGGGGCTCTCACGCTGGATGCCTCGGGCCTGGACCGGGTCCTGCGCGCCGACCTCGCGCGCGGGCTGCTCGAAGTCCAGGCTGCGACCTCCTGGGGCGAGCTGTCGGATTGCCTCGCGCGCCAAGGCGCGGCCCTGGACGCCTTCGCGGGCTCGCGCCGCCTCCCGCCGACGGTCGGCGAAGCGGCGTCGGCCGCAAGCCCCGGCCCGGACGGCTTGCCGGTGCCGGCGCATGTCGTCGCCGCCACGCTCGTGACGCCGGACGGCGAACTGCGGCGCGCCAGCCGCGACGCGAACCCGCAGCTGCTCCGGCTGGCGCTCGGCGGCCATGGCGTGCTGGGCGTCCTCTACAGCCTGACCTTTTCGATCGACTCGCTGCGCCACAGCGCCGGAAACAGCATCGCACCGGTCGAACTGGACCTGGCCGGCACCGCGCCGGCCGAGGGATCGGCCTGGGCCTGCGAATGCCTGCTGCCGCCGGACGCGCTGGACGCATACCTGGTTGATGCGCGCGCCCTGCTGGAGGAGCGCCGGCTGCCTTTGCTCGGCATCTCGGTGCGCCGCTACCTCCCGGAAGAGAGCTGCCGCCTGAACTGGGCCACGCGGGAATGGGCGGGAGCGGAGATCCGCTTCGGCGTCAAAGCCACCTTGGGCGCGAGCGTCGTCGCGGCGCAGCTGCGCCGCGCGCTGATCGGCGCGGCCTGCGCGCGCGGCGGCTCGTTCCCGATCGGCGATGCGCGCGATGCCACGCGCGAGCAGCTGCGAGCCTGCTATCCGCTGCTCGGGGAATTTCTCGCCGAGAAGCGCCGCGCCGATCCGGCCGAGCGCCTGCAGAACGAGTGGTACCGCGCGGTCTGCGCCAAAATGCGCCGCGAAACCTGCAACGTTCGCTGGACCCGCGACGAGGCGGAATCGGCGCTGAGCGGCGACTAAGGCGCCGCGTTCCCGTACTGGAATTCGACCGCCTCGGGCGAAAGCCAGGCGGCGAGCTCGCCCAGCATCTGCTCATCGGGCCGCACGCGCCAGGCATCGCCGAGCGCCACATCGCAGCTCGCGCCGGCGCTCTCGCAGTGGACCAGCACCGGGCAGCCGCCCTCGCCCGCCGCCCGGTAGGGAGCGAGGAGATCCATCAGTCGCTTCGGGTCCCGTGCCTTGCCGGATGCGCCGTGCATCTCGATGCGCAGCCTCGCCCCCAGGCGCGCGCGCAGCAAGGCGAGGTCGAGCAGGTCGTCCGCGGTCACGCGCAGGCCGCCGCTGAACTCGTCGCGCTGCACCTTGCCCTGCACCACCAGCAGCCGGTCGTCCTTCAGCCTGTCGCGATGCTTCTCGAACTGCTCGTTGAACACGGAAATCTCCGCCTGCGCCGTGCCGTCGTCGAGCACGATGGCCATCATCCGGCCGCGGCGCGTCATCTGCACGCGCGCCGCGGACACCACGCCGGCGATCCAGACGCGCTCCCCGGCGGTGGCGAGCTTCGCGAGCGGCGTGCGCGGAAAGCCCTTCAGCTCGCGCTCGTAGACCGAGAACAGGTGGCCCGACAGGCAGTAGCCGAGCGCGGTCTTCTCCTCCGTGAGCCGCTGGCGCAGGTCCCAGGCCGGCGTTTCGACCAGCACCAGCCCGGCCGTGTCGGCCGCCCCGGCTTCGCCAAAGAGGCTCGTCTGCGTGGCGGCGCGCTCGGCCTGCTCGGCCGCCTCGATGGCGCGCCCCGCGGAAGCGAGCAGGCTCGCGCGATTGCCATGGACGGCGTCGAAGGCGCCGGCGCGGATCAGCGCCTCCAGGCAGCGGCGGTTCACCAGGCGCTTGTCCACGCGGCGGCAGAAATCGAATAGATCCGTGAACGGCCCCGCCTCGCGGGCCCGCAGGACAGACTCGATCGCCGCCTGGCCGGTGCCGCGCACCCCGCCCAGACCGTAGCGCACGGTCTGCCGATCCACCGGGAGGAAATGGAACGCCGAGACGTTGATGTCCGGCGGCAGCACCGTCAGGCCGTGGGCCACCGCGTCGTCGCGGTATTGGCGCAGCTTGTCGGTGTCGTCCATCACCGCCGACAGGTTGGCCGCCGCGAACGCCGCGCCATGGTGCGCCTTCATGTACGCGGTCTGGTAGGCGAGCAGCGCGTAGGCGGCGGCGTGCGACTTATTGAAGCCGTAGCCGGCGAACTTCTCCATCAGGTCGAAGAGCTGCATCGCGCGAGCGCGCGCGAGGCCGCCCTGCTGCGCGCCCGCGACGAAAATATCGCGCTGCTGCGCCATCTCCTCGGGCAGCTTCTTGCCCATCGCGCGCCGCAGCAGGTCCGCGGCGCCCAGCGAGTAGCCGCCGATCACCTGCGCGATCTGCATCACCTGCTCCTGGTAGACCATGATCCCGTAGGTCGGCGCGAGGATCGGCTCCAGGCGCGGGTCGAGGTAGTCGATGCGCTTGCGGCCCTGCTTGCATGCCACGTAGTCCGGGATCAGCTCCATGGGGCCTGGCCGGTACAGCGCCACCAGCGCGATCACGTCCTCGAAGCGCGCCGGCGGCGCTTGCCGCAGCAACTCGCGCATGCCGCGCGACTCGAACTGGAACACCCCGGTGGCGTTGCCCGAGGCGAGCATGGCGTAGGCCGCCCTGTCGTCGAGCGGCAGCGCCTCGATCGAGAACGATTTCTCGCCCATCTCGCGCACGTGGCGCTCGGCCCAGGCGAGCACCGTGAGCGTAGTGAGACCGAGAAAGTCGAATTTCACCAGGCCCACGGCCTCGACGTCGTCCTTGTCCAGCTGCGAGATCACGTTGGCGGTGCCTTCGGCGGCGTAGAGAGGGCAGAAATCGGTGAGCTTGCCCGGCGCGATCAGCACGCCGCCGGCGTGCATGCCGACGTTGCGCGTGAGGCCCTCGAGCTTCTCACCGAGCTCCAGCAGCTCGCGCACTTCCTCCTCCTTCCTCTCGCGCTCGGCGAGCAGCGGCTCCATCTCGCGCGCCTCGGCGAGCGTGATGGTGCGGCCGGGCTGCACGGGAATGAGCTTGGCGATCTGGTCGCAGAAACCATAGCCGAGGTCGAGGACGCGGCCGGTATCGCGCACCACCGCGCGCGCGGCCATGGTGCCGAAGGTGGCGATCTGGGAAACCGAATCCTCGCCATACTTCCCGCGCACGTAGCCGATCACCCGGTCGCGGCCGTCCTGGCAGAAGTCGATGTCGAAGTCCGGCATCGACACGCGTTCCGGGTTGAGAAAGCGCTCGAACAGCAGGTCGTACCTGAGCGGATCGAGGTCGGTGATGCCGAGCGCATAGGCGACGAGCGAGCCCGCGCCCGAGCCGCGTCCGGGACCCACGGGCACGCCGTTGGCCTTCGCCCAGTTGATGAAGTCGGCGACGATGAGGAAGTAGCCCGCGTATCCCATATGCGCGATGGTCCGGATCTCGAACGCCAGCCGCTCGCGATAGCGGGGTTTGTCTTTCTCTTCCAGGGACAATCTTTCGAAGCGTTGGGCGAGCCCCTTCTCGGCTTCGCTCGCGAGGTAGTCGTCCAGCGACACCCCCTCGGGCGTGGGAAACGCCGGCAGCCTGTTCTTGCCCAGCTCGATCTCCAGGTTGCAGCGCCGGGCGATCTCGACCGCGTTCTCCAGCGCCTGCGGGAGGTCGGCGAACAGTTCCGCCATCTGCTCCTGCGTCTTGAGGTACTGCTCCGGCGTGAACGGCTTCGGCCGCCGCTGGTCGCCGAGCGTGCTGCCCTGCGCGATGCACACGCGCGCCTCGTGCGCCTTGAAGTCCTCGCGCGCGAGGAACTGCACCGGGTGGGTGGCGACCACCGGCAGCTGCAGCTTCGCCGCGAGCGCGAGCGTCGCGGCGACCAGCTTTTCCGTGTTCGGCGCCCCCGCGCGCTGCACTTCGAGGTAGTAGCGGGCGGGAAAGAGGCCTGTCCATGCCGAGGCCAGCTTTTCGGCCGCGGCCAGCTTGCCGCCGGCGAGCGCGTTCGCGACATCGCCGCCGGCGAAACCCGAGAGCGCGATCAGGCCGTCCGTACCCCCCTCCCCGAACCAGCCCATCGAGATCTCCGCGCGCGCGCGGTGCTGGTTCTTCAACCAGGCGCGCGACAGCAGTTCGCACAGGCGCAGGTACCCGGCGCGCGAGGCGCACAAGAGCAGCGCCCGGTACGGCTTGTCGCGGTCGGTCTCGTTGCGGATCCAGCAGTCGGCGCCAATCACCGGCTTCAGGCCCGCGCCGCGCGCCGCCTTGTAGAACTTGACCATGCCGAAGACGTTGCCGAGGTCGGTGAGCGCGAGCGCCGGCATCTCGTCGGCCCGCGCCGCCGCCACCGCCTCGTCGATGCGCACGATCCCGTCCGTCACCGAGTATTCGCTGTGCATCCTCAGGTGGACGAAACGCGGAGCAGGCATGTCGTCAAAAGTTTACCATCG
>JADLES010000006.1 GCA_020845995.1 Burkholderiales bacterium | reverse complement strand
TTCTCGACTTCCGGCAGGCGGCGCAGGGCGCGCATGACGCGCGCGAGGTGCTGGCGGTTGGCGACCTCGAGCACGAACAGCATGGGCGCATAGAGCGCCCGGTCCTCGCCCATGCTGATCGAGTCGATGTTGGAGCCCGCGCCGGCGATTCCCGAGGCGACCTTGGCGAGCACGCCGCGCTGGTTGGCCACGGTTACCCGCAGCGCGGCGTGGAAGAGGCGCGCGGGCTTGCGGTCCCACTCCACGTCCAGCCACTGCTCCGGAGAGGTGCGGCGCGAGCGCACCGCGTGCCGGCAGTCGGCGATATGGACGACCAGCCCCTGACCTTTCTTCATCGAACCGACGATCGCGTCGCCGGGGATCGGCCGGCAGCAGCTGGCGAGCTGCACGGCCATGCCCTCGGTGCCCCGGATCACGATGCTGGCGCCCTTGCCCGCCGGGGCCGCGCGTGCGTCCTCGCGTTCGGCCCTGCGCAGCAGGTGGCGCGCCACGACCGCGGGCAGGCGCCGCCCCAGGCCGATGTCGGCGAGCACCTCCTGCCTGGAATGCGCGCCGGAGTCGCGCACCGTCCGTTCCCAGCTTGGCAGGTTGACGTCGGCGGAGCTGTGGCCTGCCGCCTTGAGGGCCTGCTCGAGCAGTCGCTCGCCGAGCGCGGCCGACTCGTCGTACTGCATGGTCTTCAGGAAGTGGCGGATGTTCGAGCGCGCCTTGCCGGTGCGCACGTACTGCAGCCAGGCGGGGTTGGGCTTGGCGTAGCCGGTGGTGATGATCTCGATGCGCTCGCCGTTGCGCAGCTCGGTGCGCAGCGGCACCAGCTCGCCGTTCACCCTCGCCGCGACGCACTTGTTGCCGATGTCGGTGTGCACCGCGTAGGCGAAGTCGACGGCGGTCGCGCCGCGCGGCAGCGACAGGATTCGGCCCTTGGGCGTGAATACGTAGACCTCGTCCGGGAAGAGATCGACCTTGACGTGCTCGAGAAATTCCTGCGCGTCGCCCGACTGGCTCTGGATCTCGAGCAGCGACTGCAGCCACTGGTGAGTCTTCTTCTGCAGCTCGGAGAAGGTGTCGGTGTCGCTCTTGTACATCCAGTGCGAGGCGACGCCGGCCTCGGCGAGGCGGTGCATGCCCTCGGTGCGCAGCTGGATCTCGACCGGGACCCCGTAGGGGCCGATCAGCGCCGTGTGCAGCGACTGGTAGCCGTTGGCCTTGGGGATCGCGATGTAGTCCTTGAACTTGCCCGGCACCGGCTTGTACAGGCCATGCAGGGCGCCCAGCGCCAGGTAGCAGGTCGGGGCGTCCTGCACCACCACGCGAAAGCCGTAGATATCGTGCACCTCGGAGAACGACAGGTGCTTCTCGATCATCTTGCGGTAGATCGAGTAGATGTGCTTCTCGCGGCCCGTGATCGAGGCCGCGATCCCGGCCTCGGCGAGCCTCGCCTTGATCGCGGATTCGATCTTGCCGACGACCTCGCGGCGGTTGCCGCGCGCCGAGCGCGTCGCCTTGGCCAACACCCGGTAGCGCATCGGGTGGGTGTGCGAGAAGGCGAGCTCCTGCAGCTCGTGGAACAGCTCGTTCAGGCCGAGCCGGTTGGCGATCGGCGCGTAGATCTCCATCGTCTCGCGCGCGACGCGCCGGCGCTTGGCCGGCGCGACCGCGGCCAGCGTGCGCATGTTGTGCAGGCGATCGGCGAGCTTGATCAGGATCACGCGCACGTCGCGCGCCATCGCGAGCAGCATCTTGCGGAAGTTCTCGGCCTGCGCGTCCTCGGCCGACTGGAACTCGATCTTGTCGAGCTTGGAGACGCCATCGACGAGCTCCGCGACCGGCTCGCCGAACGTGTCGGAGATCTCGGCCTTGGTGACCGAGGTGTCCTCCATGACGTCGTGCAGCAGTGCGGCCATCAGCGCCTGGCCGTCGAGGTGCCAATCGGCAAGGATCTCCGCGACCGCCAGCGGGTGGGAGACGTAGGGCTCGCCCGACTGGCGTCGCTGGCCGGCATGGGCGGCGCCGGAGAAGCGGTAGGCCTCCTCGAGGCGCGCGACATCCGTCGGCTTCAGATAGCCGAAGCGGGTTTCGCTCAGGACCGGCACGGCGGCCATGCGGGAAGGGTAGCGCAGTCCCCGCCGATGGGGGGCATCCCCCGATAACCGGGAGACCCGCCCGCGTTCCCGGCCGCGCGCGAACGCCGCTGGCGCTACAGCGCGGGCGCGGGCGCCGGCGTCGCGGGCGCCGTCTGGTTGCGCCGGAGGACTTCGGTGCCGACCTTGCCCAGCGAAATCTCGCGCAGCGCGATCACCGTGAACTTGTCGCGGTTCGCCTCGACCAGGGGCGTGGCTCCGGAGCTCAGTTGCCGCGCGCGGTAGGTTGCGGCGAGCGTGAGCTGGAAGCGGTTGGGGATGCGCTTCAGGCAATCGTCAACGGTAATGCGTGCCATGATGGGCTTTCAGGAATTGGATTTTTTCAGGCGCTCGACCCGGATGATGGCCTGCAGGTCGCGCTTGGCCTCATCGAAGTCCTTGTTGATTATAGCGTATTCGAACTCGGCGGCGTGCGAGATCTCTTCCTCGGCGCTCGCCAGGCGCCGGCGGATCACGGCATCGCTGTCCTGCCCGCGCGCGCGCATGCGCCGCTCGAGCTCGGCCACCGAGGGCGGCAGGATGAACACGCCGATGCAACCCGGCTGCAGCCTGCGCACCTGCTGCGCGCCCTGCCAGTCGATCTCGAGCACCAGGTCCTGCCCGCCCGCGAGCGCCTCGCGCACCACCGCCTGCGAGGTGCCGTAGCGATGGCCGTGCACCTCGGCGCTCTCGAGGAACTCGCCGCGCTCGAGCATCGTCATGAAGGTCCGGTCGTCGACGAAATGGTATTCGCGTCCGTTGGACTCGCCCGGGCGCGGAGCGCGCGTGGTGTAGGAGACCGACAGGCGCAGCCGCGCATCCTCCCGCAGCAGCGCGTCGATCAGCGAGCTCTTGCCCGCACCGGAGGGCGCGGTGACGACGAATAGCGATCCGCTCATCGGGTCCCGGTTTCCTGGCTCATTCGATATTCTGCACCTGCTCCCGGATCTGCTCGATCAGGAGCTTCAGCTCCATTGCGCAATCCGCGATCTTCAGCCCCGCCGCCTTGGATGCCAGGGTGTTCGCTTCGCGATTGAGCTCCTGGGCGAGAAAGTCGAGCCGCTTGCCGACCGGCCCGGCGCCCGCCGCCCCCGCCAGCGCGCGCTCGACCTCGTCCAGGTGCGCGCCCAGCCGGGTGATCTCCTCGTCGACGTCGGATTTCGCCGCGAAGAGCGCGACTTCGGCACGGATGCGCTCCTCGATCCCTTCGGCCATGGCCTCGCGCAGGCGCTCGGCAAGCCGCGCGCGGTACGCGGCGACCGCCTCGGGCACGAGCGGCGCGACGCCGGCGATGCGCCGGCGCATCTCGGCCGCGCGCTCGCGCAGCGCGGCGGCAAGCCTGCCGCCTTCGCGCGCGCGCGCGGAGCACAGCTCGTCGAGCGCCCGCCGGCACAGGTCCTCCAGGATCGCGCGCATGCGCTGCGCGTCGGGCTCCGGCTCGGCGAGCACGCCCGGCCAGCGCAGCACGTCGGCGACGCGCAGCGGCGCCGCACCGGGGAAGGCCGCCGCGGCGCCCGCGGCAAGCGCGCGCAGCTCCCGCAACGCGCTTTCGTTCAGCTGCTGCGGCTGCGCCGCCGCGCTCGTGCGCGTCAGCCGGCAATCGACCTTGCCGCGCGCGACGCGCGCCGCGATCGTCTCGCGCAGCAGCGGCTCCGCGGAGCGCAGTTCCTCGGCGACGCGCAGCTGCAGGTCGAGAAAGCGGGAATTCACCGAGCGCAGCTCGATGACGAGCGTGCCGAAAGGCGATTCCGCGCTCGCGGCAGCAAAGCCGGTCATGCTTTGGACCATGGGGATGCCGGTATCATAGAGGGGAATGTCCTCGCAAGCCAACCAGCCGCTGCCGGAAGGCTTCCAGCTCGAGAACTACAGGGTCCTGCGCGTGCTCGCCTCGGGCGGCTTCTCGTTCGTGTACCTCGCCCACGACGAGAACGAGACGCCGGTCGCGATCAAGGAGTACCTGCCCGCCACGCTCGCGCTGCGCACCGCCGAAGCGATCGCGCCGGTGGTGCCGGAGGAAAACCTCGCCACGTTCCGCTACGGCCTGAAGTGCTTCTTCGAGGAAGGGCGCGCGCTGGCGGTGCTCTCGCATCCGAACGTGGTGCGCGTCATCAATTTCTTTCGCGCCAACGACACCGTGTACCTGGTGATGCGCTACGAGCGCGGGCGCACGCTGCAGGAGCACATCCACAAGAAGGTCGGGCCGCTCAGGGAGGAATGGATCCGCGGCACGTTCAACCAGCTCCTCAACGGGCTGCGCGAGGTGCATACCAACAAGCTGCTGCACCTGGACATCAAGCCGGGCAACATCTACGTGCGCAACGACGGCAATCCGGTGCTGATCGACTTTGGCGCGGCGCGCCAGACCCTGACCGTGGACGGGCTGAAGCTGCCGCCGATGTACACCCCCGGCTTCGCCTCCCCGGAGCATCATCGCGAGCGCGAGAAACTCGGCCCCTGGAGCGACATCTACTCCATCGGCGCGACCATGTACGCCTGCCTGGCCGGCGCCGGCCCGCCGACCGCGCTGCAGAGGCTGGAGAAGGACAAAATGACAAGCGCCCGCAAGGGCTGGGCGGGCAAGTATTCCGCGCAGCTGCTGGACACCATAGACTGGTGCCTGCGCCTGGATCACCTGCAGCGGCCGCAGAGCGTGCTGGCGCTGCAGAAGGCGCTGCGCGGGGAAACGGAGCCGGGCTTCCGCGGCGAGGCGCCGGTGCTGGATCAACTCAAGAGCGCGATTCTGCGCCTGACGAAACGATGAAATACACGATCTTCCAGGAATCGCGCATCGGCAAGCGGCCCTATCAGCAGGACCGTCTCGCGCACTGGCACACCAGGGACGCGCTGCTGCTGGTGGTGGCCGACGGCATGGGCGGCCACGCGCATGGCGATGTCGCCGCGCAGATCGCGCTCGATTGCCTGGGGGGCGCGTTCCGCAGCGAGGCGAAGCCCAGGATCGACGATCCCGACAAGTTCCTGTACAACGTCATCGGCCGGGCGCATGCCATGATCCTGCACCAGACGCAGCGGCTCGGGCTTGTCCAGGACGCGGCGAGCTCGCCGCGCACGACGGTGGTCGCCTGTCTCGTGCAGGGCGGATATGCGTACTGGTCCTTCGTCGGTGACTCGCGGCTGTATGTTCTGCGCGACGGCAGGATCCTCGCGCGCACGCGCGAC
This sequence comes from Burkholderiales bacterium, assembly GCA_020845995.1. Lineage (GTDB taxonomy): Bacteria > Pseudomonadota > Gammaproteobacteria > Burkholderiales > SG8-39 > RBG-16-66-20. The sequence continues at coordinate 9,550 of JADLES010000006.1, read as the reverse complement.
CACACGCCGGTACAGATGCTGATCGACGCGGGGCGCATCCGCGAAGAGGCCGCCGCCACGCATCCGGACCGCAACAAGCTGCTGCAGTGCCTGGGAGGGCCGCGGCCGCCGCGCGTCGAGCCGACCGCGCACGCGCGGCTTGTGGAGGACGACGTGGTGCTGCTGTGCACCGACGGATTCTGGGGACCGCTCACGCAGCGCCAGCTGCTGATGGGCGTGATCGGCAGGGACCTGAAGAAGGCGATGCCCGATCTCATCAGTCTTGCCGAGTCGCGCGCCGGCCCGCGCTGCGACAATATTTCCGTGCTCGCGGTCCACTGGCAGGACCCGGCGGTGGCGGCGCCCGCCGAGCCGATCACGGTGCCGATGGAAGAGGCGCCGACCGACGTGCGCGACTTCGCCGCCACCGAGCCGGACTTCATGCACATGTCCGACGCGGATATCGAGCGCCAGATCGCCGAAATCAAGAAGGCGCTGCGGAAGCACGATCCGGCCAAGAAATGAGGGCGGGCGGCAGAAAGGCGGAGGAGCTGCGCCCGGTGCGCATGACGCGCGGCTACACGCGCCACGCCGAGGGCTCGGTGCTGGTCGAGTTCGGCGACACCAGGGTTCTTTGCACGGCGAGCGTCGAGCAACGCGTGCCGCCGTTCCTGCGCGACAGGCGCCGCGGCTGGGTCACCGCGGAATACGGCATGCTGCCGCGCGCAACCCATACCAGGGGCGATCGCGAGGCGGCCCGCGGCAGGCAGTCGGGGCGCACGCAGGAAATCCAGCGGCTCATCGGCCGCGCCCTGCGCGCGGTGGTGGACCTGGAGGCGCTCGGCGAGCACACGCTCCAGGTGGACTGCGACGTGCTGCAGGCCGACGGCGGCACTCGCACCGCGGCGATCACGGGCGCCTTCGTCGCGGTGCACGACGCACTCGGCTGGATGCGCGCGAAGGGAACGATCCGGGCGCTGCCGGTCAGGGACTGCGTCGCCGCTGTGTCGGTGGGCCTGGTGGACGGGACAGCGATGCTCGACCTCGACTATGCCGAGGACTCCTCCTGCCAGGCCGACATGAACGTGGTGATGACGGGCGATGGCCGCGTCGTGGAAGTGCAGGGCACCGCCGAGGGCGAGCCGTTCTCGCGCGCCGAGCTCGACCGGTTGCTCGCTCTCGCCGCGAGCGGCATCGCGCAGCTGGTGGCGCGCCAGCGGCAGGCGCTGGGGCTGTAGCCGCGTGCCGGTAAGGAGCATCGTCCTTGCCTCGGGCAACCCGGGCAAGAAGGCGGAAATCGAGCAGCTGCTTGCGCCCTTCGGCACGCGCGTGGTCACCCAGGTCGAGCTCGGCATCACCGAGGCGGAGGAGCCGCACCATTCATTCCTCGAGAACGCGCTCGCCAAGGCGCGCCATGCCAGCCTGGCGACGCGCCTGCCCGCGCTCGCCGACGATTCCGGGATCTGCGTCGATGCGCTCGATGGCGCGCCCGGCGTGCACTCGGCGTACTACGCGGGCCGCGAGGGCGGCAGGGCAGAGCGCGACGCGCGCAACAACGCGCGACTGCTCGCCGAGCTGGCCGGCGCGGACAGCCGCGCCGCGCACTACGAATGCGTGCTGGTGCTGATGCGGGGTCCCGGCGATGTGCGGCCGCTGGTCGCGAGCGCGCAGTGGCGGGGCAGCATTGCGCGCGAGCCGCGGGGTACCGGCGGATTCGGCTACGACCCTCTGTTCCTGCCAGAGGGCATGGCGCAGACCGCGGCCGAGCTCGCGCCCGCGGAGAAGAACCGCATCAGTCATCGCGGGCAGGCGCTCGCGAAGCTGCTCGAGTTGCTGCACGGCGAGCCATGAGCGCAGCGGTGCTTCGCGATGCCCGTCAGGTCCGCTTCGCCGCGTTGCCGCCGCTTTGCCTGTACGTGCACTTCCCCTGGTGCGTCCGGAAGTGCCCGTATTGCGATTTCAATTCGCACGAGCGCGCCGGACCGCTGCCCGAACGCGAGTACCTGGCGGCCTTGCTGCGCGACCTGGAAGCCTTGCTGCCCTCGGTCTGGGGGCGCAGGATCCACGCCATTTTCCTCGGCGGCGGCACGCCCAGCCTGTTCTCCGCCGCGGCCATCGACGAGCTCCTGTCTGCAATACGCTCGCGCCTGCACGTGGAGCCGGACGCGGAGGTCACGCTGGAAGCGAACCCGGGAACGGCCGAGTCGGCGCGCTTCCGCGGCTATCGGGATGCGGGCGTGAACCGGCTGTCGCTGGGCGTGCAGAGCTTCGACGACGGCGCGCTCCGCGCGCTCGGACGCATCCACTCCGCGCACGAGGCGCGGCGCGCGATCGGCATGGCGATGGCCGCCTTCGGCAACGTGAACATCGACCTCATGTACGGCCTGCCCGGCCAGACGTTCGCCATGCTGCGCGCCGACGCACGAGAAGGCGTGCGCCACGGGGTGCCGCATCTGTCCGCCTATCAGCTGACGATCGAGCCCAATACGGCGTTCTTTTCGCGGCCGCCCGCGCTCCCCGGGCACGACGCGACCGCGGACATGCAGCTGGAGGTCGAGAATGTCCTGCGGGAGGCAGGGTTCGAGCACTACGAAACATCCGCCTTCGCGCTGCCGGGCCGGCGCTGCCGGCACAACCTCAATTACTGGGAATTCGGCGATTACCTGGGCATCGGCGCGGGCGCGCACGGCAAGATCAGCTTCGCCGACCGCGTGACGCGCCAGGAGCAGGTCCGGCAGCCGCGCGAGTACCTTGCCGCCGGCGCGCGCTCCGAGCGCATCATCGCCGCGCGCGAATTGCCGTTCGAATTCGCGCTGAACGCGCTCCGGCTGATCGATGGCTTCGATGCCGGGCTCTACGCTGCCCGCACCGGCCTGCCGGCGCTGACGATCGAGGCGGCTCTTCGCGCCGCCGAAGCGAAGCGCCTGCTGGAAAGAAGGGGCGGGCGGATCGCGCCGACCGGGCTGGGCCGGCGTTTTCTAAACGATCTGGTCGCGCTATTCCTGCCGGCGCAGGAATCGTAGGTCGCGCACCGGGTGGCCCAGGCCGACACCCCTGCGTTCGAACTTGGTGGCGGGGCGGCCTGTGCCGCCCTCCGGCCACGACGCGAACGCGCCGCTCGCGGAAAAAACCTCGTCGATCTGCGCCGCGTACTCGGACCAGTCGGTCGCCACGTGAACGTAGCCGCCGGGAGCGAGCTTGCGCGCGAGGAGCGCGACGAACCCCGCCTGTACGAGGCGGCGCTTGTGGTGCCGCTTCTTCGGCCAGGGGTCCGGAAAGAATAGATGCAGCCCCGCGAGCGCGCCATCGGGAATCATCCGCTCGAGCACCGCCATCGCGTCGTGGCGGATGACGCGGATATTTTCCAGGCGCAGGGCATGGATTCTGTTCAGCAGGCTGCCTACGCCTGGGCCGTGGACTTCGACCGCGAGGTAGTCCTGCCGCGGATGTGACTGTGCAATCTCGACGGTCGCCTCGCCCATCCCGGACCCGATCTCCAGCACGACGGGGGCCGAACGGCCGAACACGGCCGCGAAATTCAGCGGCCGTTCGGCAAAGGGGATTCCGTAGCGGGGGAGCAGCACCTCCAGCGCTCGTTGCTGCGCAGGCGTGGTCCGACCCTGGCGAAGGACGTAGCTGCGGATGCCGCGCTCGCCCGGCGCTCGCACGCTATTCATGGCACGAGCGCGATCTGCCGGCGCCCGAGCTCCGCGAAAATGGCCTGCGCCGCCTCCTCGGGAGTAAGGGCGGCGGTGTCGACGCGGACATCGGGCGCTTCGGGCGCCTCGTAGGGCGAGTCGATGCCGGTGAAATTCCGGATCTCGCCGCGCCGCGCCTTCCGGTAGAGGCCCTTGGGGTCGCGCGCCTCCGCCACGGCGAGCGGGGCGTCGACGAAGATCTCGAAGAACTCTCCGTCCTGCAGCAGGCGCCGCGCCATGCGCCGCTCGGCACGGAATGGCGAGATGAAGGCAGTCAGCACGATCAGCCCCGCGTCGACCATCAGCTTCGCCGCCTCGGCGATGCGCCGGATGTTCTCGACCCGGTCCTCCGCCGTGAAACCGAGGTCCTTGGTCAGCCCATGCCGCACGTTGTCGCCGTCCAGCAGGTAGGTGTGGTGGCCGGCGGCATGCAGCCGCTTTTCCACGAGGTTGGCGATCGTGGATTTGCCCGCTCCCGATAGCCCGGTCAGCCACAGCACGCAGGGCTTCTGGCGCTTGGCTGCCGCGCGCGCCGCCTTGTCGACCTCGAGGTGCTGCAGGTGGATATTGTGCGCGCGCCGCAGCGCGAAGCGCAGCAGACCGGCGCCGACGACGCGATTGCTGAGGGAATCGATGAGTACGAATCCGCCGGTCTCGCGATTCTCCGTGTACGGGTCGAACGCGATCGCCTGGTCGAGCTCGAGCTCGCATACGCCGATCTCGTCCTGCTCGAGCTTCTCCGCCGCGATGTGCTCGAGGCTCTTCGCGTCGATCCGGTACTTCAGCGGCGAGACCGTCGCCGCTACCGTGCGCGCGCCGGCGCGCATGAGGTAAGTGCGTCCGCGCAGCATCGGCGCCTGGTCGAGCCAGAGCACCGCCGCTTCAAACTGCGCCGCGACCTGCGCCGGTGCCTCGGCGGCGCAGATCAGGTCGCCGGCGGCAGCCCCGTTCGGTGCGTCGAGCACGAGGGCGACGGCTTGCCCGGCCGAGGCAAGCGGCAGGTCCCTGCCCGCGGCGACGATTCGCTCCACGCGGCATTCGCGGCCGGCGGGTTCCAGCCGCACGCGCTCGCCCGCGCGCAGGCTGCCGCTCGCGACGCAGCCTCCGCAGCCGACGGCCCCCGTGGGCAGGCGTTCGACCCGCAGCACGGGCAGGCGGAACGGACGCGACAGCCGCATCGGCCGGCGCCGCCCCAGGGCCCGAAGCCAGGACTTCAGGACCGGGTTGCGGTCGCGCGCGGCCGCTGCGAGCACCGCGGCTTCGGCTGCGGCAGGCTCCTGCCGGCCGCGCACGCCGCGCCCGCGCGGCCCGACCGGGACCGCTGTCCAGCCGCCCTTGCGGTACGCCTTGATCGCGGCGATGACCGTGGGCTCGCTCAGGCGAGTCTTGCGAGCGGTCTTGCTGACCGAGGCGCCGGCGAGACGGAGCTCAACCGCCCTGCGGCGGCGCAGATTCAGCGCGCCGACGGTGATCTGACGGCCGGACTTGGGCATTCGTAAAATGTTTAAATATTACTGAGTAGTAAAACATTTTACGACATCTCGATGCGCGGGCGCCAGCGGCGCGGCTCGAGGCTAGGCGGCCCGGGTTTTCGTCGGCTCGATGGTGCCTTCGACCGGAGACGACGGGCTCGCCGAGTAGAGCTTCTTCGGCATGCGGCCCGCGAGAAAGGACTCGCGCCCGGCCTCGACGCCTTTTCGCATCGCGCGCGCCATCAGGATCGGGTCCCTGGCGGCGGCGATCGCGGTGTTCATGAGCACGCCATCGCAGCCCAGTTCCATCGCGATCGCCGCATCGGAGGCGGTGCCCACCCCCGCGTCCACCAGCACGGGCACTCGCACCCGGTCGATGACCAGCTGCAGATTCCAGGGGTTCAGGATCCCCATGCCCGAACCGATCAGGGAGGCAAGCGGCATGACCGCGACACAGCCAAGGTCGGCCAGCATCGCCGCCTGGATCGGATCATCCGAGCAGTACACCATGACCTTGAAGCCCTCCGCGACCAGGGTCTTCGCCGCAGCCAGCGTCTCGGGCATGTTGGGATAGAGCGACTGCGGATCGCCGAGCACCTCGAGCTTCACCAGGTCGTGCCCGTCGAGGAGTTCCCGCGCCAGCCGAAGGGTGCGCACCGCGTCATCGGCGTTGAAGCAGCCGGCGGTGTTCGGCAGGTAGGTGAACCGGGAGGGCGGGAGGAACTCAAGCAGCGAGGGCTCGGTCTTGCTCTGGCCGATGTTCGTGCGGCGAATCGCGACCGTGACGATCTCTGCCCCGGAGGCATCGATCGCGGCGCGCGTCTGCGCAAAGTCCTTGTATTTTCCGGTACCGACGAGGAGGCGCGACGTGAAACTCCGGGTGCCGATCTGCAGCGAATCGCTCATCTCAGCCTCCACCAACCGCCACGACGATTTCGAGCCGGTCGCCGTCCGCGAGCAGGGTCGATGCATGCGCGCCGCGCGGGACGATTGCGCCGTTGCGCTCGACCGCAACCTTGCGGCCGGCCAGATCCATGCGCAGGAGCAGTTCGGCGATCACGATCGGGCCGTCGTAAGTCTTCGTGCTGCCATTCACACAAACCTGCATGGTTTGGAAATATTACCTTTTAACCAAAGGCTTGTGTGGAATTCTGCACTGCAACATCCAGTCGCAAGAATCCTCAGGTAAACCCTTAACTCCGGAACTATTGCCTATGCATGGGGCGGACAAAGAGAGTAAAGTGCGGGCCATCACAGAGCAAGGCAGGAGACTGACCATGTTCATGAGAGCGTTGATTGTCGCATCCGGGCTCGCAGGACTGTTGGCCGCCGGCGGCTGCTCGACGCTGAGCGACTACGGCAGCGTGCGCAAGGAAGCGGTGCGCAACGAGCAGGGCTACACCATCGGCTACAAGGAGTTGCTGCGCAACGAGCGCACTGGCGAGGTCGTCGCGCAGGTGCAGTTCTTCACGCCGATGCTGGATGACGCGGGCCATCTCGTCGGCTACGAGGAAAAAGCAAGGAGCGGTTCGATCATTCGCGACCTGGAAGGACGGATCATCGGCGGGCGGTTCGCGGACCTGCGCAGCCGCGGCACGAACGCGCGCAACCGGGGCCTGATGATCGTGATGCGGCCGGCGGATTCGCAGCCTGTCGCCGCGGTTTCGCGGCCGAAGGTCGTGGAACTGATGGCATCGCTGTCGGCCTCCGACCTGCGTCGAATCCACTAGCGATCACGGATGCTCGCGACGGCCGCAGCTTGCTGCGGCCGTTTCGTTTCCGGGTTCCGTCTGCCGTAGAATTCCCTGCTCGGGCGGGTGTAGTTCAATGGCAGAACGGCAGCTTCCCAAGCTGCATACGAGGGTTCGATTCCCTTCACCCGCTCCAGCAGGAATGAGGCCATGGCCTACTCCGTCGAAGGCAAGCTAGTCGTAGCGATTTCCTCCCGGGCGTTGTTCGACTTCGAGGAGGAGAACCGTGTCTTCGAGCAACAAGGCGAAAGGGCCTACATCGATCTTCAGTACTCCCGGCTGGACCTGCCGGCCAAGGAGGGGGTCGCGTTCCCGCTGGTCAAGAAGCTGCTCGCATTCAATGCGGACGGCGCGAGCCTGGTCGAAGTGGTGATCCTCTCCAAGAACGATCCGGTTTCGGGGCTGCGCGTGTTCCGTTCCGCGAAGATGGCCGGCCTAGATCTCGAGCGCGGCGTGTTCACGCGTGGCCGGTCGCCGTACCGGTACCTCGACGCGCTCAAGGCGAATCTGTTTCTCTCCGCCAACGAAGCCGACGTGCGCAGCGGACTGGAGGCGGGATTTCCGGCGGCGCGCGTGTATCCGGACTCGCCGCAGGCCGCGCACCGGCATGCGAGCGAGGTGCGGATCGCGTTCGACGGCGATGCGGTGCTTTTTTCGGACGAGGCGGAGAGGGTCTACCAGCGCGAGGGCCTGGTGGCATTCACGCGCCACGAGGCAGCGCACGCGGATCGGCCGCTCCCGCCCGGGCCGTTCAAGCCGCTGCTCGAGGCGTTGCACCGGCTGCAGGCGGTCTCGGGGAGCGGGGCGCCGATGAAGCTGCGCACGGCGCTGGTCACGGCGCGCAGCGCTCCCGCTCACGAGCGGGCTGTGCGAACATTGATGGACTGGAACATCGCCGTCGATGAGGCGATGTTCCTTGGCGGCATGGACAAGAGCATGTTCCTCGCGGGCTTCGAGCCCGACTTCTTCTTCGACGACCAGCATGGTCACGTCGAGTCGGCGCGCGCGTATGTGGCGGCGGGCCACGTGCCCTTCGGGGTCACGAACCGAGAAAGGAAGACCGGATGAAAGCGATCAAGTGGCTGCTATACGGAGTCGGCGGGCTGGTGGTGCTGGCGCTGCTGGCGGTGGGCGCCGCCTTCGTCATCGTCGACGGCGCATTCGTGAAATCGCGGATGGTGACGGCGATGAAGGAGCGCGGCCGGACCCTGGCCATCGAGGGCGAGCCGAAATTCTCGCTTTTTCCGACGCTGCGCCTGGGCCTGGGCAAGACCACGCTCACCGAGGCCAACAGCGACAAGGCGTTCGCGTCGCTGGACTCGTTGCAGGTGGGGGTGCGCGTGCTGCCGCTCCTCTCCGGCGAAGTCGCGGTGGAGGCCCTCGCGCTCTCCGGATTGCGGCTCAACATCGTGCGGCGGGCCGACGGACGGTTCAATTTCGATGATCTTGCGGCGGGCAAGCCCGCGGCGGCGCCGGCCGGTCCATCGGAGCCGGTCAGGCTTCGCATCGCCGAGGTGAGCATCGAACGGACGCAGATTGCCTATACCGACCAGGCGCGCGGCCAGACCCTGCTCGTCTCCGACCTCAACATCAAGACCGGGCGCCTGGAAGACGACACGCCGACGCCGGTCACCGTTTCCGCGAGCATCTCCGGCAAGCGGCCCGAAGTGGCGATCAAAGCGCAGCTTGCCGCCTCGGCGCGGATGAACCTCGCCCGGCAGTCATTCGCGTTCTCCAAGATGGACGCGAAAGTATCCGGCAACGCGGGTACGCTGCGCGGACTCGACCTGCGCCTGACGGGAGATCTCGCGGCGGACGCGCGCCGGCAGGAGTACACCGTGGACGCGCTGGCGCTGCAGTTGAAGGGCATGCTGGAGCGCGAAGCGCTCAGCGCCTCGCTCAGCGCGCCCAGGCTGCGCATCGCCTCCTCGAAGGCCGAGGGCCAGGCGGTTGCGGGGGCCTTCAGCCTGAAGGGGCCGCAGCGCAATGTCGAGGCGAGGCTTTCCATGGCAGCCGTGGAAGGCTCATCGAGCAACCTCACGGTGCCATCCTTCGCGCTCGACTTCAGCGGGCAGATCGGCAGCAATGCGCTCAAGGGCCAGCTTGCGACGCCGATCAAGGCGAACCTCAAGGACGGCATCTGGGAGCTCCCCAAGGTAGCGGGCAACCTGAGCCTGGGCCGGCCCGACAGCGCGCTCAAGGCTCAGCTCGCAGGTGCGGCGATCGTCAATGCGGCGCGACAGATGGTCGCGGTGCGCGGCCTGGATGCGACCGCAACCGGGAGCTATGAGTCCCTGCGCGGCCTGGACTTGCGCCTGACCGGGGATGTGGCCGCGGATGCGCAAAAGCGCGAGTACAGCGCCGACAAGGTGGTGCTCCACGCCAAGGGGACGCTGGATCGCGACGTCTTCGCCGCTTCGTTCGAGGCGCCCAGGCTGCGCGTCACTCCGTCCAAGGCGGAGGGACAAGCGGTGACCGGAGCGGTCACCGTCAAGGGACCGCAGCGCGATATCGACGCCAAGCTCAACATCGCCGCGGTGGAGGGATCGGCCAATTCGCTTTCCATCCCTTCGCTCAAGCTCGATCTCGCCTCGAACCTCTCCGGCAACGGCATTAAGGGCACGGTGTCGACCCCTGTACTGGCAAATCT
>JADLES010000005.1 GCA_020845995.1 Burkholderiales bacterium | reverse complement strand
GTCGTCAGCGTGCGGCGCCGCTGGCTCTCGGAGGAGCTGCTGGCGGCGCGCGCGCTCGGCAAGGAGACGGCGCGATGAGCCTGAAACTGCTGCACGAGCCCGAGAGCGACGACCCCATCCTCTCGGTCGTCAACCTGATCGACTTGTTCCTGGTGATCATCGCGGCGCTGCTGATCGCGGTGGCGCAGAATCCGCTGCTCACCCCGTTTTCGCAGCGCGACGTGACCGTGATCACCGACCCCGGCAAGCCGACCATGGAAATGATGGTGAAGAAGGGCGAGAAGATCGAGCGCTACAAGGCGAGCGGCGAGATCGGCCAGGGCGACGGCGTCAAGGTCGGCGCCGCCTACCGGCTGCAGGACGGCAGCTTCGTGTACGTGCCCGAAAGCCGGTAAGGCGCCCGCGCCGCAGCGCTTGTCGCCGGCCGCCGATGTCCGGCTGGCGACGACCGGTTTGCTAGAATCGGCGGGGAGGAGAGGAAAAATGCCCCGAGTCGACGCCAGGCGCCGGCTGCTGCTCGCCGCCGCGGCCGCTGCGGGCGCGAGCCCGCTGCTGAGCACCTCCGCACGCGCCCAGGCCTGGCCGTCGCGGACGATTCGCGTCGTTTGCCCGTTCCCGCCAGGGGGCCTCACGGACCTGTACTCGCGCGCGATCGCCGAGCATCTGCAGGCGGGCCTCGGCCAGAGCGTGCTCGTCGAGAACCGCCCGGGCGCGGGCGGCCTGATCGGCAATGACGCGGTCGCCAAGGCCGCGCCCGATGGCCACACCCTGCTGGTGACGATCCAGACCACGATGGTGCAGGCGCAGGTGCTGTACCGGAAACTGCCGTACAACCCGGAGAGCGATTTCACCTGGATTTCCGCGCTCGGCGCCGGGCACCTGCCCTTCGCCGCGCCGGCGAGCCTGCCGGTGAGGAACTTCCGCGAGTGGGTCGACCACGCGAAGACCAATCGCGCGAGCCTGGGCACCTACGCGGCCGGGTCGTACCCGCACATGGTCGCCGGGCAGCTGAACAAGCTCTACGGGACGAAGATCGAAGCCGTGCACTACAAGGGCGAGGCGCCGATGTGGATCGATCTTGCCGGCGGCCAGATCCAGGGCGCCATCGGCAGCGTGGCCGCCGTGCTGCCGCACGTGCAGAAGGGCTCGGTGCGCGTGCTCGCCGTGCCGACCGGCGCGCGCTCGCCCAAGCTGCCCGAGGTGCCGACCTTCGTCGAGCAGGGTTTCGCCGAGCCGGTGTTCGCGCTGCGCGGCTGGATCGGCCTGTTCGGGCCGGCGAAGCTGCCGCGGGACATCGTGGAACGCGTCGCGCGGCTTACCATCGAAGCCGGCAACGGGGCGCGCCTGAAGCAGGTCTTCGAGACGTTCGGCATCGCCGAGCGCCCGACCACGCCCGAGGAGTTCCTGCGGCTGTACCGCACCGAGGGGCAGCAGTGGATCGCCATCGCGCGCGAACTGGGCATCACGCTGGATTGAGTTGGGCTATGATCCCGCGGTCCCAGGGAGAAAACGCAGTTCGGATCACGTGAAGGAGGAGAGCATGACTCGCAGATTCGCATTTCTGGCCGCGGCGGCGCTGATTTCGGCTCCCGCGGCAGCGCAACAGGTGACGTTCATGACCGGCCCGCAGGGCGGCTCATGGATCCCGCTCGGCGGCGCGCTGAAGGGCATGTGGGAGAAGGCGATCCCCGGGCTGCACATTCAGCAGACGCCTGGCGCCGGGATTTCCAACGTGCGCGGTGTCGACGAGGGCAAGGCCCAGATCGGTTTCGCCAACTCGAGCACGACCGTGGACGGGCTCGAAGGCCGCGCGCCGTACCCGAAGAAGGTCACCAAGGTCTGCCAGCTGGCGAACCTCTACCCGCAGTACTTCCAGGTGGTGGCGCTCGCCAACGCGGGGGTGAACTCGTTCGCCGACATGAAGGGCAAGTCGGTCACCACGCAGGCGCGGGGCAATACGGGCGAGCTGCTCACCGCGCTGGCGCTGAAGATGAGCGGCCTTTCCTACGAGTCGCTCTCGAAGATCAATTTCAACAGCTACACCGAGTCGGTCGGGCTGATGAAGGACGGCCACGCGCAGGTGTTCACGCTGGGCACCACGGCGCCGGCTTCCGCCGTGATGGACCTCGCCAGCGCGCGCGACGTCAAGCTGGTCCCGGTGGACGACAAGACGATGAACGAGCTGAAGAAGATGAACCCGGGCTACAACCGCCTCATCATCAAGGCCGGCACCTATCCCAAGCAGGACAAGGACGTGCCCGTGATCGGCTACTCCACGCACGTAGTGGTGGCCTGCGACCTGCCGGAAAACACCGCCTACCAGATGGTCAAGACCATGGCGGGCAACGTCGATGGCATGGCGGCGGTGGTGAAACCCATCGCGGGCATCACGCCCAAGGACATGGCGCTGGATATCGGCGTGCCGTTCCACAAGGGCGCGGCGAAGTACTACAAGGAAGTCGGGGCGATGTAGGTCCCTCGGCATCGCAGTCGATACGGGGCGGCGCGGCCGCCCCGTTGCACATCAGGGGGCGAGATGTCCGAAGAACAAGCCGCCACGACGCCGCGGCAGGCGGCGCTGCGCCGGCTGGTGCTCGGCATCGCGGTGGCGATGTCGCTCTACCACATGTACGTCGCCGGCTTCGGGCCGCCGGAGGCGATGATCTTCCGCGGCACGCACCTGCTGTTCGCCCTGACGCTCGTCTTCCTGCTGTATCCGCTGCGCCCGGGCGGGGGCGCCGGCTGGCGCGCGCTGGATGCCGTCCTGCTCCTCGGCGGCTGGGCCTTCGTGCTGCACATCTTCCTCAACTACCAGTACTTCACCTACCGCATCATCTACATCGACGAGCTGACGCGCTGGGACATGTTCTACGCGGTGGTGTCGGTGCTCATCGTGCTGGAGGCGACGCGGCGCGTGCTCGGCTGGGCGCTGCCGCTCACGGCGCTCGTCTTCCTCACCCACGCGATCGTCTTCAGCAACGTCTCGATGCAGAACCTGGCCGAACAGGTATACCTGTCGCTCGAGGGCATCTTCGGCTCCACGCTCGGCGTGTCGGCCTCCTACGTGATGCTGTTCGTGCTGTTCGGCGCCTTCATGGAGAAGAGCGGCACCGGGCAGCTGTTCATGGACTTCGCGCTCTCCATCACCGGGCGCTACGCCGGCGGGCCCGGCAAGGTGGCCGTCGTGAGCTCGAGCCTGTTCGGCACGGTTTCGGGCAGCGCGGTAGCGAACGTCATGGTCGACGGGCCGATCACCATCCCGCTCATGAAGCGCACCGGCTTCCGGCCGCCGTTCGCCGCCGCGGTGGAGGCGGTTGCCTCGACCGGCGGCCAGCTGATGCCGCCGATCATGGGCGCCGCCGCCTTCGTCATGGCCGAATTCCTCGCCGTGCCCTACGCCAAGGTGGCGCTCTGGGCCGCGGTGCCGGCGCTGCTCTACTACCTCGCCGTGTTCTTCGCCGTGCATTTCGAGGCCAAGCGCC
>JADLES010000004.1 GCA_020845995.1 Burkholderiales bacterium | reverse complement strand
TGTCCCCGGCGCGCAGCGGGCGGCCCTGGAAGCCGCCGAACTTCGCCGGCAGGCAGGTGCTCCTGCTGCCGAGCACCGGTCCGACGGCGATGCCGCCCGCCACCGCGAGGTAGGCGCGCGCGCCGAGCGTGGTGCGTCGCGCGTTGAGCACGGCGCCCCGTCCCACCAGCACCGGCCGGTTCGCGGGCATCGGCGCATCGTCCAGACGGGCGTCCATTGCCGCGCCGCAAAGGGCGACCAGCGCATCGGATTCGAAGGCGATCTCGGGTCCGAGCACCGTGATCTCGAGCACGGCCTCGTCCGGGCCGTTGCCGACCAGGCCGTTGGCGAGTTCGAGCGCGACCGGATCCATGGCGCCGCAGGCCACCACGCCGATGTGCCGCAGGCCGTGCCGGCCGCGGTCCTGCACCGTGGTGAGAAGGCCGGGTCGCAGGATGCGCAGGCTCACCCGAAGCTCTCGTATTCCCGCCGCGAGATGGCGATGAAACGCACCCGGTCGCCCGGCGAGAACAGGCTGGGCGGGTCGCGCACAGGGTCGAAAGCGCGCAGCGGCGTACGGCCGATGATATTCCAGCCGCCCGGTGTCTCGAAAGAGTAGACGCAGGTCTGCGCGTTGGCGATCGCCACCGAGCCGGCCGGCACGCGCGTGCGCGGCGTGGCGCGACGCGGCACCGCGAGCTTCGGGTCGAGGCCGCCGATGTACGGCTGCCCCGGCGAGAAGCCCACCATGAGGACGATGTGCGGTGAGTTCGCATGCAGCGCGACGATATCCTGCCTTGCCACCCGAGCGTGCGCCGATATCTCGTCCAGATCCAGTCCAAGCACCGGGTCATAGCAGACCGGGACCTCGACGACGCGGCCGCCAACTTCATATTTCGATGCCGTCTTGATCGCTTCCCGCAGCAGCGTCTCGAAGTACTCCATCGGCGCCGCAGGCAACCCCGGGTGATACGGATCGAAGTGCACCGCGACGCCGCAGATCGCCGGCACCACGTCGCGCACCCAGGGCAGGTTCCGCGCGCGCAACGCCGCCGCAAGCGCCTGCAGCGACCGGTTGGCGTCCATGTCCAACCGGCCGGTGAATTCGGCATAGACGGCGCCATCGCCGAGCGGCGACAGGCGAAGGGTCTTCAGCAGTTTCTTCAAATGGGGACAGACCCCATTTTTCTCAATTGGGCCTGGGCACCGCCACGCCGATGGCGCCGAAATTGAGGTCAGAGTTGATTTTCCCGCCCATTTCGACGCTTTCCCTTCGGAAAATTGACTCTGACCACTTTTCACCTTTTCTACCGCCGCCGGCGGGGAGCGCGCCCATGTCGTGATGGCCGCCTTCGATCACGGTGATAATAGTATCCGAACGAAGGTGATAAGCATGCGCGCCGCCGACACGCAGATTCCGCCCCCGGGCAGCCTGTTCCTCGACCACATCTCGCATTTCGTGCCGGACCTGGCTGCCGCGGCGCGCATGCTGGAGGCGCTCGGTTTCGCGGTCACGCCGGTCTCGGTTCAGCACACGCAGGACGGGCCCGCCGGCACCGCCAACGTCTGCGTGATGCTGGAGCAGGGCTATCTCGAGATCCTCGCGCCGACCGCAAGCGACCCGCAGGCCGACACGCCGAACGCGCGGGCGCTGCGCGCGGCCATGCAGCGCCATCCGGGCGTCCACCTTTGCTGCTTCGGCACGCCCGACGCCGAAGGCGAGCACCGCAGACTGGGCGATCACGGTTTTGCGCCGCTGCCCGTTGTGAACTTGAGCCGCCGGGTCGAGCAAGGGCAGACCGCGAAATTCCGGGTCGTTCGTGTGGAACCCGCCAGAATGCCCGAAGGGCGCATCCAGTTCGTGCAGCACCTCGCGCCCGAGGCGATCTGGCAGCCGCAAACCCTCGGCCACACCAACACCGTCGTCAAGCTTGCCTGCGTGTTCGTCGTCGCCGAGGATGCGGCCGCCGCGGCGGCGCGCTGGGCGGAGTTCGGCGCGCTGCTGCCGCGGCCCGCCGGCGGCTACGTGCACCTGCCCACCGAGCGCGGCCACATCCTCCTCGGCACGCGCGCGCAGTGGCGGGAGCTGCTCGGCGATGCGCCTCCCGCGCCGGCTCTTGCCGGCATCGCCCTCGAGTGCAGGGATCCGGCGATCCTGCTGTCGCGCTGCGGGCGGTCCGGAATCAGCGTGAAAAAACTCAGGGACGATCTGTACGCGATGCCGCTGCCGGCCGCACTGGGCGGCGCCTGGCTGTTTGGAACCCGAAGAAGCCTGGGACTGCCCGTGTGAAAAACGATCTCTGCGCGCTCTCGGCGACCGAGCTGCTGCGGCTCTATCGCCGGAGAAAGCTCTCCCCGGTCGAGGCGACGCGCGCCACGCTCGCGCGCATCGAGAAGCTGAATCCCGTTCTGAACGCGTTTTGCCTTGTCGATGAAAAGCAAGCCCTGTCACAGGCAAGACAGTCGGAGCAGCGCTGGCGCAGAGGCGCTCCGCGGGGCCTGCTCGACGGCGTGCCGGTGTCGATCAAGGACCTGCTGCTCACCAAAGGCTGGCCTACGCTGCGCGGATCGAAGACCATCGATCCGAAAGGACCCTGGCACGACGACGCGCCCGCCACCGCGCGGCTGCGCGAGCATGGCGCGGTGCTCCTTGGCAAGACGACCACGCCGGAGTTCGGCTGGAAGGGCGTCACCGACAGCCCGCTCACCGGCATCACGCGCAATCCCTGGAACCCGAAGCTGACTCCCGGCGGTTCTTCCGGCGGCGGCGCCGCCGCGGTGGCCGCGGGCATGGGCCCGCTTACCGTGGGCACCGACGGCGGCGGCTCGATTCGCATCCCTTGCGCCTTCACCGGGCTGGTCGGCCTCAAGCCTTCCTTCGGCCGCGTGCCCGCCTGGCCGCTCTCGCCGATGGGCACCGTCGCGCACGTCGGGCCGATGACGCGAAGCGTGGAAGACGCGGCGCTCATGCTGAATGTCCTCTCCCTGCCCGACCGCCGCGACTGGCACGCCCTGCCCCACGATGCCCGCGACTACCGCGTCGGCCTCGAGGACGGCGTCAAGGGTTTGCGCATCGCGTATTCCGCGGATCTGGGATACGCGAAGGTGGACAAGGAAATTGCCCTGATTGTGAAAAGCGCGGTCAGGAAATTCCAGGACCTGGGAGCGTTTGTCGATGCCAAGGACCCTGGCTTTGAGAACTGCGGGCCGCTCTTCGCCGCGCACTGGTTCCCAGGGGCCGCGGCAATCGTGCGCAATGCCGCGCCCGCCAAGCGCCGGCTCATGGACCCGGGCCTGCTCGAGACAGCGAAGGCGGGCGAGAAAGTCACCACTGCGCAATACCTCGACGCCATCAAGCAGCGCGGCGCGCTGGGCGAACGGATGAACCGCTTCCACGAGCGCTACGACCTGCTCGTCACCCCGACCCTGCCGCTCGCC
>JADLES010000003.1 GCA_020845995.1 Burkholderiales bacterium | reverse complement strand
CGCGCCAGCGCAGGCTTGCCCCATCGGAAGCGGCGAGCAGGCTCTCGGGAAACCCGCCGCGCAACCACAGGGCGTCGAGCTGCTTGCGGCCGGCTTCACCTGCATCGAGGGGCCCGAGCTCCAGATAGCGAATGCGCCCGGCGAGCGACTCGCTCGATTGCCTGAGCAAGTCTATGGACGCCGAGCCGAGGACGAGGAAGCGGCCCTTGCCGCGGCCGCGCCGCCTGCCGGCGTCAATCAGCCCCCGCAGACTCCGGAAAAGCTGGGGCGTGCGCTGAATCTCGTCGAGAATGACGAGCTTGTCCGCGTGCTGCCGCAGGTAGGCCTCGGGCTCGGCGAGCTTGGCCCGGTCCGCCTCGGCCTCGAGATCCAGGTAAACCGCCCGGCTCACTCGGGCCACCTCAAGCGCGAGCGTCGTTTTCCCCGCCTGGCGCGGCCCCAGCAATGCCACGGCGGGACTTTCGTCCAGTGCGGACGTCAGCGCAGGCAGGAGCCGGCGAGGAATCATCCTTGCAATTATGGATCATCGCTCCAGAATTGCAAGGTCAAGGGCCTGACGCGCCCCGCCGCCCGCCCGGCTCAGTCGAGCGTGCGCCGGTAGACGAGCAGGCCGAGGCCGATGGCGGCGAACATGAAGGCGACGAGCGGCCAGATGTGGTGCCAGAGGGCGCCGAGCTCGCTGCCCTTGAGCATGATGCCGCGCACCAGCTGCAGGAAGTGCGTGAGCGGCAGGATCGAGCCCAGCCACTGCGCCCATTCGGGCATGCCGCGGAAGGGGAACATGAAGCCCGAGAGCAGGATCGAGGGCAGGAAGAAGAAGAAGGTCATCTGCATCGCCTGCAGCTGGTTGCGCGCAATCGACGAAAACGCGATGCCGAGCGCGAGGTTGGCGGCGATGAAGAGCAACACGCAGGCATAGAGCAGCGGCACCGAGCCCAGCATCGGCACGTGGAACAGCACCTGGGCGGCGCCGAGCACGATGGCCACCTGGATCAGGCCGATCAGGATGTAGGGGATGATCTTGCCGGTCATCACCTCGATCGGCAGCGCGGGGGTGGCGAGCAGGTTCTCGAGGGTGCCGCGCTCGCGCTCGCGCGTCATGGCGAGCCCGGTCATCAGGATCATGGTCATGGTGAGGATCACGCCGAGCAGCCCCGGCACGATGTTGTACTGGGTGACGTTCCCAGGGTTGTAGCGCCGATGCACGCGCAGCTCCATCGGGTCGGGACCCGGATTGAGGGCTCCGAGGGGGCCTTGCAGGTCGCGCTCGAGCGCGCGGCGCGCGATGTCGTTGAGCGCGGAGATGGCGGGCCCGGTCGCCGAGGGGTCGGTGGCGTCGGCCTCGACGAGCAGCGGCGGGCGCTCGCCGCGGGCGACCTTGCGCGTGAAGTTCTCCGGCACGGTGATCACGAACTGCACCTCGCCCTTCGCGAGCAGGGCTTCGGCCTCGGCCTCGCCGCGCACCTCGCGGTCGATGCGGAAGTAGTCGCTGTTCTTCAGCGCCCAGAGCACCGTGCGCCCGTAGCGGTCGTGATCGGCCATCAGCACCGCGGTGGGCAGCTGCCTGGGATCGGAATTGATCGCGTAGCCGAACAGGATCAGCTGGAGCACCGGAATGCCGATGATCATGCCGAAGGTGAGCCGGTCGCGCTTCAGCTGGATGAACTCCTTTCGCATGATGCCGATCCAGCGCGAGAGCGAAGGCTTGCGCGCGCTCACGGGAAGTTGTCCTCCACGCCGCGCATCAGGTTGACGAAAAGCGATTCGAGCGTGGGCTCATTGTGCCGCGCGATCAGCTCCCCGGCGGTGCCGAGCGCGAGCAGCCTGCCGTAGGCGATGTAGCCGAGCTGGTGGCAGCGCTCGGCCTCGTCCATGTAGTGCGTGGTGACCAGCACCGTCATGCCCCGCGCGCACATGCGGTGCAGCTCGTCCCAGAAATCTCGCCGCGCCTTGGGGTCCACGCCCGCGGTGGGCTCGTCCAGAAGCAGGAGCTTCGGCCGGTGCAGGAGGCAGGAAGCGAGCGCGAGGCGCTGTTTCCAGCCGCCCGAGAGCGTGCCGGCGAGCTGGTCGCGCCGCGACGTGAGCCCCAGCTCCTCGATCGCCGCGGCCACCGCCTCGGCGCGGCCGGCCATGCCGTACATGCGCGCGATGAAGTCCATGTTCTCGCGGATGGTGAGGTCCTCCCAGAGCGAGAAGCGCTGCGTCATGTAGCCGACCTCGCGCTTGATCTCCGCGGACTGCCGGATGACGTCGTAGCCGAGGCAGGTGCCGCGCCCCGAATCGGCCCTGAGCAGCCCGCAGATCATGCGGATCGAGGTGGTCTTGCCGCTGCCGTTGGGGCCGAGGAAGCCGAAGATCTGCCCGCGCGGCACCTTGAGCGCGAGGTCCTTGACGACGGGTTTGCCGCCGAAGCTCTTGCTCAACCCCTCGACATCAATCGCCAGATTCATCCAAGGGAAAAAACTAGTTCAAGACCACGTCGAGCGGCTGCCCGGGCTTGAGCTTGACGGCGTCGGCGGGCGCGGGCCGCGCTTCGACGAGGAAGACCAGTTTCGCGCGCTGCTCGCGGCTGAAGATCACCGGCGGGGTGAACTCGGCCTGGCGCGAGATGTAGCTGATCTTCGCCGGGATCGGCGCGCCGCAGCCGTCGCAGGAGGCGCGCACCTCCTGGCCCACCTTGAGGGCGCCCACCACGGTCTCGGGCACGAAAAAGCGCATCTTCAGGTTGCCGGGCGGCAGCAGGCTCACCACCGGGCTGCCCGCGCCGACCCATTCGCCCTCCGAGTACAGCGTGTCGTGCACCAGCGCCTTCATGGGCGCGGCGATCGTGCGCTGGCCGAGGCGCCAGTCGCTCTGCGCGAGCGCGGCGCGCGCGGCCTCGGCTTCGGCCTTTGCGGCGGCGATGGTCTGCTCGCGGCCCACCGCCTGGCGCGCGGCGCGGATGCCCGCCTCCATCTCCTCGACCCGCGCGATGTCGCGTTCGTAGGCCGCGCGCGCGTTGTTGAACGCCTCCTCGGACGCGAAGCCCTTCTCGAACAAGGCCTGCTGCTGCTGCAAAGTGCGATCGGCGAGCTTGCGCGCAGCCTTCGCCTGCGCTTCCTGCGCGATGCTGGCGTCCACCTCCGGCTTCCTGCGCCCGCCGGCGAGGTCGGCGGCCTTCGCCTCGGCCTCGCGCACGCGCTGCTCGGCCTCGCGCCTGGCGGCCTTCTCGTTTTCCTGCTCGAGCAGGAATAGCGGACTGCCTGCCTCCACCTGCTCGCCGCGGTTCACATGGCGCTTCTCAAGGCGCCCCCCAAAGGGCGCGGCGACGAGCACGAATTCGCCTTCGGCGTAGCCCTGGTAGGAAGACGGCGTGCCGCTGCCGCAACCCGCGAGAAAGAGAACGGCGGCGGCGGCAATGCGGGCGAGCATCATGGGCTGGAACGCGATGCGCCGATTCTGCCACCGGCGCGCGGGACACCTCGACGCCGCCTCGCCGCGCGCATGGCTGCCACCAGGCCTGCGGCAGCGACGGAAAGGGCGGCGATGGCGGCGAGCAGCAGGAAGTCGATGCCCGCGCCCATGGAGTCGTCCCCGGATAGCCGGCATGCGCCGCGTATGCGCGAGAGCAGGAAGTTCGTCACCGCCAGCGGAAGCAAGCCGAGCAGCGAGACGCCGGCCTGCCAGAGGATCACCGCGAGCGCGCCTTCCAGGCGCCGCAGGACCAGAAACGCGCCTGCCGGAATGACGGCTGCGCCCAGCATCGCTGCGGCGAATACGGCGATGCGGGCACAATCGGCGTACTTGAAATACGAGTTGCTGTAGGAAAACGCGAACAGCCACACGCAAAAACCCAGCCAGAGAACGCCGACGAGGATCCCGACGGCGACCCGTCGCCCGCCGGAGCCGCTCCTCAATTGAGTCCGGCCAGCACGCGCAGGTGCTGTACCACGCTCCGGCCCAGGGCCGAAAGCGCGTAGCCGCCCTCCAGCATCGACACAATTCCTCCATTTGCATGGCGGTCGGCGACCGCCTTCACCTGCTCGGTGACCCAGCGGTAGTCGGCGTCCTTGAACTGCAGCATCGCCATGTCGTCCTCCGCGTGGGCGTCGAAACCCGCGGAAAAGAGGACCAGTTGCGGGCGGAATTCGTCGAGCGCCGGCAGCCAGTGGCACGTGACCGCCTCCTGAAACTGCTTCGACCCCGCCCCGGCGGCGAGCGGCACATTGATCATGTTCGACGCCGGCATCTCTGTGCCGCTGTACGGATAGAACGGATGCTGGAAAATGGAGGCCATGAGGACCGCCGGGTTGCCGGCGAAGATGTCCTCGGTGCCGTTGCCGTGGTGCACGTCGAAGTCGATGATCGCGACGCGCTCCAGGCCGTGCGCCTCGAGCGCGTGGCAAGCCGCGACGGCGATGTTGTTGAAGATGCAGAACCCCATCGGCCGCGCGCGGCAGGCGTGGTGACCGGGCGGCCGCACGCTGCAGAACGCGTTCTGCGCCTGATTCCCGACCACCAGATCGACCGCCAGGACCGCCGCCCCCGCGGCGCGCAGCGCCGCTGTCAGCGAGTGCGGGTTCATCGCGGTGTCGGGATCCAGGTGCACGGTGCCGGATTCGGGCGCCGCCTCGCGGATCGCGCGCAGGTACTCGGCCGGGTGCACGCGCGCGAGCTGCTCGTCGGTGGCGAGCGGCGCCTCGTAGCGGCGCAGGTAGCCGTCGATCCCCGAGGCGATCAGCTGGTCCTCGATCGCCGACAGCCGCGCCGGCTGCTCGGGGTGGCCCGCGCCCATGTCGTGCCTGAGGCAATCGGCATGGGTGATGAACGCGGTGGGCATAAGACCATGAATACTAACGTAGAATGATCGGATGCTCCTGAAGAGACAGCTGCATGCCGCCGCCGATTCGCCGGTGGCGCGCACCATCGAGGCCGCCGGCCAGATCATCCTCGGCAAGGAGGCGCAGATCCGCATGGCGCTCGCCTGCCTGCTCGCGCGCGGCCACCTGCTCATCGAGGACATCCCGGGCGTGGGCAAGACCACGCTCGCCCATGTGCTCGCGCGCTCGCTCGGTCTCGGCTTCCAGCGCATCCAGTTCACCAGCGACATGCTGCCCGCCGACATCATCGGCGTCTCGATCTACGAGCGCGCGAGCGGCGAGTTCCGCTTCCACCCCGGGCCGATCTTCTCGCAGCTGATCCTCGCCGACGAAGTCAACCGCGCGACGCCGAAGGCGCAGTCGGCGCTGCTGGAGGCGATGGAGGAGCACCAGGTCACCGCCGAGGGCGAGACCCGCAAGCTCCCCGAGCCCTTCTTCGTCATCGCGACGCAGAACCCCACCGAGCAGGTCGGCACCTTCCCGCTGCCCGAGTCGCAGCTCGACCGGTTCCTGATGCGCATCGAGCTGGGCTACCCGGACCGCGCGGCGGAACGGGCGCTCCTGTCGGGCTCCGATCGGCGCGACCTGCTCGCCGGCCTCGCGCCCTGCATGACTCCGGAAGAACTCGCCGGGCTGCAGGCGCAGGTGCAGCGCGTGCACGCCGCGCCCGCGCTGATCGACTACGTGCAGGCGATCGTCGAGCACACGCGCCGCTCGCCGGACTTCTCCGCCGGCCTCTCGCCGCGCGCCGCGCTCGCGCTGCTGCGCTCGGCGCGCGCCTGGGCGCTGATCGAAGGCCGCGACAGCGTGATCCCCGAGGACGTGCAGGCCGTGCTGCCCGGGGTCGCGGGGCACCGCCTGCGCCCGCCGCACAACGCCACGCAAGGTGTCGACCTGCAATCGATGCTGCTCGCGGCGGTGCCGATCCCCTGAGCGCACCGCGCCCTCGCGCCTACATCGCCGACACCCGCCTCGCAAAAGCGTCCACCGCCGGCCAGTCGGTGAACTCCACGCTCGCGCGGGGATCCGTCGGCCCCCGGGTGAGCAGCATGATGAAGCGGATGACGAGGCGGTCCACCGGCCCGTACAGGCGGTAATCGATCCTGCCGGCGAACACGCCCTGCACGCCCGGCGTCCAGCGCGCCTTCCTGCGGAACTGCGTCATGTAGGGGTTGCCTTCGGGCGTGTCCTTGCCCGGCTTGCGCGCCACCACGCTCACCGAGAAGAAGGCGCTCGGCTTTTCCTCAAGCGCCCGCCGATGGCGCTCGACGAACTCGTAGACGTGCGCGCGGTGCCTGCCGTAGCGGATGCTCGCGCCGACGACCAGCTTCTCATAGGGTGCGGCGTCGACGTTGCGCCCCTTGCCAAGATCCGCAAGTTCCACGGCGTGTCCTTCGCGCTCGAGGGAGGAACGGATCCGCTCGCAGATCTTCAGCGTCTGCCCGTCTACCGTGGAGTAGGCGATGAGGATCCGCGCCACCCGATGCCTGGTCCTAGGCGTTGCGCCCGGACGCGCGCTCCCGCGCGTCGGCGTCGGGCTGCGTGCACCTGCTAGGTTTCACTGTTCGCGCCTCCGCTTTCAAAACGCTCTTTGAAGCCGGCCCGCGGGGACGAACATCGTCACGGGATACTGCCGCTTGCCTTCCCAGGCCTTCTTGAGCAACGCCCGCACCTCCGCCCTGGTCGGTTCCGACTTGCCTGCGGGAACCATGACCATGTGCAAGATGAAGCAGCTTGCGGCATCCATGAGTGCGATGCAATTGAACGCGCCGTCTCGCTCCGTGCGAACCGGCGCTTCGTTCAACTGAAACGCGATCCACGCTTCATTTACCTGGAACTGATCAGGGTGCAGCACTAGTGGCCCCCTGAAGCCCGCCGTTTGCAGCCACCAGGTCAGCATCCGCGGCGCCGAGTGAGCGCGGCCGACAAGGGAACGCCCGCCGCAACGCGGGTGCGTCCGGCTGGAGCGCGGTGACGGGTGGTTGACCCATCAAAGAAGACCGTGCTTGCGCGCGATGCGCCGATGAATCCACGCGCTCAGGACAAAAGCTGCCGGAAACGGCGCCTCCAGGAAAAGGACGCGGCTGAACGGCACCTTCAGGGTACCTTGCGCCCAGATTGCAACGTCCAAAAACAGAAGCAGCAGGGTTATGACTCCGAAGATCATCGCCATCTTCTCGGAAACGCGGTACAAGCGCGCGTCGCGCGGGCTCACCGCAAAGATCTGTTCATAACCACCCTGAGGCGTCATCTCAGCCACCTGGAACGTCCCGGTCATGCCGCCCGGAACGCGTCGGCACGAACCGGCGGTTAGATTCCGATGCTCTCATCAAGGCCCTCGACGACCCTTGAAATCTCCTCCGGCGAGGCGCGGCAGAGCCTTGCCCCGACACGCCCGCTCTGGCGGCGGTCACGCGACCTCGATAGCTCCCCGCAGATTATCCACTGAGACAGGAACAGCCGCATAAAGGATCTCAGGCGCCGCGCCATACTTCTCCGTCACCGTGACCTTCCACTCCGCCGTATAGCACGCTTCTGCGTCGGCCTTGCTTTTCCAGAAATAGATCCCCCCCGCGCGATCACCCGCCTCCGTCACGTAATAGTGCTTGCGCACGAGCCCAGGCTTGCGCAGGTACTTCGGTGCAGTGGACTTGAAGACGGCGGCCGCCTCGTCAACCGTCCAGCGCTTCGGCAGCTTGAACGTCACAATCGACACGATCATCGTTCTCTCCCCGTGGATGCAGATGACTACGTTATTCAGCAGCCCAACGTTCCGGTTTTGGCGCGCGCGCGTAGGCGCGCAGCGCCGGGCAAGTGTCGCTCACGAACCGGCGATCAGGTTGCTTTGCACGCAAGTGGAACGATCCATGGCTACCTCGATCAAGCAAAATTCCTGCGCTCACCTGCGCCGCACGAGCGGGATTATCTCGTAGCGACAGGAGGCCGCTCTGCAAGAGTCGGAGAGGATGCTGCCCATCAGCAAGACCGCCGGCGACTTCCAGGGATCGCGGTCGAGCGTGCACAAGATGACCATGCCGGGCGCTCTCATTCCTTCCAATTCGAGGTCGATGCAGCCGGCGAGACTTGCGCCGGAGTCCAATAGCGGCGCGAGGTGGGGTGCTTCCGCCTTCGCCTCAGCCTTACGATCCATCGCGTACTTCAGCGCGTACCTCGCTTGTGCAAAGGTGGTCGGACGGACCGTGCCCTGCATCTTGAATTCCGTCGGGTCGTCGTTCGCGATCGTATAGAGGCAAGCCCCTTGCTTGCACACCAGGCGGTTCACGACAAGAGGCAGCGGCACGCCGATCTTCTCCGGCAAGGCCATCTCGTACGCGCC
Organism: Burkholderiales bacterium; assembly: GCA_020845995.1. GTDB lineage: Bacteria > Pseudomonadota > Gammaproteobacteria > Burkholderiales > SG8-39 > RBG-16-66-20. Next base: position 2,173 of record JADLES010000003.1, on the reverse strand, counting down.
TTCGAAATCCTTCGCACTTGCCTTGGGCGCGGGCGGGTACGGCCGCCCTGGCGGTGCGGAGGCGAGCAGCTCCGGACTCGGCTTCGGAACTCGCGTCAGCTGGAAGGGTACGGCGTCATCCCCCCGCTCGACGACGGTTCCGGTCAGCGCGTCGCCGCGAAACTCGCCGTCCAGATTCACGATCACCTGCCCGGACAGCTTGATGCGCGTCTGGAACCTGCCGGCTCGAATGGCCCAGTACTCATTGCGCGGCTTCTCGTCGTTTACCTTGAGAACGAGAAGCCCGCCGTCGAGCAGGTATTGCATAGTCCGAAAGCCCTTGACCTCCCCAGACCACGTCGACGCCACCAGCGCCTGCTGCTGCGCCTCGTCGGCTTCGGTTGGGTCTTGAGCGAAGCACAGCGCGCTCCATACGGCTAGAAAGGAGAGTCCGAAGACCGCGCGCGCCGCTCTTGCGCGCGTCGGTTTCCGCGGCGCTGTTGGGTGGCTACGCGTCGAACTCATGGATCTTCCGGCGTCAGGCCTGTGCGCTTGGCGATGCGCGACAGCATTCGCGGTCCAATTTCCTCGCGGTCGTGGAACGCGAAGACCATGTCTGGCCAGCCAGCGCGAGAGAGAGCCCTATGAGAACCGGATTGGCGTTTGAGCGTTCATCCGATTCGATCGAGAGCTGCGAGAACACGATTGACCTTCGACGAATAGCTACGCTGGCTTGAGCAAGTGAGGTAAGTGTTGGTCGGGGCGAGAGGATTTGAACCTCCGACCACCTGCACCCCATCCGTAATCGTGAATTGGGGCAGTTTATCAATCAACACCTTGCAACGCTCGCTTGTCCCATTTAGCAGCCAAAAGAGCCTGAGGAAGTCGTAGCGACAGGAAAAGCAGTGCCCTTTTGCCTACAGTCGGCGGCGGCAGGGTAACCCATCGGGCCCTGCCGTTTCTATTCCTATTCAGGTATAATGCACCATGGTTGAGCGAGCGCCCGTCCAATTGCGGCGTTTGGAGTGGATCGGGAGTTCGAAGAAGGATCTTCAGGTGCTGCCGGAAGAGGTGGTGCACGTCTTTGGCTACGCGCTCTATCTCGCCCAGACCGGCTGCAAGCATGACCAGGCGAAACCGCTGCGCGGCTTCGGGTCTGCCGGGGTGCTGGAAGTCGTCGAGGACCGGCGCGGCGATACGTATCGGGCCGTTTACACGGTCCAATACGCGGCCTGTGTGTTCGTGTTGAACGTGTTTCAGAAGAAATCCAAGTCCGGCATCGCGACGCCAAAACCGGACCTGGACCTGATCAGGAACAGACTGAAAGTGGCCGCCAGGCGCGCCAAGGAGCTGGAAAATGAGCAAACGAAAAATCATTGACGATACCGAAGTCCACGAAGGCAGCGGCAACGTCTATCGCGACCTCGGCTTTCCGGACGCCGACGAAATGCTGGTCAAGGCGCAGCTGGTCGCCAAGATCAGCGAGATCATCCGCAGCCAGGATCTGACGCAGGTGGAAGCAGCCAGAATTCTCGGCGTCACGCAGCCGAAGCTGTCCGGCCTGCTACGTGGCCAATTCCGCGGAATCTCCGAACGGAAACTGATCGATTGCCTGACCAGTCTTGGGCGGGACGTTCAGATCGTGGTCAAAAGCACGCCGCGGCGCCGCGCGGCAGGCAAGCTCAGCGTCGTTTTTGCCTGATATGAAGCGCAGGACAGCGATGAATACAGCACGTGCACGCCGTCCAATGCGTGCGCGCTCGCACTTGGAGACGGCGCATCTGGCCAGCTCCAAGGCCAACATCCGGCGCCTGAGGTCCGCTCACGCCGAGTTCAAGACAGAGATCGTCCGGCGCGGGCGCAGAACTATCTAGAGAAATCGACGGAAATGTTTCGCGGCAACGATTCCACGAATCAGCGCCTTCGCACGGGCGGCGGTATTCCTCGGCTTAAGCGGCCCCTTCACTGCGCCGATGTACTTGCGCGCGCGCTCAAAAAGACTCTTAGCCTTGCGCGGCCGGCGGGTGATTGCGCGAATGTCGGACAGGTTCATGGCAATTGCGGGAATTGGTCGGGGCGGCGAGATTTGAACTCGCGACCACCTGCACCCCATGCAGGTACGCTACCAGGCTGCGCTACGCCCCGAGGAGGCGAATTCTAGCTTACTGCGCCCCGCGCAGGGCTTCGAGTAGCT
>JADLES010000002.1 GCA_020845995.1 Burkholderiales bacterium | reverse complement strand
CCGCCGTACTTCTTCGCCAGAATGTGCGTCATCGCCGCCGTCAGCGTCGTCTTGCCATGATCCACGTGCCCGATCGTGCCCACGTTCAGGTGCGGCTTCGTTCTCTCAAATTTGCCTTTTGCCATGATGTTGTCCGGTCGTCTTGTAGGTGTTGTTCGTTACTTCGCCTTCGCGGAGATCACCGCCTCGGCCACGCTCTTCGGCGCCTCGGCGTAATGCTTGAATTCCATGGTGTAGGTCGCCCGGCCCTGCGACAGCGAGCGCATCGTGGTGGAGTAGCCGAACATCTCGCCCAGCGGCACCTCGGCCTTGACCACCATGCTGCCCGCGACATCCTCCTGGCCCTGCAGCACGCCGCGGCGCGACGACAGGTCGCCGATGACATTGCCGACGAAATCGGCCGGCGTCTCCACCTCCACCGCCATGATCGGCTCGAGCAGCACGGGGGTCGCCGCGCGCATGCCGTCCTTGAACGCAAAGATCGCCGCCATCTTGAACGCGTTCTCGTTCGAGTCGACTTCGTGGTAGGAGCCGTCGAACAAGGTCACCCTGGCGTCGACCACCGGGTAGCCGGCGAGCACGCCATCCTGCAGCGCCTCGTCCACGCCCTTCTTGACCGCGGGGATGAACTCGCGCGGCACGCGTCCGCCCTTGATGGCGTCGACGAACTCGTAGCCCTTGCCCGCGTTCGGCTCGAGCTTGAGCCACACGTGGCCGTACTGGCCGCGGCCGCCGGACTGCTTGATGAACTTGCCCTCGGACTCGAGCGACTTGCGGAAGGTCTCGCGGTATGCCACCTGCGGCTTGCCGACCGAGGCTTCCACGCCGAATTCCCGCTTCATGCGGTCGACGATGATCTCCAGGTGCAGCTCGCCCATTCCCGAGATGATCGTCTGGCCCGACTCCTCGTCGGTGCGCACGCGGAATGACGGATCCTCCTGCGCGAGGCGCGCGAGCGCCACGCCCATTTTCTCCTGGTCGGCCTTGGTCTTCGGTTCCACGGCCTGGGAAATGACGGTGTCCGGGAACTCCATGCGCTCGAGCGTGATGACGTTCTTCACGTCGCAGATCGTCTCGCCCGTGATCACGTCCTTGAGTCCGACCACGGCCGCGATGTCGCCCGCGCGCACTTCCTTGATCTCGTCGCGTTCGTTCGCGTGCATCTGCAGCAGGCGCCCGATGCGCTCCTTGCGGCCGCGTATCGTGGTGTACACCGTGTCGCCCGAGCTGAGCACGCCGGAGTACACGCGGATGAACGAGAGCTGGCCGACGAACGGGTCGGTCATGATCTTGAACGCGAGCGCCGCGAACGGCTCCTCGTCGGCGGCCCTGCGGGAAGCCGGCTCGCCCTTCTCGTTCTCTCCCTTGACCGCCGGAATGTCGGCCGGCGACGGCAGGTAATCGATCACCGCGTCCAGCATCGCCTGCACGCCCTTGTTCTTGAAAGCGGTGCCGCAGAGCATGGGCACGATCTCGTTGTTGATCGTGCGCAGGCGCAATCCGCGCTTGATTTCCTCGACCGAGAGCGCCCCCGACTCGAGGTACTTGTTCATGAGTTCCTCGTTCGCCTCGGCGGCGGCCTCGAGCATCTTTTCGTGCCACTCCTTCGCCTCGGCCTGCTGCGCCGCGGGGACCTCCTTGCGCTCGAACTTCATCCCCTGTGAGGCCTCGTCCCAGTAAATCGCCTGCATCGTCACCAGGTCGATCACCCCTGCGAACTTGTCCTCGGCGCCGATGGGGATCTGGATCGGCACCGGATTGCCCTTGAGGCGCTCACGGATGTGCTCATAGGACTTGAAGTAGTTCGCGCCCACCCGGTCCATCTTGTTGATGAAAGCGAGGCGCGGCACGCGGTACTTGTTGGCCTGGCGCCAGACCGTCTCGGACTGGGGCTGCACCCCGGCGACCGCGTCGTAGACCATGCAGGCGCCGTCGAGCACGCGCATCGAGCGCTCGACCTCGATCGTGAAGTCCACGTGGCCGGGCGTGTCGATGATGTTGATGCGGTGCTCCGGATAGGACATGTCCATGCCCTTCCAGAAGCAGGTCGTGGCCGCCGAGGTGATGGTGATGCCGCGCTCCTGCTCCTGCTCCATCCAGTCCATGGTCGCGGCGCCATCGTGGACCTCGCCGATCTTGTGGTTCACGCCCGTGTAGAACAGGATGCGCTCGGTCGTCGTCGTCTTGCCGGCGTCGATGTGCGCCGAAATGCCGATGTTCCGGTAACGCTCGATGGGGGTCTTGCGGGCCACGGTCATTCCTCAGAACCTGTAGTGGGAGAAGGCTTTGTTGGCTTCCGCCATGCGGTGAACCTCCTCGCGCTTCTTCATCGCGCCGCCCCGTCCTTCGGCCGCCTCGGCGAGCTCGCCCGCCAGCCGCGCCGTCATCGACTTCTCGCCGCGCTTTTGCGCGGCCTCGCGGATCCAGCGCATCGACAGGGCGACGCGCCGCACCGGGCGCACTTCCACCGGGACCTGATAGTTGGCGCCGCCGACGCGGCGGCTCTTCACCTCGACCACCGGTTTCACGTTCTGCACCGCTTGCGAGAACACCTCGATCGGGTCCTTGCCGGACTTGGTCTTGATCATCTCCAGCGCGCCGTAGACGATGTTCTCGGCGACGGACTTCTTGCCGCGCGTCATCAGCACGTTCATGAACTTGGCCAGCTCGACGTTGGCGAATTTCGGATCGGGCAGGATCTCGCGCTTGGGAACTTCTCTGCGTCGCGGCATTCGGTCTCTCTCTGTCCTTGCGCTCGTCGCGTCTTAGGCCGACTTCGCCATCTTGGCGCCGTACTTGGAGCGGCCCTGCTTGCGGTCCTTCACGCCCTGCGTGTCGAGCGAACCGCGCACGATGTGATAGCGCACCCCCGGCAGGTCCTTCACCCGGCCGCCGCGGATCAGCACCACCGAGTGCTCCTGCAGGTTGTGCCCTTCGCCGCCGATGTAGCCGATGACCTCGAAGCCGTTGGTGAGGCGGACCTTGGCCACCTTGCGCAGGGCCGAATTCGGCTTCTTGGGCGTGGTGGTGTACACGCGTGTGCAAACCCCCCGCTTTTGCGGGGATCCGGCGAGGGCCGGCACCTTCGACTTGGCCGGCTTGGCAACACGCCCATGGCGCATTAACTGATTGACGGTAGGCATCTTTTCGCTGGTTTTGCGTTTCCAGAAACGAACCGGGCGACCACGTCAACTGCACGGGTGGCCGCCCAGGGGTGCAAAAAAGAGGCCGGATTATAAAGAGCTTTTCGGCCCCGCGCAAGGATTATGGCGCCGGATGGGTCACGTACCGGAACCGCCGCGCGACCGCTTCGCGGGCGAGCAGCGGCGGGGACTGCGCGAGTTCGGCAAACCGCGACAGGTCACGGTCGTCCAGCAACCCGACCGCGCCGCCACCCGCGATGAGCACCGAGCCTTCTTCGTCCCGGTACGCCTGCCCCGGCACGAACGGCCTGCCGCAGTGATCGGCCATCGCCTCGCCGTCATAGCTGACCACCAGCGGCGCGTAGGCGAGCGTCACGAACACGCGCTGCGGACCGTTCTGGAAATACCAGCAGCCGCGCGCATCCGCCTGGTAGTTGCGGGCGATGAAGTCGCGCAGGGCGCGATTCGCTATTTTTTCGTTCCGAATGAGAAAATTGCCCCGCCGATCGAGCGACAGCCAGCCGTAGACGTCCGGCACATCCGGCCATTTCGCCATGCTGCGCGTGACGCTCTCATCCACGGCGCGGGCCAGTTTACACTCCGGAAGCATGGCGACGATGGACGATCTGCTCTACTGGGAAGACCTGCAGCAGGAGGAATCGGCCGAGCTCGGCAGCCACACCTTTACCGCGGAAGAAATCATCGCCTTCGCGCGCCAGTTCGATCCGCAGCCGTTCCACACGGACGCAGAAGCGGCGAAGGGCACGATCTTCGGGGGCCTGATCGCGAGCGGCTGGCACACCTGCTCGGTCGGGATGCGGTTGATGGTGGACAGGTACGTCAACCGCTCCGCGAGCCTCGGCTCGCCGGGCCTGGACAACATCCGCTGGCTCGCGCCGGTGCGCGCGGGCGACACCATCACCTATCGCCGCGTCACGACCGCCACGCGCGTCTCCGAAAGCAAGCCTGAAATCGGCCTCGTGCAGACGCGCTGGGAAGCGCTCAACCAGCGCGGCGAAATGGTGATGACCATGGCGGGCTGGGGGATGTTCCGCCGCCGGCCCGCGCCGCAGGGCGGCTAGCGCAGGCGATCGAAACCGTAGATCGCCATCAGCAGGCGCGCGATCCGGTAGCTCAGCCAGATGCGCGCCCTGAGCGCGAGCGACAGGCGCCTCCAGTAGTTGGCGGGCACGGCCCGGGAGCGGTTCTCGATCGCCTCGTGCACGCTCGCCCGCAACTCCGCGGCGAACGGGACATCGTCGACGAAGACGTTGGCCTCACGCGCGAAGCCGAGGCTCAACGGGTCGATGTTGGACGAGCCGACGGTGGCGACGCTGCCGTCGAACACCGCGACCTTGGCGTGCAGCTCGCTTGGGTACCACTCGTAAATGCGTATACCGGCCGCCAGCAACGCGCGATAGAGAGAGCGCGACGCGTAGTGCTGCAGCGGATGGTCGGATTTGCCCTGCAGCAGGAGAACGACGCTCACGTTGCGCTTTGCCGCCTGCACTAGAGCGCGGCGGAATCTCCACGTCGGAAAGAAATACGCGCTGGCGATCAGAACTTCGGAGCGCGCAGCAGCGATCTGCTCCAGGTAGGCGCTCTCGATGTCCCGACGGTGCCTCAGGCTGTCTCGCACCAGAAGCACGGCACGCTGGCTGCCGGCCGCAGGCACACCCGGCACGTGACGATGCCATCGTGCCGTTCCCTTGAGGATCTCGAATCCTCGCCAGCGGCGGCCCAGCGTGGCCCAGGCAACGCGCGTCCAGAGCTTCGTCGCCTCTGTTCGTGCCTGCATGGCGAGCGGACCCTCGATCCGAACCGCGTAGTCGTATCGAGGTGGCAGCATCCCGGTCAAGTCGAAGTCGTCAATGATATTGATGCCGCCAACGAACGCGACCGCGCCATCGACGCTCGCCAACTTGCGATGCATGCGCCGCAAGCGCCCGCGCTGCTTCCAGAACGGCCAGGCGCTCACCTGTGGACGGAACACCAGCAACTCGACGCCTGCGTCGGCCAGCATCTTCCGGAAGCGCGGTGCGAAGTCCCTGGCGCCGTAGCCGTCGATCAGCAGGTGCGTCGCCACGCCGCGCGCCGCGGCGCGGGCCAGCGCGCCCGCGACGACGCTGCCCGTTTCGTCATCGGCGAAAATGTAGGTTTCGAGAAACGCCTCGGTCCTCGCGGCGTCGATCGCGGCGACCAGCGCCGGGAAGAACTGCTCGCCATTTCTGAGCAGCGTGATCCGGTTGCCGCCGACGAATTCAGGCACGTTCGAGCTCCGCGCTCAGCGCCAGGTGGTCCGACAGCAGCGACCAGGGCGCGCCGCGGTGCACCTTCGATCGCAGCACGCGGAACCCGCGCACGTAGATGCGGTCCAGGCGCAGCAGGGGCAGCAGGCTCGGAAAGGTACGGCCGTGCCGCCCGCCCGCGGCGACCGACACCTCGGTCATGCCCAGGCTCTTCTCCAGGATCGCGCTGGCGCGCAGGCGCCAGTCGTTGAAATCCCCCGCGATGATGACCGGGAGCCGCTGGTCGGCCAGCAGCTGCAGGCGCGCGGCGATCGCATCCAGTTGGCGCCGCCTGCCGCGCTCGTGCAGCGACAGGTGCACGCAGAGGCAGTGCAGGTTGCGCTTCCAGCCCGGGATCCGGACCACCGTGTGCAGCAGGCCGCGTCGTTCGAAGCGGTGGTCCGACACGTCCTCGTTTTCCGACGAGACGATGGGAAAGCGCGACAGTACCGCGTTGCCGAAATGCCCGTACTGATGCACGCGGTTGCGGCCGTAGACGTGCTGCAGCTCTCCACCCGCCAGGAACTCGTGCTGGCCTTCGCCGGGCCAGGCATCGAAACGCAGCGCGTGGCGCCGGTGGAGCCCAGCCACCTCCTGCAGGAATACCAGGTCCGGAGCCAGGGTGCGCAGGCCTTCGCGCAGCTCGTGGATCACCATCCGCCGGTTGAACTGCGAGAGTCCCTTATGGATGTTCAGCGTGACGACGCGCAGCATCGGGCTCACTCCGCGCCCAATTCGGCGCCGAGCATGGCGATCGCGTCGCGGTTGGACCACGAGAAACAGCGCCCCGCCGCCTCGCGCCAGGGCAGCCACTGGCTGGCGATGTGCTCGTCGGCGGCGAGCGCCACCGGAACGCGCTCCGGCAGGCCCAGGCTGAACACGTGCTCGGTGTTGTGCGTGGTGCCCGGCGCGAAGCGATGCCGCCACTGCGCGTAGATCTCGAACGTGTAGGCGAGATTCCAGCGCCGCAGGAGCCGCGGCGGCGCTTCGATGCCGGTCTCCTCGCGCACTTCGCGCAGTGCGGCTGCGGCGAGGGGCTCGTCGGGCCGGTCGAGCGAGCCGGTCACCGACTGCCAGTAGCCCGGCCGCGCCGCGCGCTCGAGCAGCAGCACCTCGCCCGGCGCGGTATGCACGACGACGAGCACCGAGACCGGCAGCTTCGGCGTCATCGGCGCCGCGTCACCGCCGCTGCCTGTACAGGTTCGGCAATGCCGGCTCGCCGTCGAGGAACACGGCGAAGAACGGGCGCTTGCGCGCGGCCCAGGACGCCGCGGCCGAGGCGAGGATCTCGAGGAGCGTGCCGCGCTCCGCAGAGGGCACCGCCGCGGCACCTTCGAACAGCAGCACGTAGCCCGCCGCCGGCAGCCAGCTCAGGTCGCACAGGCAGTCCTCGAGCGCGTCCCAGTTGCCGCCGAACCATTCCGGGAACCGCAGCGCCGCGGCGACGCTGGCGATGAGCCTGTCCTTGTCGCTCGCGCCGGCCAGTCCGATGCGCGCCACGTGAATCCCGCTGGCGCGCGTCGCATCGAGGATCTCGTCGCTGCGCGTGCTGCGGTACACGCCGGATTTCGCCGGATCGGCCAGCCGCTGCAGGAGCTTGCTCATTCGAGGATGCGCTTGAAGCTGCGGTAATGGTCGTCGCTGTAGTACAGCGTACCATCGCGGCCCGCGACGATGCGCCGCGCGCCGCGGTCGCGGGCGCCGGGGGTCTTCACGGTGAATTCGCGGTACCAGCCGCGCTCGCGCGCCGGCAGCAGCTTCTCCCGGTTGCCAAACACGGCGCCGTCGCGCTGGTAGGGAAACGGCCCGCCCTTGCGAATCAGGGCGATGGTATCGATAGCCTCGGGCGGCAGCGTTGCCGCCTTGATTTCCCCGATCGTGGAAAAAGCAAACGCTTGCATGGCCACGGCAAGCGCAAGCCAGGCGACCGAAACCAGCCGAATCAGCCTTTCCAGGGGTCGACGATCTCCACGCCGAACGGCTCGAAGTCCTCAACGTTGCGGGTTGCAAGCTTCAAGCCCTGCAACAGCGACGTCACGGCAATCAGGCCGTCCGCCATGGAGGTGACAATTCCCTTGCGGGAAAGCTCCCCTGAAAGCTGCCCCCAGTGCCGCGCAACGACAGCGTCCACGGGGATGACACGGGCGCCATACTGCGAAATCAATTCACCGATCCAGCGCTCGAATCGCTCGCGCCTCGCTCCGTGCGGCAGCCGCCCCGCGCCGTTCGCCAGTTCGCCGACCGATATGACCGAAAGATGGCAGGCCTCGTCAGGTAGTCGTGCCATCCAGGCCATCACTGCGGCCTCGGGTACCGGTTTGATCAATTCGGAGACGACACAGGTATCAAGAAGGAAATTCACAGATCGACCGGACGGCTTGGGCTGCGGTCGCGCTCAAATCGCAACTTGAGGCCGGCGGTCGGCGCCGAACGGAGAAATTCAAACAAGGTCTTCCGTGGCCGACGCAGCCGGTCGTAGGCGCTCGCCGAGAGAATGACCGCGACCCGCTTGCCATGGCGCGTGACCACCTGCGGCCCGCCCTTCGCGGCGCGGTCGATCAGCTCGCTAAGCTTGTTCTTCGCTTCCTGCAGCGGCCAGGTGATTGCCATTGGAGACACCTTGCAAATCTGGATGAACTAGCCGAACTATACCAGTCGCCGGCCGGCGCGAGCACGGACGCACCGGTGCAGTTAGGATTTCAACCACTGAAACGGCGCCGCCAGGAAAAGCAACCATCTCCGGGAATCAAAAGACGCATGACCAGACCCCGGCAGGCAAGCAGCTGTCCCGGCGGCCTGGGTCTAACCCGGGGTATTCCTCAGCCTGATGTGCAGCTCGCGCAGCTGGCGCTCGGTGACGCGCGAGGGCGCGCCGGTGACCAGGTCCTGGCCGCGCTGCGTCTTCGGAAAGGCGATGACGTCGCGGATCGCCTCGGCGCCCGCCATCAGCGCCACCAGCCGGTCGAAGCCGAAGGCGATGCCGCCATGCGGCGGCGCGCCGTACTGCAGCGCGTCGAGGAGAAAGCCGAATTTCGCGCGTTGCTCTTCTTTTCCTATTTTCAGGGAATCAAACACCCGCTCCTGAATCTCCTGGCGATGGATGCGCACCGAGCCGCCGGCGAT
>JADLES010000001.1 GCA_020845995.1 Burkholderiales bacterium | reverse complement strand
GCGGGCGCGAAGCTGCTGCTCTCGCCCGCGGGGTCGAAAGGTCTTGCCGGGATCAGCAAAGGGCCTCTCACCCTTGCGGTGGGCCCGGAAGGAGGGTTCAGCGCCGAGGAGGAGCAGGGTCTGCTGCGGGCCGGCTTCTCGCCGGTGCGGCTGGGGCCGCGCGTGCTGAGGACCGAAACGGCGGCGCTCGCCGCGCTGGCGGCGCTCAACGCGATCGCGGGCGAATTCTAGTTGCCGGCCTTGCCCTGCAAGCCCTTGGCGGCGAGAAACAGGTCCACCGCGATCCTGTCGCCGCGCCGCACCGCCTCGAGAAACTGCTGCTCGTCCCAGTAGCGCAGGCCCATGCCGTGCAGGTCTTTGCGCGCCTGCAGCGCATCGTCCCGCGACGGCTCGGCGGCGACCGGCTGCGCCGTGACGCCCGGCTGCGCCGCGGCGCGCGCCTGCTCCCGGCGGGCCAGCGTGAACAAGTCGCGGCCGATCGCGGCAATCACGCCCCGCTGCTCGGGCGGCACGTCGCTCAGCATTTCTTCGGTCACGCTGGCGGCGATCCGGTTCGCCTGCTCGTTGCCGCCCGACAGGATCGATTCGACGCTCTTTTGCGCGGCAGCCGGATCGGGCGAGTTCGCCGCCTGGTGCACGATCTGCTGCACCAGCGCGAGAATGCCGCCGATCAGCTTCCAGTCGTCCGCCTCTTCGCTCGCGTGGGCGGCCGGGGTGCCCAGCAGCAGGGCGATGGCCAGAGCTTGGATTGCGCGCATGGTTTCCTCCGCAAGGAATGCCCAAGAATAACGCGCCCCCGGAAAACCGGTTGACCGCCGGTCCGCGTGCCTTAGAATCCCTTGCGAATCAGAACCTTCAGGATCCCATGCCCACGCTGCCGCACCCGGAAGCTTTCGTGCGCTGGTTCCGCCAGGCGGCGCCGTACGTGCACGCCTTTCGCGGCCGCAGCTTCGTCATCGGCTTCGGCGGCGAAGTGGTCGCCGAACGCACGCGCTTCGTGCGCTTCCTGCACGACCTCAACCTGCTCGCGGCGCTCGGCATCCGCCTCGTGCTGGTGCACGGCGCGCGCCCGCAGATCGAGGCGGAGCTGCGCGCCAAGCGCCAGCGCTCGCGCTACGCGAAGGGCCTGCGCGTCACGGACGCGAACTCCCTGCTCGCGGTGAAGCACGCGGCCGGCGTCCTGCGCGTCGAGATCGAGGCGCTCCTGTCGCAGGGACTGCCCAACTCGCCGATGGCCGGCGCGCAGATCCGCGTCGCTTCCGGCAACTACATCGCGGCCAAGCCCGTCGGCGTGGTCGACGGCGTGGATTTCCAGTTCACCGGCACCGTGCGCAAGGTGGATGCGGTGGCGATCGCGAGGCGCCTGGAGGCGGGTGAAGTCGTACTGATCCCGCACATCGGCTACTCGCCCACCGGCGAGGTGTTCAACCTCGCCTGGGAGGATGTCGCCGAGAGCGCGGCGCGCGCCCTGAAGGCGGACAAGCTGCTGCTGGTCGTCGACGAGCTGCCCGCGGGGCGCAAGGGGCAGGTTCTCTCGGAGCTGACCGCGCGCGAGGCCGACGAGCTGCTCAGGAAGGACGGCCTCGCCGCGCCGACCCGGCGCGCCATCGCGCATGCGCTCGCCGCCGTGCGCTCGGGTGTCGGCCGCGCGCACCTGGTCGCGCGCCGCGCCGAGGGCGCGACGCTGCTGGAGCTGTTCACGCACTCGGGCGCGGGCACCATGATCACCGCGGATCCGGTGGAGAAGCTGCGGCCGGCGAGACTCGAGGATGTCGGCGGCATCCTCGCGCTGATCGAGCCGCTGGAGGCGGACGGCACGCTGGTCAAGCGCGGCCGGGAGCGTCTGGAGCAGGAAATCGCCAATTTCGAGGTGATCGAGCACGACGGCAGCATCCTCGCCTGCGCCGCCCTCTATCCTTTTCGCGAGGCGGGCAGCGCCGAGCTCGCCTGCCTCGCGGTGGCGCCCGAGCTTCGCGACTCGGGCTACGGCGAGCGGCTGCTGCTCGCCTGCGAAGCGCGCGCGCGGCAGGCGCGCATCCGCCGCATGTTCGCGCTCACCACGCGCGCGCAGCACTGGTTCATCGCGCAAGGCTTCCGCGAGGCGGACCCGGCGGTCCTGCCCGAAGAGCGGCGGACCCTCTATAATTGGAAGCGCGGCTCGAAGGTGTTCCTGAAGCGACTGTAGGCGCGAGGGATTCCATGGCACGAATGGTGAAATGCGTGAAGCTTGGCTGCGAGGCGGAGGGTCTCGAGCGGCCGACCTACCCCGGCGCGCTCGGCAAGCGAATCTACGAGAACGTCTCCAAGGAAGCCTGGGCGCAGTGGATCCGGCACCAGACCATGCTGGTGAACGAGAACCGGCTCAACCTCGCCGACGTCCGCGCGCGCAAGTACCTCGAGGAGCAGATGGAGAAGCACTTCTTCGGCGACGGCGCCGACGCGGCCTCGGGCTACGTGCCGCCCGCCAAGTAGCGCCCGCAAGCGACGCGGCGGCGCCGGCCAATCCCATCGGCGAATATCCCGGCGCATGCCTGCCAACCCCCTCGTCTACACCCTCACCGCCGCGGGGCAGGAAGCCCTGTCGGCGAAGGACGTGGGCGAGACGGATTTTCCGCTCGAGGTCGATTTCCCCTCGGACTACCGGCGGCTGCTGGCCATGATCGAGGTCGGGGGACACATCGAGGTGCTGCGTGGCCGGCTGCGCCGTTTCCCCGATCAGCTGATCGGCGAATGGCTGAAGGAACTCGAGGATCTGAAGCTGATCGAGTCGCGCGAGGCGGGCGAGCTCGACGCCATCACTTTCACCGGCGCGAGCCTGCCGCCGCTGCCGCCGTTATCGGACGAGGACCGCAAGCGCCTCGTCAAGACGACGGTCATCGCCGGAGGAACGCTGCTGCGCTCCGGCTCCTTCCTTTCGGGCGACCGGATCGCCAACCTGAAGCCGCTCGAAAAGGCGCGCGCCGAGACGGTGATCCTGCTGGTGGAGGACGATCCCGACCAGGCGGCGCTCGCCGAGCTGCGCCTGACCATGGCCGGCTATCAGGTGCACAGCGTCGACCGCGCCAAGGCGCTGTCGCGCTACCTGCGCCAGCAGGCGCGCCCCGACCTGCTGCTCCTGGACGTCATGCTGCCCGACGGCAACGGCTTCGACATCCTCGCGCAATTGCGCGGCCGGCCGGAATTCTCGACGCTGCCGATCGTGCTGCTGACGGCGAAGGCCGAGCTGGTCGACATCCGCAACGGCCTCGCCCTCGGCGCCGACGGCTACATCACCAAGCCCTACAGCAAGAACCAGCTCGCCGAGGTCATCAACCACGTCCTCAAGCAGAGCTGAAGCTTCAGCGAATCGATCCCCGGAAACCCTCCTTCAAAAGCGTCCTCACGCCGTTGTCTCCGCCGAGCAGCAGCACGTCGGCGCCGCGGCGCGCGAAGATGCCGTTGGTGACCACGCCGGCGATGTCGTTCAGCTCGGCTTCGAGCGCCGGCGGATCGACGATCGCCAGGCCCCAGCAGTCGAGGATCAGGTTGCCGTTGTCGGTCCGGTAGTTCTCGCGCAGCACCGGCTGCGCCTTGCGCCGCACCATCTCGCGACCGACGTGGCTGCGCGCCATCGGAATCACCTCGACCGGCAGCGGGAACCTGCCCAGCACCGGGACGAGCTTGGAGGCGTCGCAGATGCACACGAAGCTGCCCGCAACGGCGGCGAGGATCTTCTCGCGCGTCAGCGCTCCGCCGCCGCCCTTCACCATGTGCAGGTTCTCGGTGACCTCGTCCGCCCCATCGACGTAGACCGGGACCTCGGCGACGGCATTCAGGTCGAACACGCGGATGCCGTGCTTCCTGAGACGTTCCGCGCTGGCTTCCGAGGCCGCCACCGTGCCTTCGATGCGCCCCTTGATCGAGGCCAGCGCATCGATGAAAAAATTCACTGTCGAGCCCGAGCCCACGCCGATCACCGTGTTGTCGACGACGTACTGCAGCGCCGCTTCGGCAACCCGCTTCTTCAGCTCGTCCTGGGTCATCCGTGGCGAGCCGGGCCTGGAAAAAAGCGGAAACCCCTTTCCGACCGGCCCGGGCTCGCCTAGCGCCCGCCGCGCGCAAGCATGGCGAGCGCGATCGCCGCGGCGACCACGATGACGAGCAGCAGCCCGGCCTTGGTGAACCACTCCTGCAGCGCATCGCGCGGAATCACCTCGAGCACCGCCAGCACGCCGATCAGTGCGACCACCAGCACCGCCAGCGCGCCGATCGCCCGCATCGCGCCAGGCAGCCCGCCGCCAGGTTCGACTTGATTCGGATTCATGGCCTGCCTCCTCCGCCGCTCCCGAGATCGTTCAGTATAAGTTCATTCGGCGAAACCCGGCTAGCGCGTCTCGCGCCGCAGACTGTAGTAGGTGCCCGCGAAGATCATCGCCGCGCCGGCGAGGATGAGCGCATCGAACGGCTCGCGGTAGAAGACCGCCCCCACCACCGCGATGAGCGGCAGGCGGATAAAGTCGATCGGCACGACGACCGTGGCTTCGGCCAGCCGGAAGGCCCGCGTCATGCAGTAGTGCGCGGCGTAGCTGCCGACGCCGATCACCAGCACCCACGGCAGGTCCGAGGGCAGCGGCGGGCGCCACTGCGGCAGCGCGCAGGCGAGCGCGAGCGGCGTCTGGATGAGCGACATCCAGAACAGCACGGCGAGCGGCGAGTCGGTCGCCGAGAGGCGCTTGGTGGCGATCATGTTGCCGGCATAGAAGAAGGAGGCGGCGAGCGCAACGAACGCCGCGGGCTGAAAGAGCGAGAGGCCGGGCCGCAGGATCACGAGCACGCCGGCAAGGCCCATGCCCAGCATCGCCAGCCGCGGGCGCGTGAGGCGCTCCCCGAGCAGCGCCGCCGCGAGCAGCGCGGTCCACACCGGCATGGTGAATTCGATGGCGAAGACCGTGGCGAGCGGCAGGGCGCCGATGGCGAACACCCAGCAATACTGACCGGCGAAGTGCACGAGATTCCTCGCCAGGTGCAGCGGCAGCCGCCGCGAGCCGACCGCCGGCCGCTCGGCCTGCGCGACCACCAGCAGCACGATGCCGAGCATCACCACCGAGCGCAGGAGCAGCACCTGGAACGGCCCCATGTGCGCGAGGAGTTCCCTCGCCGCCACCGCCATCGCGGAAAACGAGAGCACCGCCCCGCCCATCCACAGCACGCCGCGCAACCGATCGCTCATGGCCGCATTGTCTCCCGGCACGCCGCGCGCGCGCAGGGGATCGGGGCGCTCGGACTACGGTCCGCCGAGCACTCGATTCGCGATCGCCAACAGCAGCGTGTCGCTTCCGCGCGCGGCGACGAGCGAAAGACCGAGCGGGCATCCATGCAAGGTCGCAAGGGGCAGCGAGACCTGCGGCAGGCGGGCGAGCGCGGCGATGCACAGAATCGACAGCGCGTGGCGACTCAGGCGCTCGATCGTTTCGCGGGGTGAATCGCGCGCAACGGCGGCGCCCGGCGCGCTCGGAAGCGCCAAAACGGCATCTCCCTGGAGCAGGTCATCGGCGCGCTTCGCGATCTCCTCGCGCCAGGCCCGCGCGCGCTCGACCTCGGCGGGCGGGATGTCCCGCGCCCGTTCGAATCGATCGCGGATCGCCGCGTCGAACCGCGGCCGCACGCGGGTCACCCAGTCCGCGTGCGCCGCCCACGTTTCCGCGCCCTGAAGCGATCGGAATCCGTCCAGCCAGACGGCAAGCGGTTGGTCGCCCACCGTCACGGTTTCGCGCCTCCCCGCGAGCGCCGCCACTTTGTCGAGGCCCGGCGCGAGCGCCTGCTCCGCGCCCTCGTCGGCGAGCGCGAAAGCGTCCCGCGCCAGCAGCAACCGGCGCGGGGCGCGGGCGGGCGCCTCGTCGCGCAGGAGCACGCGCCCCACGCGCTCGAACACGTCCGCGTCGCGCGCGAACCAGCCGCAGGTATCGAAGCTCGGTGCGAGAGGCGCCACACCGTCGAGCGGAATTCTCCCGTGGCTCGGACGCATGCCGAGTATGCCGCAATAGCTCGCGGGCAGGCGCACCGAGCCGCCGGTGTCGCTGCCGAGCGCGAAGTCCACGAGGCCACCCGCGACCGCCGCGGCGGAGCCGCTGGAGGAGCCGCCGGGCACGCGGCCGGGCGCGTTGACGTTGATCGGGGTTCCGTAGTGCGGATTTTCGCCGGTGAGGTTCCACGCCATCTCCGCGGTATGCGTCTTGCCGAGCAGATGCGCGCCCGCGTCGAGCAGCATCCGCACGGCCGGCGCGGTGCGCGCAGCCGCCGCGTGCGTGCGCAGCCAGTCGGGATTGCCGAAACCCGTCTTCACCCCCGCGACATCGTAGATGTCCTTGACGGCGAATGTGAGACCCGCGAGCGGCCCGCCTGCCGCCCCCTTCCTGTCAGCGTGCGCGTGCCGGCAGAAGGCGCCCAGCCTGTCGTTTGCGGCGATCTCGTTCATGCTGGCTCGCGAGTGACGGCCGCTCCGGCCACGGGATCAGGCGTACCGGGCGAGCGCCTTCTCGAACGCGACAATGGCGAAGTAGGTGAAGACGGAAATGATCGCGAGGATCGTCACCGAGGCGATGACGCGGTCCATCTGGAACGTCTGGCTGCCGTAGGTGATCAGGTAACCCAGCCCGGCCTTGGCGGACTGGAACTCCCCGACGATGACGCCGACCAGTGACAGCCCGACATTGCCCTTCAGGACCGAGATCAGCGTCGGCAGATTCGCCGGCAGCACGACCTTTGACAGGAGCTGCCACTGCGTGCAGCCGAAGGTCCGCGCCAGCTTGATCTTGTTCGGATCGGTCTGCTCGAAGCCCGCCAGCATCACGATCAGCACGATGAAAATCGACACCGAAACCGCGATCATGTAGATCGATAGCACCGGCCCCAGCCAGATGTAGAAAATGGGCACCAGCGCGATCTTCGGAATCGCGTTCACCACGACGATGAAGGGCGCGAGGATGCGGTTCAGCATCGGCGTGAGCCAGAGCAGCACGGCGAGCGCCAGTCCCACCAGCGTGCTCAGCACGAAACTCACCACGATCTCGACGACCGTGACCAGTACGTGGTGCAGCAGTTCGCCCTCGATCACCATCGCCTGGAAGCCCGCCCACACCGCGCTCGGGTAGCTCGTGAACAGCGGATTGACCCAGAGGTTGCGGGCCGCGACCTCCCAGACCGCGAAAAACATCACCACGAGCAGCACCTGCGCGGCGTGCACGGTGACGCTGTCGCGGCGCTGCGCGCTCAGCCACAGCCGGTAGGCCCGAGACAGGCCCGCGCCGTCCGCAAGCGGCGGCGCGTCCGAGGGCGGGAGCGGTGGCGGCGGCATGGTCCGGAAATGGTCGGTTGCGGCGGCGCCGCTCAGACCTGGTGGCCGCCGATGCTGCTCCAGAGCACGCGAAACAACTCGCGATACTCCGGCGTCTCCCGCACCTCGAACGGCGAGGGACGGGCCGAGCCCAGGCTCGGAAACACCACGGGGTATTCGGCCTTGACGCGGCCCGGTCGGGCGCTGAGCACGACCACACGGTCGGCCATGCTGATCGCCTCGGAGATGTCGTGCGTCACCATGATCGCGGTCTTGCGCTCGCTGCGGATGATGGAGGCGATCTCGTCCGCCAGCGACAGCCGGATCTGGAAATCGAGCGCGGAAAACGGTTCGTCGAGCAAGAGGATGTCCGGCTCCAGGCACATCGTGCGCGCGAGGGCGACGCGCTGGCGCATGCCGCCGGACAACTGGCGCGGATAGTGATGCTTGAACTCGGCCAGCCTGTAGCGCTCGAGCAGCGCTTCGGCGCGGGCGCGCGCCTGCGCCGGATCCTGGCCATGGATCTCCGCGCCGAGCAGCACGTTGTCGAGCACGCTGCGCCATTCGAACAGGCTGTCGTGCTGCAGCATGAAGCCGATCCTGCGCGACGGCCCCGTGACCGGCGCGCCGTCGATCAGCACCCGGCCCTGGGTCGGCGCGATCAAGCCGCACAGCAGCGACAGCAGGGTGCTCTTGCCGCAGCCCGACTGGCCGACGATGGTGATGAACTCGCCGGCCCGCACGCCCAGATTGATGTCGCTCAGCGCATGCGTCTCGTTCGCCGGCGAAAAGTAGTGCAGGTGGACGTTCTCGAACGCGACCTTGCAGCCGGCGCCGCTCGGCGCCACGCTCAGTTCACCGTCTTGAGCGCGGCCTGCGCGAAGCTGGGATCGACGAGGCTCTGGTACGGCGCGGCCGCCGACGGCTGCAGCGTGCCGCCCGCGATCAGGATCTTGGCGAAGGCGTTGACGGTCTCGGGCGTGATGACGGGAGTGTCCTTCCACATGTCGAGGGTCTGGCCGCGGCGCGAGGCGCTGAGCAGGACCTCCTGCGACAGCCCCTTGAATTCGGGCGCGATGGTCTCGGCGATCGCCGCGGGCGAGGCGCCGTGCAGCCACTTCTGCGCCTTGGCGACCGCGTTGCACAGCTTCTGCAAGGTGGCGCGATTGGCCGCGATATACGGGTCGGTCGCGATGAACGCCGTGTGGTCGATCGCCCCGATCTCCTGGCCGACGCTGGCCACGACGTAGCCCTTGCCGGCGCTTTCCACCGCCGACGCGTCGGGCTCGTAGAACACGGCGAAATCCCCCTGGCCGCTGAGAAACGCGCCGCGCTTGGCCGGCGGGGCGATGTTCGGGATGACGTTCACGTCCTTGACCGGATCGAGCCCCTTCCGGCGCAGGAAGGCCTGCAGGAACACCGCCGGGGTGCTGCCGATCACCGAGCCGATGATCGTCTTGCCGCGCAGGTCATCGGCCTTCAGCTCGCGCAACGGCTGGCGCGCGACCACCATCGCACCGTCGCGCTTGGTGATGCCGGCGATCATCTTGACCTTGGTCGGCGAATTGCTCGCCGCGACATAGAACGCCGCCTCGGGGCCCACCAGCATCACGTCGGCGGAGCCGGCGAGGAGCAGCGCCGTCGCCTTGTCGGTGCCGTTGGCCGGGGTGATTTCCACGTCCAGTCCCTGCTCCTTGAAAAAGCCGCGCCTCAGCGCCACGTAGGCCGGCGTGAAGAAGAGGATGTGGACCGTCTCCACGATCCTCAGCTTGACCGGCGCTTGCGCCCGCGCCAGCCCCGCGAATCCGAATCCCGCCGCCGCCGCGGCCTGTGTCAGCACATAAGACGCGAACGTCCGTCGATCCATGTCACGTTCTCCAATGAAGAGAAGAAAAGATCCCGCTCGGCCCGCCGCCTGTGGCAGGCACGACCGAGAAAAGTATAGACTGTTTTTCATCATGAGCACGGGAGGTTTGCCATCGGCGATGCTGCGCCGAACGCATCGCGTCGCGGTCCGGGTGGAAAGCATCTCTTGAATCGATCGTTTCACGAAGACTTCTTCGATCACATCATTGTCGGCGGCGGCACGGCCGGCGCCGTGCTCGCCAACCGGTTGTCCTCCGACCCGCGGCGGCGGGTCCTGCTCATCGAAGCCGGCGCGGACCTGCGCGCCGGCGCCGAACCGCCGGAAATCGCGAGCCCGGTGCCGAGCGTCATCCTCTACGGCACGCGCTATCTATGGCCCGACCTGATGGTCACGACCGGGCCCGACGAGCGCGTCGCGCGCGGCCTGGCAGGAGCGCGCTTCTACGAACAGGCTCGCGTGCTGGGCGGCGGCTCGACCGTCAATGCGCAGCTGGCCAACCGCGGACTGCCGCGCGACTACGACGAATGGGCGGCGCTGGGCGCCGAGGGCTGGGGCTGGGACGACGTGCTGCCGTTCTTCCGCCGTCTGGAGGACGACCAGGATTGCGACGGACCGCTGCACGGGCACGGCGGCCCGGTCAGCATCGAGCGCATTCCGCCCGCGCAGTGGAGCGGCTTCACCCGCGCGATGACGCGGGCGCTGGAGGCCGCCGGCTATCGCGACATCGCGGACCAGAACGGCCGCTTCGAAGAAGGCTACTTTCCGACCGCGTTCTCGACGCGCGGCCACCGCCGCGTCAGTACCGCCACAGCCTATCTCGACGAGGCCACGCGCCGCCGATCGAACCTGAGCGTATGCACGCAGACCCGCGTCGAGCGGCTGCTGCTCGAGGGCCGCACGGCGACCGGCGTCGTCCTCCGCGACGGCGCCGGGACGCGCAACGTCCAAGGCGCCGAGACGATCCTCGCCGCCGGCGCGCTGCAGACGCCGGCCTTGCTGCTTCGCGCCGGGATCGGCCCGGGCGCGGAACTGCAAGCCCTGGGCATCGACGTGCTTGCCGACCTCCCTGGCGTCGGCGGCAATCTGCGCGAGCATCCGGGGACGGCGATCTCGGCCTTCGTGCCCGGAGCGCGCCGCGCTCTTGGCGCGGCGCCGCGTCCAGGACAGATCAACCTGCGCTTCTCGTCGGCGCTCGATGGCGCGCCGCAGAGCGACCTGTACCTCGCCCTCACCAGCCGTGCGGCGTGGCATGGCGTCGGCCGGCGGCTCGCCTTCTTCTTCCTTTGGCTGAACAAGCCCTTCTCGGTCGGTCGCGTGCGCCTGACAAGCGCGGCGGCCGACGCCTATCCGCACGTGGCCTTCAACCTGCTATCGGATGCGCGCGACCTTCGGCGGCTGGCCGAGGGTTTCCGCTTTTGCGCGCGTTTGCTCGCGCACCCGTCCGCGGCCGCCGTCGCCGTGGAGCCGTTTCCCGCCAGCTTCAGCCCGCGCCTGCGGCGCGCGAGCCAGGTCAATCGCCGCAACGCACTGCTGCTCGGGCTGCTCGGGAAGCTGCTCGACGGGCCCGCACCCGTGCGGCGCTTCCTCCTCGCGAGCGCGATCACGCGCGGCGATTCGCTCGCGCGCCTGTTGGCCGACGACGCGGCGCTGCGCGAATATCTGCTCGCCAACGCGAGCGGCGTCTGGCATGCCTGCGGAACCTGCCGGATGGGGCGCGCCGGCGATCCGGCCGCGGTCACCGACGCGCAGGGTCGGGTCCACGGTGTCGCCCGACTGCGCGTGGCGGATGCATCGGTGATGCCCACGATTCCGAGCGCGAACACCAATCTTCCCACCATCATGGTGGCGGAGAAGATCGCGGCCGCGATGCTGGAGCGCTGACCCGGGATGGGAGTTGCCGGCTGTCCATGACGCGGTTGGCGCCGGGCCGTTCCGCGGACGCGACGGCGATCCCGCTCGCGGACCTGCCGCGTTCGCTTGGCGCACAGTTAACACGGCCTGGAAGCTGCGGTACATTCCGCTCAAAGGGGAATCCATGCATCCGAAGACGCGCTTTCTGTTCACCGCCGCCATGGATGTCGATGCGGACAAGGAGGCGCTGTTCAACGAGGTCTATGACACCGAGCATGTGCCCGAGCTGCTCAAGGTGCCGGGCGTGCTCGCGGTGCACCGCTGCACGCAGGCGCCCCTGAGGATGAGCATCGGCGGGGAGATCAAGAGCATCGTCGCCGAGGGCGAGCCCAAGTACAGCGCGATCTACGAGCTGGCGAGCGCGGAAGTGCTCACGAGCGGCGCCTGGGCGGTGGCGGTGGAAAAGGGGCGCTGGCCGGCGCAGGTGCGGCCCTTCACCAAGAACCGCCGCCACACGCTGCGCATGGTCGCAGGCCGGTAGAATCCACCCAGGGAGGGCATTCATGAAGCATCGCCTGTTGTGCGTCTTGCTCGCGGTTCCGTCGCTGGCGCTCGCGCAGCTGCCGCCGGGACCCAAGGTCACGGTGTCCGCGGTCACCCAGGTCGCGCCGACGCTGCCGCAGTACACGCGCGTCGACCTGCCCATGCTGCGCGAGCTGGCGCGCAAGGAGAGCGGCGGCCGCGTCGAGTTCAACCTGAAAAGCTGGCCCGAGATGAGCGTGCAGGGACCGGAGGTCATCCGCCTGGTGCGCTCCGGGCAGGTGGACCTCGGCGCCGCGCCCCTGACGACGGTTTCCGGCGACGTGCCCTTCCTCGACGGCATCGACCTCGCGGGGCTCGCGCCGCAGCTCGACACCGCGCGGAAAATCGCCAACGCGTTGCTGCCGATCGCCAACAAGGAGCTCGGGCGCATCGGCGTCAAGCTGGTCGCGACGTACCCGTTTCCGGCGCAGGTGTTCTTCTGCAAGCGGCCGATCAAGGGTCTCGCCGACCTGAAGGGCGTGAAAGTGCGCACCAACGGCCCCTCGGCCTCCGACCTGGTGAGCTACCTCGGCGGCCAGCCCGCCGCGATCGCCTTCGGCGAGGTGTACACGGCGCTCGAGCGCGGCACGGTGGACTGCGCCATCACGGGCACGGGCTCGGGCAACGGCGTGAAATGGTACGAAGTGACGACGCATCTCTACACGCTGCCCACGGCCTGGTCGACATCGGGCTACTTCGTGAATCTCGCGTGGTGGAACAAGCTCGACCCGGCGGTGCGCGGCTTTCTCGAGAAGACCATGGCCGCCGTCGAGGACGCGCAGTGGAAGCTCGGCGCCGAGGTCACGCAGGACGGCATCGACTGCAACATCGGCAAGGCCGACGGCTGCAAGATCTACACGCTGGTGAAATCGAGGCCCATGGTCGAGGTGAAGGCCTCGGCCGCCGACCGCGCCAGGCTGCGCGAGGCGCTCGCCGCGACCGTGCTGCCCGGATGGGTCAAGCGCTGCGGCGCGAAGTGCGGGGAAATTTACAACCAGGTGATCGCACCCATTTCCGGAGTGAAATACAAGCCATGAAGAACGCGCTCTTTCTGCTTCTCGTCCTTGCCGGGGCCGCCGCGGCGCAAACGCTGCCCGCCGGCCCCAAGGTCACCGTGACCGCGGTGACGCAGCTCTCGCCCGCGCTGCCGCAATACAAGGACGTGGACGTGCCGATGCTGCGCGACAAGATGCCCGCGGCGAGCAACGGCCGTATCGTGTTCAACCTGAAAAGCTATCCCGAGATGAACGTGCAGGGGCCGGAGGTGATCCGCCTGGTGCGCTCGGGCCAGGTCGACCTGGCGGGCGCGCCGCTCACCACCGTCTCGGGGGACGTGCCGCTGCTGGACGGCTTCGACCTGCCGGGCCTGCACACCAGCATGGAGCAGGTGCGCAGGGCGGGCCACGCGCTCATGCCGACCGCCAACAAGGAGCTCGAGAAGCTCGGGGTGCGCGTCATCGCCACCAGCCCCTTTCCGGCGCAGGTGTTCTTCTGCAAGCAGCCGGTGCGCAGCATCGCCGACCTCAAGGGCCGCAAGATCCGCGTCGCGGGTCCCTCGCAGGGCGACTTCCTCAACGCGCTCGGCGCGCAGCCGGTGGCGATCGCCTTCGGCGAGGTGTACACGGCGCTCGAGCGCGGCACGGTGGATTGCGCCGTCACCGGCACCGGCACCGGCAACGCGCAGAAGTGGTACGAGGTCGCCTCGAACCTCTACACGCTGGTCGCCTCCTGGGGCATCTCGGGCTACATGGTGAACATCGCCTGGTGGAACAAGCTCGACCCGCAGGTGCGCGGCTTTCTCGAGAAGTACTTCCAGCAGGTCGAGGAGACGCAGTGGAAGCTCGGCTCCCAGCTCACGCAGGACGGCATCGACTGCAACGCCGGCAACGCGGCGGGCTGCAAGATCTTCACGCTGCTCACCGACAGGAAGATGACGGTGGTGCGGCCGAGCGACGCGGACAACGCGCTCGCGCGCAAGGTGCTGGTCGACGTGGTGCTGCCCAACTGGGTGAAGCGATGCGGCGCACGCTGCGGCGAGGCGTTCAACGCCTCGATCGCGCCACTGGCCGGAGTCAAGTACCAGGGCAACTGAGGTGACGGGCGTCGTCAGCCGGGCCAACCGGCTGATCGACCTGCTCGCGCGCGGCATGAGCCGCTGCGCCGGCTGGCTGTTCGTGCTGTGCGCGCTGTTCATCACCTTCGACGTGCTGGCGCGCAGGTTCCTCGGCTTTTCCTCGCAGTCCACGACCGAGCTCTCGGGCTACATGCTCGGGGTGGGCATCGCCTGGGGCCTCGCGGGCGCGCTCGACGCGCGCACCCACGTGCGCATCGACATCCTCATCCAGAAGGTGCCGGGGCGCTGGCGGGGCTACCTGCACTGGCTCGCGCTCGCGCTGCTCGCGACCTTCGCCGGCTTCCTGGTCTACGGCGCCTGGCACACCACGCTCGAGTCCTGGGAGTTCAAGGCCACCGACAACAGCCTGCTCAAGACGCCGCTGGTCATCCCGCAGGGCCTGTGGCTGTTCGGCATCGGCGTGTTCGGCGTCATGGCGGCGCTGCGCCTGCTGGAGGTCGCGCTGTTGCTGCCCAGGGGAAACGTGGCGGCGATCGAGCGCCTGACCGGTCCGCGTTCGTACGTCGAGGAGGCGGACGAGGCGCTCGAGGCGACGGGGCACCGGCGCCAGTGATCGCGGTCGCGTTCCTGATCGCGCTGTTCGTCATCTCCGCCATCGCGGTGCTGACGAGCGGGGGTTCCGTGGCGCAACTGCCCCTCGGCCCGATGGCCCTGCTGATCGGCCTGTTCCTGCTCTTCTTCGGCGCGGGCATCTACATCGCCGCGGCGCTCGGCATTCTCGGCATCATCGCCGGATTCGCGTTTTCGAACCGTCCCTTCTGGGATTTCATTGGCCAGATGGTGTGGGGGCCGACCACCAATTTCGTCCTCGTCGCGGTGCCGCTCTTCCTGCTGATGGGCGAGATCATGTTGCGCGCCGGCCTCTCGGACCAGCTCTACAGGTCGCTCAACCTCTGGTTCCAGCGCGTGCCGGGCGGCCTGCTGCACACCAACATCGCCTCCAGCAGCGTGTTCTCGGCGATCTCGGGCTCGAGCGTGGCGACCGCGGCGACCATGGGCGCGGTCGCGCTGCCGTACTTCCGCAAAACCGCCTACGCGCCGCCGATGGTGCTGGGCTCGCTCGCCGCCGGCGGCGCGCTCGGCAACCTGATCCCGCCCGGGATCACCTTCATCGTCTACGGCCTCATCACCGAGACCTCGGTCGGCCAGCTCTACGTCGCCGCCGTGGGCCCGAGCCTCCTGGTGGTGCTGCTGTTCACGGCGGTCATCTTCGCGCACGGCCTGCGCCACCCGCTGCCGCGGCCCCCGAAGATCCCGCTCGCGGCGAAGCTCAAGGGACTCGCCGGCCTGATCCCGACCGCGATCCTCATCTTCATCGTGCTGGGCACGATCTACACGGGCCTCGCCACGCCGACCGAGTCCGCCGCGCTCGGCGTGACCGCGGCGATCGCGTTCTCGCTTTTCTCGGGGCGGTTCTCGTGGCGGATGCTGGACGAATCCGCGAAGGCCACCGCCCACACCACGGCCTTCGTCGGCCTCATTCTGTGCGGCGCCTACGTGCTGAACTTCATCTTCGGCGCGCTCGGCGTGCCGCAGGCCATGGCGCAGTTCGTCGCCAGCCTGCCGGTGCCGCCCTGGGTGATCATGGCGCTCATCATCGGCTTCTACCTCGCGCTCGGCACCTTCATGGAAGGCTTCTCCATGATCGTCACCACCATCCCGGTGATCTTCCCGCTCGTGAAGGCGCTGGGCTACGACCCGGTCTGGTTCGGCGTGGTGGTCACCATGCTGGTGGAAATCGCGCTCATCAGCCCGCCCGACGGCACGGTGCTCTACGTGCTGCAGGGCATGCGCGGCCAGCCCGGGCCGATCACCGACGTGTTCAAGGGCGTGCTCCCCTTCATCGGCGCCTACGTGCTCGCCGTGGTGATCCTCATGATCGTGCCCGAGCTCGCGCTCTGGCTGCCCCGCGTCGCCCGTTGAAAGATCGCCGCCCCTCAGATATCGCGGAAATTGCCGTGGCGCCCCTTGCCGGAGGCAAAGCGCTCCGAGCCCTCGATGCCCTCGGCGTGGTAGGCGGGCAGGCCGTTGTACCACTCCTTGCGCATCGCCTCCCGCACCGTCAGCCCCTGCTGCGTGTAGACCGAGCGCCGGTCGGCGCGCGCGCATGCCTGCGGAAAGCGCGCGATTTCGTGCGCCATCGCCTCGGCGACCTCGCGCGACCTGCCCTCGGGCACCACCTGCTCGCAGAGGTTGTAGCGCAGCGCTTCGTCGGCGCTCACCTTGCGTCCGGTGAGGATGATTTCCAGCGCCCGCCCGGTGCCGACGATCCGCGGCAGGCGCACCGTGCCGCCGTCGAGGAGCGGCACGCCCCAGCGCCGGCAGTAGACGCCGAAGTAGGCGCTTTCTTCCAGGATCCGGATGTCGCACCAGAGCGCGAGTTCGAACCCGCCCGCGACCGCCGGCCCCGCCACCGCGGCGATCACCGGCTTGTCGAGCTCGAGGCGCGTCGGCCCGAGCGGCCCGCGCGGCAGCTGGCCGTTTTCCTTCACGCGATCGTCGAGCGGGTAGTCGATTTCCCGCAGCGCGGCCGGGTTCGCGGCAAGGCTCGCGCTGTATTTCAGGTCCCAGCCGGCGCAGAAAGCGCCGCCCTCCCCCCAGAGCACCGCGACCGCGGCGCCGGGATCCCTGTCGAACGCGACAAACGCCTCCACGAGCGCCTCCGCGCTCGCCGGATCCATCGCGTTCCTCGCCTCGGCGCGGGAGTGGACAACCGTCCACACCTTGCCCTTTTTCTCGATGCGCACCGTCATGGAAGCTCCTTCCCGATGTCAGGCCATGATGCGGCGGCGCCTACGGCCTGTCCGGAACGTGCTCCGCCGTTTTTTCCGACTTCACGATTTCCTTGACGATCTCGACCAGGTCGCCGACGACCGCGTCGACGATCTTTTGTCCCGTTTCCCGGGAGGCGGTGGTCGCATCGCCCATGATGCCCATCCCCTTGCCGAACTCCGGGTATTTTTTCCGGGAGTGATAGAAGACGCTCTTGCCCATCCCGTAGAAATCCGGGGTCGCCCATCTGCCGGACAGCGAAAGCGACGGGTACTCGGCATACGCCTTGGACATGTCCACGAGCTCAGGCTCCGCCACCAGGCACACCGATGTCTCCATTTCCTCGGCGTGCAGACTGGGAGGAGATTTCAGCAGTCCGCGCAGATTTCCCAGCGACCACCAGTTGGCGGCGTAGAGGCCGGCGTCGGGGATCTCCGAGCTCACCTGCCGGAGCGCGGTGTTGATCGGAATGGTGTTGCTGGAATGCCCGTTCACCACGAAAACGTTGTTGAACCCGTTGCCGACAAAGCTGCGCACGATGTCCTGGAGCAGCCGGATTTCCGTGTCCAGGCTGATGCCGATGGTTCCCGGAAAGCGCTTGAAGGTGTCCACCTCCGTGTAGTGGACCGTCGGCGCGACGAGCGCCCGGATCGGCTGCCCGGACGTGAACCGGAGCGCGGTCTGCTCGGCGAGGTAGGTGGCGCAGCAGGAATCCACGTTGATCGGCAGGTGGGGACCATGCTGCTCGGTCGCCCCGGTGGGCAGCAGCACCACATTGGGTCCCTTCAATATTTCCGCGATCTCGGGCCACTTCAGGTTCGCCAGCCGGATTTCCATGATTGCGCTCCTTTGCTCATAGCGGGGCCGCTTTGCCGCGAGGCCAGAGCCGCCGTTCCGGGGCGGCGGGCGAAACGATCATTTCTTGACCAGCGGGCATGCGCTCCGCGAGAGCGGCAGGAAAGCCTCGTTGCCGGGAATGGTGGCCTTCAGCTTGTAGTAGTCCCACGGGTACTTCGACTCGGAGGGTTTCTTGACTTCGAAGAGGTACATGTCGTGCACCATGCGGCCGTCCGCGCGGATGCGGCCGTTCTTCGCGAAGAAGTCGTTGATCGGCGTCGCCTTCATCTTCGCCATCACCGCGGCCGTGTCGTCGGTCCCCGCGGCCTGCACGGCCTTCAGGTAGTGCGTGACACTGGAATACAGGCCCGCCTGCGCCATGTTCGGCATTTTCTTCATCTTCTCGAAGAAGCGCCGCGCCCACTTGCGCGTCTCGTCGTTCAGGTCCCAGTAGTAGGCCTCGGTGAGCAGCATCCCCTGCGTCGTCTGCAGCGTGAGGCTGTGGATGTCGTTGATGAAGACGAGCAGCCCGGCGAGGCTCTGGGTCTTCGTGATGCCGAACTCCGCGGCCTGCTTGATCGAGTTGATGGTGTCGCCGCCGGCGTTCGCGAGCCCGATCACCTTCGCCTTCGAGGCCTGCGCCTGGAGCAGGAACGAGGAGAAGTCCTGGGCGTTGAGCGGATGGCGCACCGAGCCGAGCACCTTGCCGCCCGCGGCCTTGACGACGTCGCTCACGTCCTTCTCGAGGGAATGGCCGAACGCGTAGTCGGCGGTGAGGAAGAACCAGGTGTTCCCGCCCGTCTTCAGCACGCCCTTGCCCGTGCCGGCGGCGAGCGCGTAGGTGTCGTAGGTGTAGTGCACGCTGACCGGCGTGCAGCTTTCGTTGGTGAGCCGGTTGGCGGCGGGCCCGTTGAACATGATGACGCGGTTCTTCTGCTTCGCCACCTCGAGCGCGGCGAGCGCCGTCGCGGAGGCCGCGACGTCGCCGATCATGTCCACCTTCTGCGTGTCGAACCACTCGCGCGCCTTCGCGGCGGCAATGTCGGCCTTGTTGCCGTGGTCGGCGTAGACCAGCTCGATCGGCACGCCCTGCACCTTGCCGCCGAAGTCCTCGATCGCCATGCGCGCGGCGGCGACCGAACCCTCGCCCGTGATGTCGGCATACAGGCTCGCCATGTCGAGGATCAGCCCGATCTTGACGATGCCGTCGGAAAACCTGCCCGCGGCGGGCTTGGTCTGCGCATGCGCGAGCGTCGCGCCTGCCGCCAGCAGGGCAAAAAGAATCCTCAGTTTCATTTCCGTCTCCCGGTTTGACTCCTATTGAAGCGGCTTGATTTTCCCCTCTCGCACCAGCTTCGCGAAGCGCTCGACATCGTCGTCGAAGAACTTGGCGAATTCGCCGGCGCGCGCCGGAATCGGGATCGCGCCCATTTGCGCGAGGCGATCCTTCATTTCCGGCGTCTCCAGCGCCTTCAGCGACGCCTGTTCCAGCCGCGAGACGGCCGCCTTGCCCGTCGCGGAGGGAACGAAGAAGCCGAGCCATGCGCCGAACTCGAATCCGGGAAAGCCGCTTTCGGCGAGAGTTGGAACGTCGGGCAACGCCGGGTTGCGTTGCGCGGCCGTCAGGGCAAGCGCCTTCACCTGGCCTCCCCTCACGTGTCCGGACGCGGAACCCATCAGGTCGAACAGCATGGTCACGCGCTGGGCAATCAGGTCCGGATACACGGCGCCGCTGCCCTTGTAGGGCACGTGCGTGAACCGGACGTTGGCGGCAATGCCCAGCAGCTCCCCGGTGAGGTGGCTGCTGGTGCCCGGCCCGGAAGAGCCGTAGGTGATGGCCCCGGGTTCCTGCCGCGCCCGCGCGATGATGTCCTGAACGTTGCGGGCCGGGTCCTTCGCCGAGACGAGGAGCACATTGGGAAAGGTACAGATCCCGGCGACGGCCGCGAGATCCTTGCGCGGATCGAAGCCGAGCTTCATGAGGCTGACGTTCGTGGCGAGCGACAATGAGGCCATCAGGAACGTGTAGCCATCCGCCGGTACGTTTTTTGCCACGTACTGGGCGCCGATGTTCCCGCCCGCGCCCGGGCGCAGCTCGACGAGAACGTTTTGCCCAAGCTGCCTGGACATTTCCGCCGCAAACGGACGCGCCACCGTATCCGCGGAGCCGCCCGCGGCATAGGGGACGATCATGGTCACAGGTCGCGTCGGGAAAGCCTGTCCCTGCGCGAGGGTCGAGGCGAGCGCAAGCAGGCCGGCGGCGGTCGATTTGAGGAGTACGGCGAAGTCGATGGCGGTCTTGCGCGTCGTCGTCGCGGATTCATGGCGTTCAAGGCGTTGCACGGGCGTTCTCCCTTCGGCGGCTAATGTACCAGCCGGACGACTCGCCGGCCAAGAGAAGCGGCGGGCCTCGTTCGCTACCGGACCATCGGCAGCTTGAGCCCGTGTTTCCTCGCGCACTCGATCGAGCTTTCGTAGCCCGCGTCGGCGTGGCGCATGACGCCCGTTCCCGGATCGTTCCACAGCACGCGCTCGAGGCGCCGCGCGGCCGCGTCCGTGCCGTCGCAGACGGTCACCTGGCCGGAATGCTGGGAGTATCCGAGGCCGACGCCTCCGCCGTGGTGGAAGGAAACCCACGTGGCGCCGCTCGCGCAATTGAGCATCAGGTTGAGGAGCGGCCAGTCCGAAACCGCGTCGGAGCCGTCCTTCATCGATTCCGTTTCCCGGTTGGGACTCGCCACGGAACCCGAATCCATGTGGTCCCGCCCGACGACGATCGGGGCCTTCAGTTCTCCGCGCCTGACCATGTCGTTGAACGCGAGCCCGGCAACGTGGCGCTCGCCCAGGCCAAGCCAGCAAATGCGCGCCGGCAGGCCCTGGAACTGGATGCGCTCGCCCGCCTTGTCCAGCCACCGGCCCAGCATCCTGTCGTGCGCAAACAGCTCGCGGACCTTGGCATCGGTGCGCCGGATGTCCTCCGCGTCGCCGGAGAGCGCCGCCCAGCGGAACGGCCCCTTGCCGAGGCAGAAGAGCGGCCGCACGTATTGCGGAACGAAGCCCGGATACTCGAAGGCATTCTTCACGCCGACGTTTTTCGCCTCCTGCCGGATGTTGTTTCCGTAGTCGACGCACGGGATGCCCATTTCCTTGAACGCGAGGATGCCGCGTACGTGATTCGCGATCGCCTCGCGCGCGGAGATGGCCACCTCGTCGGGATCCGATCTGCGCAGATCCTTCCACCTTGCGAGCGACCAGTGCTCGGGCAGGTAACCGTTCGCCGGGTCGTGGGCGGAGGTCTGGTCGGTCACCAAGGACGGCTTGAACTGCGTCGTGCGCGCACGCCGCACGAATTCCGGCATGAGCTCGGCCGCGTTGCCCAGAAGCGCGACCGAGACCGGACGCTTCTCCCCGGCGGCGCGCGCGAGGATGGCGACCGCCTCGTCGATGGAGCCGGCCTTCTCGTCCAGGTAGCCGGTTCGAAGCCTCATGTCGATGCGCTCGGGGTCGCACTCCACGGCGATCATCGAGGCGCCGGCGAGCGTCGCGGCAAGCGGCTGCGCGCCTCCCATGCCGCCGAGGCCGGCGGTCAGAATCCATTTCCCGGACCAGTCGCCCTGGCAGTGCTGCCGTCCCGCCTCGGAGAAGGTTTCGAACGTGCCTTGCACGATGCCCTGGCTGCCGATGTAGATCCACGAGCCGGCGGTCATCTGCCCGTACATCATGAGGCCCTTGCGGTCGAGCTCGTTGAAGTATTCCCAGTTCGACCAGTGCGGCACCAGGTTCGAGTTGGCGATGAGCACCCGCGGCGCGTCGCCATGCGTGCGAAAGACGCCGACGGGCTTGCCCGATTGCACGAGCAGGGTTTCGTCCTCCCGCAGGTCCTTCAGCGCGGCGACGATGGCATCGAAGCAGGCCCAGTTGCGCACCGCCTTGCCGATGCCCCCGTAGACGACGAGATCCTCCGGCCGCTCGGCGACCTCCGGATCGAGGTTGTTCATGAGCATGCGCAGCGGCGCCTCGGTCAGCCAGCTGCGGGCGTTGAGTCGGGTTCCGCGGGGCGAGCGCACGACGCGTGGCGGGCTGGCGTCAGTCATGTCTTCTCCTTCGGTGCGATGCAAGCAGGAGGATATCGGAATCGAGCTCCTCGCCGCTGCGAGAGACCATGAGGGCCGTGAGGCCGTGCTCGCTGACGCTCCGCCTGGTGAGCTGCGGCACGGACTCGGGTTACGCGGCGCGCAGGCGCGCGAGCGCCAGTTCGGTCTCCGCAAGCAGCCGCGCGACGACCGCGCGCACTGTCGTGAGTTCGTTGAACCAGGCCACGCTTTGCCCCGCCGCCTCGTAGACGAGCGGCTCGACCTGATGTTCCTCAATCGCGGCGAGCAGTTCGCCGGTCAACGCGTGTTGATAGGGCATGGGCAGCGGCTCGGGTGCGCCCGGAGCGCTCCATTCGTCCGACCAGCGGCTGCGCAGCACGCGGCAGGGCTTGCCGCTGTGCGCCCGGGAGATCACGGTGTCCTCGCTGCGAGCGGCGAGAAGCTTGCGCAACAGCACGGGCGGCGTGCCGTACTCCCGGGTCGCGAGCCACGCCGTGCCAAGCCACACCCCTTGGGCTCCCATCGCGAGCGCGGCCGCGATCTGGCGCCCGCTGCCGACGCCGCCGGCCGCGAGCACGGGCACCTCGGCGCCCGCCTGCTGAACCGCATCCAGGACTTCCGGCACCAGAGTAAAGGTGCCCACCGGCCCGGTATGGCCGCCTGCGTCGTAGCCCTGCGCGACGAGGACGTCGATTCCCGCCTCCAGCGCCGCGGCGACATGGCGCACAGAGCCGACCATGGCGAAGGTGGTCTTGCCGCGCGCCTTCGCCTCTGCGATCACTTCGCGCGGCAGTCCGACGGCCGTGACCACGGCATCGACCTCCGAGGCGAGAACGGCTTCGGTCTGGGCGCGGAAAAATGCGCGGTTGCGCACGCGGTCGGCGAAGAAGTTCGGCTTCGTCGGCGCGGGGACCGCATACTTGCGCTTCAGCCTCTCGACGAAAGCGATGTGCTCCGGCGGCAGCTTGGCGCGCGCCGCGGCGCGGTCGGGCTCGTCGCCGGCGAGCTTCGGGTACATCAGGTCCACGCCGAAGGGACGCTTGCCGAGACGGCCGCGGATCGCCGCCAGCTCCCCGGCGATGCGCTCCGGCGCTTCGCGCGCCGCGCCGAACACCGGGTAGCCGCCGGACTCGGCGAGCGCGACGGTGACCTCGGCCGAGTGCGAGAAGCCGAAGATCGGATGCTCGATCCCCAGCCGCTCGCAGAGCGGCGTTCGCAGGTTCACTGCGGCTTGATGCCGGCGGCCTTGACGACGCGCGCCCACTTTTCCGCGTCGCTCTTCATCAGCGCCTGGATCTCCTCCGGGCTCTTCGCCGGGCCGGCGAGGCTGCCGGCCTTGATCATGCGCTCCTTCACGTCCGGCAGGACGAGGGCCTTGTTGATCTCGGCGTTGATGCGCGCCACGATCGGCTTCGGCGTCGCCGCCGGCACGTAGATGCCGTACCAGGGAATGAGCGCCGCGCCCGGGTAGCCCGCCTCCGAGATCGTCGGCACGTCGGGCAGCTCGCTCACCCGCTCGTGCGTGAAGACCGCGAGCGGCCGGAGCTTGCCGGCCTTGATGTGGGGGACCGCCAGGCCGAGCGCCACGATCTTGAAGTCGAGCAGGCCGTTCAGCAGGTCCGGGATCGCCGGCGGCTGGCCCTTGTAGCCGACCGCGGTCATCTTGATGTCCGCCACCTGCATGAAGAGCTCGGTCGAGAGATGGTTCGAGGAGCCGGTGCCCGGGTTGCCGTAGTTCAGCTTGCCGGGCTTCTGCCTGGCGAGCGCGACGAACTCCTTCATCGTCTTGGCGGGCGAGGAGACCGGCACAACGGCGACGTTCTGGTTCCACACCGCGATGCCGACGCCCTGGAAATCGTCCACGCCCCATTTCAGGTCCTTGAAGATCCCCGGATTGGACAGGATCGCCGGGCCGGTTGCGAGCCATGTGTAGCCGTCGGGCGCGGCCTTGGCCACCAGCTCGGTGCCGAGGTTGGATTGCGCGCCGGGCTTCGCCTCGATGATGATCGGCTCCTTCCAGGCCGGTGCGGACGCGATCTTCTCGGTGATCACGCGCGCCACGATGTCGACGATGCCGCCGGCCGGGTAGGGCACGATGACGCGCACCGTCTTGGATGGATACTCCTGCGCCGCGGCGGCGGCGCAGAGCGCCGCCAGTGCAGCGGCTGCGATGAATCGGATGGTCTTCATGTCCTCGCTCCTTTGAGTAGGTGTCTTGCGATGTTCAACTGGTGAATCTGGCTGGTGCCTTCGTAGAGGCGGAACAGCCGCACGTCGCGGTAGAAGCGCGACACCGAGCCGCCGATGTCCTCGCAGTAGCCCGCGCCGCCGAAAATCTGCACCGCGCGGTCGGCGACGCGGCCCGCGGTCTCCGAGGCGTAGTACTTGCACATCGAAACCTCGAGCGTCACGTCCTCGCCGCGGTCGCGCTTGCGCGCGGTTTCCAGGATCAGCGCGCGCGCGGCCTCGATCTCGACCTTGCAATCCGCGAGCATCGCCTGCACGAGCTGGTACTCGCCGATCTCGCGGCCGCCCTGGCGCCGGGCGCGCGCGTGCGCGAGCGAGTCGTCGAGCAGGCGGATCGCGGGACCGACGCAGAGCGAGGCGAGGTTGATGCGCTGCTTGTTGAGCGACTTCATCACCGAGCGGAAGCCCTGCCCGGCGGCGCCGCCGAGCAGCGCCGATTTCGGCACCCGGCAATCGCGCAGGTAAACCTCCGACACGGGCGAGCCTTGCTGGCCCATCATGCGGTGCTCGGGTCCGGTCGAGATGCCCGGCATGCCGCGCTCGACGAGGAACGCGGCGGTGCCCGAGCTGCCCTTGTTCGAGGGATCGGTGCGCGCGAGCACCGTGAACAGCCCGGCGATCGGCGCATTGGTGATGTAGCGCTTGGTGCCGTTCAGCACGTAGTGATCGCCCTGCTCGATGGCGATCGTCTCGAGCCCGCCGAGCAGGTCCGAGCCCGCCTCGGGCTCGGTCACGGCGAGGCAGCCGGTAATCTCTCCCGAGGCGAGGCGCGGCAGGTAGCGCGCCTTCTGCTCGGGCGTACCGTCCTGCACGATCGCCTCGGCGCCGATGCCGGTGTTGGTGCCGCAGCGTGCGCGGTAGGCGACGGCGCACTGCGACAGCTCCATGTTGGCGAGGCACAGCTCCTCGGTGGTGAGTCCCGCGCCGCCGTACTCCTCCGGGATCGACCAGCCGAACAGGCCGAGGCGGCGCATCTCGGCGATGATTTCGTCGGCTACGCGGTTCTCGCGCGCCACCCGTTCCTCGTTGGGGATCGCGGTCTCGCGCACGAAGCGCCGCGTCGCGGCGAGCAGCGCCTCGAACCGTGCGCGGTCGCGGATCATGCGGCGCGGCGGCCGCTGCCCTGGGCGAGCGAACGGATCGAGGCGGCGAGCGCGGCGAGCCTGGGGCCTATTTCGCGCTCCAGCTCGCCCGTGCGCAGGCGGTAGACGGGCACGCCGCAATTGATCGCGAGCTGCTCGCCGCTGGGCGCGGTCATGAGCGGCGCACCGGCGGCGTGGATCTCGCCGCGGAAGTCGCCGAGCGACACGCAGAAGCCCTCGGCGCGGCATTGCGCGATGGCTCGCTCGGCGTTGCGGCCGTACGATTTCCAGAGCCCGGGCGAATCGGCGCGGATGCGCGCAAGCAGGGCGCGGCGCTCGGCCTCGGGCAGCATCGACAGCAGCGCGCGGCCCATCGCCGCCTGGGCGAGCGGCAGCGAGACGCCGATGTCGGGGACGAAGTCGGTGCCGTCGGCGGTGCGGACAGTCTCTACGTAGACCAGGTCGGTGCCGTCGATGGTGCCGATCGAGACCGTGCCGCGCGCCTGCTCGGCGAAGTCGCGCATCAGCGGGCGCGCGAGCTGCCGGATGCGCAGCTGCGCGAGCACCGGGTAGGCGACGCGCAGGACATGGGTCGAGAGCCGGTAGCGGCCGCCCGCATCGCGCCGCACGTAGCCGAGCCGCAGCAGCGTGTTGGTGAGCCGCGAGACCGTGGGACGCGAGAGCCCGGTGCGCGCGGCAAGCTCGCTGTTGGCGACGCTCGCGTCGGTCGGCCGGAATGCCGCCAGCACCTCGAGGCCGCGCGCCAGCGTGGTGGCGAAGAACGGATCGGGCGCGTCGCTGGCGCGCTGGCGGGGACGGGGCGGATTGGGCACGAGAGAAAGATTAGAACAATGTCGATTCAGATGTCAATATATAAAAATGTTTGAGTTAGAATCGTCCATATATTACATTTCATCCTCTCGTGACCCCAAACTCCACGCCGACGCCCTCCTTCGATCGCCTGTTCGTGCCCCGCGCTATCGCCGTGGTCGGCGCTTCCCGGGACCTCGGCTCGATCAGCGGCCAGCCGATCGCGCATCTCAAGGCGAAGGCGTACAAGGGCGCGCTGTACCCGGTGAATCCGCGCTACGCCGAGGTCGCCGGCCTGCACTGCTATCCGGACCTCGCGGCGCTGCCGGAGACGCCGGACGTGGCGGTCGTCGCCGTCGCTGCGAGGCGCGTGCCCGAGGTGCTCGCGCAGGCGGCCGCGCGCCGCGTGCCGTTCGCAGTGGTGCTGACCTCGGGCTTCGCCGAGGCGGGCGACGAGGGCCGCCGGGCGCAGTCCGAGATCGCGCGCATCGCTCGCGAAGGCGGCGTGCGGGTGATCGGGCCGAACTGCCAGGGCTACATGAACGTGGCGGACGGGATCCATGTCGGCTTCGGCGCTCCCTACGGCCTGACCTACCGCAAAGGCGGCGTGAGCCTCGCTTCGCAAAGCGGCGCCTTCGGCAACTCGATCGTGATGATGGCGAATGCCGAAGGCCTGGGCTTCTGCCGCTACATCTCGACCGGCAACGAGTCGGTCACCACCTCGCTCGACCTGTACGAATACCTGATCGAAGACCCGGGCACCAAGGTGATCGCGGGCTACGTCGAGGGTTTCCAGGACGCCGGCCGGCTGCTCGGCGTCGCCCGCAAGGCGCTGCGCGCGGGCAAGCCCATGGTGCTGTGGAAGGTCGGCAGCTCGGAAGCCGGCGCGCGCGCCGCGGCCTCGCATACCGCGAATCTCGGCGGCGCCGGGGCGCTGTATCGCGCGGCGTTCCGCCAGGGCGGGGTGATCGAGGCGAACGACGTGGGCGACCTTGCCGACTGTGCCAAGGCGCTCGCGGCCGGCCGGCTGCCGCGCGGCAACCGCATCGTCGTGGTGACGATCTCGGGAGGCGCCGGTATCGCCATGGCGGACCGCTGCTCGGAGGCCGGGCTCGCGCTGCCGGAGCTCGATGCCGGCACGGTCGCCGCGCTCAGGGCGGTGCTGCCCGCCTACGCCGCGGTGGCCAACCCGCTCGACGTGACCGGCAGCCTGCTGAACGACCCGCAGCTGCTGAAGGTGACGCTCGAGCGCCTGGCGCGCGACCCGAACGTCGACATGATCGGGCTCGCGCTCGCGGCGGCGAGCGGCAAGCTCGCCACCGGCCTCGCCCACGAGATCGTGCGCGTCGCCGACGTGCTGCACGTGCCGGTGCTGGTCGCCTGGAACGCCGACCCGGCGAGCGCGGGCGAGGCCTACCGCATCCTGGATGAAGCCGGCATTCCCCGCTACCAGTCGCCGGTGCGCTGCGCGCGCGGCGCCGGCGCGCTCTGGCAGTTCGCGCGCGCCCGCGCGCGCCTCGCCGACATCGAGCGATCGCCTGCGCCCGCCGTGCAGCGCCCCGCGATCGCGCGCGCGTTACAAGGACGCCGCGCCGATCTCGCCGAATACGAGGCCAAGCGCGTGCTCGCCGACTACGGCATCGCCGTTACGCGCGAGCGCCTGGCGACCTCGGCCGCCGAGGCCGCGCAGGCCGCCGCGGAGATCGGCTTCCCGGTGGCGATGAAGATCCAGTCCGCCGGCATCCCGCACAAGACCGAGGCCGGCGGCGTGCGCATCGGCGTGCCCGATGCGCGGGCCGCCGAAGCGGCGTACGCCGGGATCATGGCGAACGCCGCGCGCCACGCGCCGCAGGCCGCGCTCGACGGCGTGCTGGTGCAGGAGATGGTCGGCGGCGCCACCGAAGTGATCCTCGGCATCGACAACGACGCGCGCTTCGGCCCCGCCGTGATGGTCGGCCTGGGCGGCATCTTCGCCGAGGCGATCCGCGACGTGAGCTTTCGCCTCGCGCCGGTGACGCTGCCCGAGGCGCAGGAGATGATCCGCGAGCTGCGCGCGTTCGCGATCCTCGACGGCGCGCGCGGGCGGCCGCGCGCCGACGTGGACGCCCTGGCGCAGACCGTGGTGGCGCTGTCCGCGCTCGCGCTCGACCTGCGCGAGCGCGTCGCCGAGCTGGACATCAACCCGCTATTCGTGCTGCCGGCCGGGCAGGGCGTGCGCGCCGGCGACGCGCTCATCAAGCTCAAGCAGGAGTGAACCCATGACCGAATTCCGCGCCTACCGGCTGTTCCAGGGGAGCGGCGATGCGCCGCAGGGGCGCTTCGTCACCATGCGCACGGACGAGCTGCCCGCGGGCGAGGTGCTGGTGCGCAGCGAATACGCGGGCGTCAATTTCAAGGATGCGCTCGCGGCGCACGGCATCAACAAGATCATCCGCCAGTACCCGCGCATCGGCGGCATCGAGTTCAGCGGCGTCGTCGCGCAGAGCGCGGATGCCCGCTTCGGCGTGGGCGCGCGCGTCATCGTGCACGGGTTCGGCGCGGGCGTCGACCACGACGGCGGCTTTGCGCAGTACGCGCGCGTGCCGGCCGACTGGGTGCTGCCGCTGCCGGAGGGGATCGGCGCGCGCGAGGCGAGCACGATCGGCGTCGCGGGCTATACCGCCGCGCTCTGCATCCATCTCATGGAGCTGAACGGCCTGACGCCCGAGGCGGGCCCGGTGCTGGTCGACGGCGCCACGGGCGGCGTGGGCAGCCTCGCCATCGACATGCTCTCCGGGCGCGGCTACCGCGTGACCGCGGTGACCGGCAAGGAGGCCGAGCGCGACTACCTGCTGCGCCTCGGCGCGGGCGAAGTGCTGCTGCGGGACGGGCTGGAGATGGGCAAGCGCCCGCTCGAGAAGGCGCTCTGGGCGGGAGCGATCGACTCGGCGGGCGGGGAGATGCTGGCCTGGCTGACGCGCACGATGCAGCCCAACGGCGTGATCGCCGCGGTCGGCAATGCCGCCGGCATGGAGTTGAACACGAGCGTGCTGCCATTCATCCTGCGCGGCATCCGGCTCCTTGGCATCGTCGCCAACAGCCCGATGCCGCTGCGGCGGACGATCTGGGGAAAGCTCGCCGGCGAGCTGCGGCCGCGCCACCTGGAGGCGATCGCCGACGAGATCCGCCTGGACGGGCTGCCCGCGGCCTTCGCGCGGCTGCTGCGCGGCGGCGCGCGCGGCCGCACCATCGTCAAGCTGCAGGACTAGAGGAGGCGCAATGAACTTCGAGACCGGAGCGCGCGCCCGCGAGTGGCGCGAGCGCGTGCAGGCGTTCTTCGATGCCGAGATCCTGCCGCGTCACCGCGACTGGTTCGCGCAGGTGGCGCGCGGCGGCGGCACGGCGGACTTCATGCCCTTGCTGCAGCAGAAGGCGCGCGCCCAGGGGCTGTGGAACCTCGGCCTGCCCGAGCTCGCCGCCGATGAGCCCGGCACGCGGCTCTCCAACCTCGAGTACGCGGGCTGCTGCGAGATCATGGGGCGGCTCGCCTGGGCGCCGGAAGCGTTCAATTGCCAGGCGCCCGACGTGCCCAACATGATCACGCTGCAGAACTGCGCCGACGCGGCGCAGAAGCGCGCCTGGCTCGCGCCGCTGCTGGAGGCGCGCACGCGCTCGGCGTTCGCGATGACCGAGCCCGAGGTCGCGTCTTCCGATGCGACCAACATCGCCTGCCGCATCGAGCGCCGCGGCGGCGAGTACGTGATCACCGGCCGCAAGTGGTTCGCGACCGGCGCCGCGCATCCGCGCTGCAGCCAGCTCATGGTGATGGGAGTGACCGACGCGGGCGCCGAGCGCACGCGCCGGCACAGCGTGGTCATGGTGCCGATGGACGCCCCGGGCGTGCGCCTGGTGCGCGAGATCACCTGGATGGGGCTGCGCGACCATGTCGCGCCGATCGGCGAGCTGGAGCTTGCGGGGGTGCGCGTGCCGGTCGGCAACCGTCTCGGCGCCGAAGGCGATGGCTTCAAGGTGGCGCAGGTGCGCCTGGGCCCCGCGCGCATCCATCACTGCATGCGCCAGATCGGCCTCGCCGGGCTGCTCATCGAGCTGATGCACGCGCGCGCGCGGGAGCGCAGGACCTTCGGCCGTCCGGTGATCGACTACGACACGGTGCAGCGCTGGATCGCCGAGTCGCGCGTCGAGCTCGAGCTGTCGCGCCTCATGACGCTGAAGTGCGCGTGGCTGCTCGACCGCGAGGGACATCACGGCGCCTGGCGCGAGGTGTCGCTGGTGAAGATCGCGGTGCCGGGCATGCTGCAGCGGGTGGCCGACCGCGCCCTGCAGGTGTTCGGCGCGATGGGCGGCACCGAGGACGCGCCGATCCACTACGCGCTCTCCTACGCGCGACTGATGCGCATCGGCGACGGGCCGGACGAAGTGCACCTGCGGCAGGTGTTCCGCCAGGAGCGGGCGCCCGCCTGGACCATCGCCGAGTCGCCCTACCTCATCCCGCGCCCGGATTGAGGCGCCGCGCGGCTTGAGGCGCCGCGCGGTGGGCGCGCGCAGGCAAAATGCGGGCATGCACAGCCCTTCCCCGACGCCTTTCATCCACCGCCAGGCGATCCGCTTCTCGCACTGCGATCCGGGCGGCATCGTCTACTTCCCGCAGTATTTCGAGATGCTCTACGAGGGCATCGAGGACTGGTTCGACTCGAAGATCGAGCCCAACCTGGAGACGCGCCTGCGACAGGACGGGATGGGTTTCCCCACGGTCAACACCCAGTGCGACTTCTTCAAGGCGAGCCGCGTCGGCGATGTCCTCGAGCTCGAGATCTCGGTCGCGCGCCTGGGCGGCAGCGCGATCGAATTCATCGTCTCGGGAAAGGTCGCCGGCGAGGAACGCCTGCGGTTCCGCCACCTGATCGCGCTCGTCTCGCTCGCGCGGCTGCGCGCCGTGCCGATCCCCGCGGACCAGCGCGCGAAGATCGCGCCCCACGTCGCGGGCGGCGGCGGCCTGGGCCGGCTGCCGGGCCCCGGCGGCGGCGCAAGGCGCTTCCCGACCGAGCATCCGATCCGCTTCTCGCACTGCGATCCGGGCGGCATCGTCCACTTCCCGCGCTACTTCGACATGATCAACAGCGCGGTCGAGGACTGGTTCGCGCTCTCGCTCGGGCTGCCGTTCGACACGATGCACATGCACCGCCGCTTCGGCTTCCCGATCGTGCACACGCAGTGCGAGTTCCTCAAGCCCTGCCGCATCGGCGAGCGCCTGGTGCTCGAGCTCTCGGTGGCGCGCATCGGCCGCGCCTCGCTCGATCTCGCGTTCTGCGGCCGCATCGGCGGCGAGGAGCGGCTGCGCGCGCGCAACGTCCGTTCGATGATGTCGCTCGAGACCTACCGCGCGCTGCCGATTCCCGCCGAGCTGCGGGCGGGGATGGCGCCGTTCACGGCCGGCGGACACGCCGCGGGGAGCGCAGCATGAACGCGAGCGGCAGCGCGGCCAGCGCCGCCCACATCGTCAGGCGGAAATCCTGCAGGTAGGCGAGCGTCGCCGCCTGCCGCGTCACCTCGGCGTTGAGCGCGACCAGCCCCGCGGTCGTGGCGAGGTCGACGGCGCCCAGTTCGACCGCCTGGCGCAGCGCGAGCCGCGTCGGGTCGAGATAGGGAACGAAGGCGGCGTGGTTGGCCTGAACGTCGCGCGCGAGGTTGGTGACAACGAGCGAGATGCCGATGCTCGCGCCGACGTTGCGCATCAGGCTGTAGAGGGCGGTGCCGTCGTTGCGAAAGCGGGGCGCCAGCGAGTCGAAGGTGATGAAGTTGAGCGGCGCGAACACCAGGCCCAGGCCGAAGCCCTGCATGAGGCCGGTGCGCACGATGTCCCAGGGAGCGACATCGAGGGTGAAATGCGTCATCTCCCAGGACGACAGCGCCATCAGCGAAAAACCGGCGAAGATCAGCGCGCGCCCGTCGAGGCGGCCGGCGATGCGGCTGGCGACGAACATCGCGGACATCGTGCCCACTCCTCGTGGCGCGAGCAGGTTGCCGACGTCGACCACCGGGTAGCCGATCAGGTTCTGCAGGAACGGCGGCAGCAGCACGAGCGTCGCCAGCAGCACGATGCCCAGCATGAAGATGATCAGCAGGCCCACCCGGAAGTTGCCGTCAGCGAAGATCGCCGGCTCGATGAAGGGGCGCTCGTGGGTAAGGATGTGCGCGACGAAAAGATAGAGGCACAGCGCGCTCAGCGCCGCCTCGAGGACGATTTCGGGGCTGGCGAACCAGTCGAG
The DNA here is from genome assembly GCA_020845995.1 of Burkholderiales bacterium. Taxonomy (GTDB): domain Bacteria; phylum Pseudomonadota; class Gammaproteobacteria; order Burkholderiales; family SG8-39; genus RBG-16-66-20. The sequence continues at coordinate 15,391 of JADLES010000001.1, read as the reverse complement.
CGAGTGGCCGCGGTCGAGCATCAGCTGCAGCGCGCCCAGGCCCACCGCGAGAAAGGCGAAACCGAGCACGTCGAAACGGCGCTCGCGGTCGGGCGGCGTCTCGCGCAGAAACGCCGCCATGCCGAGCCAGGAGACGATGCCCACCGGCAGGTTGAGATAGAACACCCAGCGCCAACTGTAGAACTCCGTGATCCAGCCGCCCAGCGACGGCCCGATGATCGGACCCACCGTCACGCCGGCGCCCCACAAGGCCATCGCCCAGACCTGCCGTTCGCGCGGCCAGGTGTCGAGCATGACCGCCTGCGACAGCGGCACCAGCGCCGCGCCGAACAGGCCCTGCAGCAGGCGAAAGAGCACGATCTGCTCCAGGCTCTGCGCCGCGCCGCACAGCATCGAAGTGGCCGTGAAGCCCGCCACCGACCACAGGAAGATGCGCTTGCGCCCGAAGCGCGTGGCGAGGTAGCCCGTCAGCGGGATGCCGATCGCCGAGGCGACCACGTACGATGTGAGCACCCAGGCGATCTGGTCGAGCGTCGCGCCCATGGTGCCTTGCATGTGCGGCAGCGCCACGTTGGCGATGGTGGTGTCCACGACCTGCATCAGCGTGGCCAGCATCACCGAGGCGGTGACGAGGCCGCGATACGCGTCGCTCCTTGCGCTCAACGGAGAAGATCGCCCAGCCGCCGCTCGTGCCCGGTGTCGATGCGCACCGTGGTGCTGAGGCCCGCGCGCAGCGGCGGCTGCCCGGGCCGCGCGTCGATGCGGATGCGCAGCGGCACGCGCTGCGTGACCTTGATCCAGTTGCCGGTCGCGTTCTGCGCCGGCAGCACCGAGAATTCGGCGCCCGTCGCCGGGCTCAGGCTCTCGACCGCGCCCGTCCAGACCGCGCCCGGGAAGGTGTCGACGCGCACCTGCGCGGGCTGCCCGGCGCGAACATAGGTCAGGTCGGTCTCGGGGAAATTCGCCTCGACCCAGAGCGTGTCGCTCGCCACCAGGGTCATCGCGATCGCGCCGGCGGCGAGGTACTGGCCGGGCTTGGGCGGCTTGCCGGCGGTGCCGGGCAGCGGCGCGCGGATCTCGGTGCGCTCCAGGTCGAGCGTCGCCTGCGCAAGCTCGGCCAGCGCGGCGAGATAGGCTGCCTGGCGCTCGAGCGGCATGTCGGGCCTGCCGCCCAGCGTCTCGGCGATGCGCTGCAGGTCCTGCTCCAGCGTTTCGATCTGCTGGCCCGCCAGCTCGGCCGCCTCCCGGACCTCGTCCAGCTTGGCGGGCGCGATGAAGTTCCTCGAGGCTAGGTCGGCCTGGCGCTGCTGGTCGCGCAGCGCGAAGGCGAGCTTGGTGCGCGCGAGCGCGATCTCGGAGCGCTTGGCGCGGTAGCTCGCGCGCAGCGCGGCGACGTCGGCGCGCACCTGTGCGAGGCGCGCCTGCGCGCGCTCGACGGCTACCTGGAAAGGCACGGCGTTCAGGCGGAAAAGCGGCTGGCCGGCCCGCACCGCCTGGTTCTCCGCGACCAGCACCTCGCGGATCGCGCCCGCGACCTCCGCGCTGACCGGGACCTTGTCCGCCTTCACGTAGGCGTTGTCGGTCTCGACGAAGCGGCCGCCCTTCAGCCAGACAGCGAGGCCGAGCACGAGCGCGAGCGCCGGCACGACGATGAGGAGCAGCGCGCGCTGCGCCGCGCGCTTCACGCGAGCTTGCTCCTGGCTGCCTGCAACGGGATCGGTCTGTCGTTCCCGTCCATGCCGGGATTATCGCCGTTTCCGCTGCGCCTAGGCGCTGCGCATGCGCGCCAGGCGCGCGAGCGAGATCGTCGCCAGCGGCAGCAGCAGCGCGATCAGCGTCACCGTGACGAACAAGGGACCCAGCTCGCCGTAGTCGGCGGGAACCTTGACCGCGCCGGTGCCGGCATCCCTGACTTCGCGGCTGACCGTGAACGCGTGGTTGAGATACTTGGTTCCCAGCTGGGAAGCGGAGAGCGCGAGATTGGTGAAGGAGGCCATCACCGCGAAATAGGTGGCCTTCAGCCGCTCGGGGGCCGAGGCGGCGATCCAGGCGAGCATCGGCACCATGGCGATCTGGCCGAGCGGCGACTCGAGCGCGGTGTCGACGAGGGCGATGAAGCGCGCATCGACGATGCCGCCGGTGCGCCCCGCGGTCCACTCGTGCAGGCCGTAGACCATGCCCAGCTGCGGCAGGGTCAGCAGCGTGCCCGCGACCGTGAGAAAGCCGACGATATAGTAGATCGAGCGCTCGGCCATGAAGCGGCGAAAGACGAACAGCGCGGCGAGCGTCAGCGCGCTGGAGACGAGCGACAGCTGCGCGAGGAACTGCTGGTCGAATTTCAGCACGTCGATCATCCACCAGCTCGCGCCCGCGCCGGGCCCGGGCACGGCGCGGAACACCCAGATCACCGCGGCGGTGCCGATCAGCGTCGCGCGCGCCGCGGCGTCCAGCTCGCGCGCCAGGCGCCAGATGAGGAACAGCACCACCACCATCGACGCGGCGAAGACGAACTCCTGCCCGTAGCGGTACCTGCCGAGCCCCACGACGATCGACACGCCGGCGAAGAGCGCGCCGCCGCCGAGGATCCACCAGTTGGCGGGCGGCGGGGCGACCTCGCGCCGGAACTGCAGCGGGCTGCGGTGCCGCAGCCACGCGGCGAGCAGCACGCCCGACACCGAAACCGCCGGGATGACGAGCGCCCACTGGTAGACGCGCAGGTAGGCGGCGATCTTCTGCGGCTCGGGCAGCTGGTGCACGCCGGCCATCAGGAACACGTTGAGCAGCGACACCAGCGTGAGCCCGCCGATAATCGCCACGCGCCCCAGCGTCTGCATCGTGGTGTGCATCGCGCGGCGCTCCTCCTCGGGGATCGGGCGGCCGTCAGCCTCGACGCGCGGCACCGCCTCGACGGTCATCGCGTCGGCGACCACGTCCTGGATCATGTAGCCGACCGGCGCGAGCAGCGAGGCGAGGACAAACCAGTGCTCGGCGGGCATCACCGCGCGCATCGCCGCCGGATCGGCGAGCAGGCCGATCATGATGCCGACCCCAGCGGCGAGCAGCGCGGCGCCCAGGAAAACGAGCGCCTCCTTCCAGCGCCAGACCAGGTCCACCACGTGGCCGGCGACCATCTTGATGGTATAGGGGAGCACCGTCCAGAAGCCGAGCGCGGCAAGGAACTCGGCGGAGAGGTCGAGATACTCCTTGATGAAGAACGTGCCGACGATGCCGGTGAGGCCCTGGATGCCCGCCGCCACGTAGACCATCAGCGGCGGCAGGTAGGACAGGCGCAGCGAGCGAAGCAACGAAAGCGAACTCATGGACGAAGAGCGGCGCGCCCCGGCATCGGCCCGCAGCCTCCCGGGTTGCGGGCAACCGGCGCTACAACCTGCCCCCCCGCGTTAGACGACCGCGACGGCCTGGATTTCGACGGTGGCCTCGGGCAGCATCAGCGCGGAGATGCCGACCAGCGTGCTCGTCGGAAACCTGTCCCTGAAGTATTCCTTGCGCAGCGCGGCGAACGCCCGGCCATCCGCGATGTTGGTGATGTAGATCGTGAGCGCGACGATGCTCGCGCGGCTGCCGCCCGCGGCTTCGACGGCGCTGCAGACCTTGTCGAGCGCCCTTCTCGCCTGGCTGGCGAAATCGTTCGAGTCGCCAGCGCCGCCAACGCCGAGCTGGCCCGCGACGAACACCAGCGAGCCCGCGCGTATGCAATGCGAGTAGCCGAACTTCGCGCTGTCGCTGAGCGAGTCCACTGGAACGATACTGATGTCGCGTCCGGAAGGCGCTGCCATGACTATCTCCTGATTCGTGGGATTGAAAGGGTGGGGAAACTCGAAAGGCTCGCGAAGCGCGCGCAGCCGGGCGCTGGGCGAGGCGGGTTCTCGCCGCCTGCCCGTTCCGGCTCAGGAATCCAGCTTGATGCCGGAGGCCTTGATCACCGGCGCCCAGCGGTTGCGATCCTCGCGCACCTTGCGCAGGAACTCCTCGGGCGTGCCGCCCACGGGCTCCAGGCTCATCTTGTTCAGGGTCTCGGCGACAGGAGCGCTGTTCAGCTCCTCGGTGACCAGCGCCGCGTAGCGCGCGGCAAGCTCCCTGGCGATCCCGGCGCGCGCGTACAGGCCGAACGAGGTATACGCCACGTAGCCCGGGAAGCCCGCCTCGGCGAAGGTGGGAATTTCCGGCGCGAGCGGCGAGCGCCGCTCGCCCAGATGCGCGAGCACCCTGACCCTGCCACCGCGGTGATACCCGAGGTAGTCGGGAAGAATCGAGCCGCTCGCGGGAATCTGGTTGCCGAGCAGGTCGGCGTGCAGCGGCGCGCCGCCGCGGTAACCCACCGCCTGCAGCGGCAGGCCGAGCTGCGTGCGCAACTGGTGGATGACCAACGCCATCGTGCTGGTGACGCTGGGCACGCCGATCGACCCGCGGCTCGGGTCCTTGCGCACCGAGTCGAAGTATTCGGCGAGCGTGTTGAGCCCGGTGGATGCGTTGACGGTGAGGGCGAAGGGCGACGAGGTGCACTCGACCACCGGGTAGAGATCCTTGTCGAGATCGAACGTCGGCTTGGAGCTGAACAGCGGCAGCAGCGACACGGCCGACATGGGCGCCATCATCAGCGTCGCGCCGTCGGCCTCCTGGCTCTTCAGATAGTTGATCGCGATCAGGCCGCCCGCTCCCGGTTTCGAATCGACGACAAAGGGCCGGTTCAGCTTGACGCGCAGCCGCTCGCCCAGCAGTCGCGCCAGCGTGTTCAGCGAGCTTCCCGGCGGCACCGTCATGACGATGGTCACGGGCTTGTCGGCTTGCGCGCGGACCATCGCCGGGGTCGCCGCGGCCATCGGCGCCGCGGCCATGGCGGCGACCAGGCGCCGCCTCGTAGGGTTGACTGTCACGCATCTCCTCCTGGGTGGGAATCGACCGCTCGCCGGTTGCCGCCCGGCGCTTGCGCGAATTCTCCCCCGGCGAAATGCGCCTCGCAATAGATATGTCGAACGTGGATGGGCTCGCGCCGGGTGAAAAGCTTGCGTTCGATCAAATCCGGCGGGACATTTCCGGCTATGTTGCGTCGCAGGTTCGGCAAGGCGGACATCGGCGGCGCCCGCATGGATTGCGCAAAGCGCCACGGAGTCCACGGGCCGGATGCGGTCGCAGCCGGGGCTGCCTGACGCCCTCCGGCGGCGCACCGCCAAGGCAGGGTTTCCCGAACAAGACAGGGAGTCGCGTCCATGCACGACCTTTCCGCCATCAGCCCGGCCCGTCAGCAGCGAGCGCTATGGCTGTGCACGTTTGCGTTTGCGGCCTGCTTCGCGGTCTGGGTGATCTTCTCGATCATCGGCGTCCAGCTGCAGAAAGATCTTGGGCTGTCCGGAACGCAGTTCGGCCTGCTGGTCGCCACCCCGATCCTGACCGGGTCCCTCAGCAGGCTGCTGCTCGGCATCTGGACCGAGATCATCGGCGCGCGCCGCCTGCTTTCCCTGCTGATGCTGCTGGTGGCGGGGTTCCTGTTCGCGCTGCCGTACGCGACCTCCTATCCGGTGCTGCTGATGATGGGCTTGGGGATCGGCCTTGCCGGCGGCTCGTTCGCGGTGGGCGTGGTGTACGTCTCGAGCTGGTTTCCGCGCGAACGGCAGGGCATGGCGCTGGGACTGTTCGCGCTGGGCAACGTCGGCGCCGCGGTGACGAGCGTCGCCGCGCCGATGATGCTGGCGGTGATGGACTGGCGCCACGTCGCCTGGGTCTATGCCGCGCTGATGGTGGTCACGGCGGTGCTGTTCTACCTGGTCGCGCAGCCCGAACCGTCGCTGCGCGGCCGTGCCGCTGACGGGCGCACCGTCTCCATCGGCGAGCGCATCGCGCCGCTGCGCAACCTGCAGGTCTGGCGCTTCTCGCTGTACTACTTTCTGGTGTTCGGCGGCTTCGTCGCGCTGGCCTCATGGCTGCCGCGCTACTACATGGGCGTGTACAAGGTCGACATCCGCACCGCGGGCCTCCTGGTGGCCAGCTTTGCGCTGCCCGCGACGCTGTTTCGCGCCCTCGGCGGCGTGCTCGCCGATCGCTACGGCGCGCGCCGCATGATGTACCTCTCGTTCGCGGTATGCGCGGTGGGCCTGTTCCTGCTGTCGTATCCGAACACGCATTACGTGATCGAGGGCATTCGCGGGCCGATCGCATTCACCATCGCGCCGACCATGACCGAGCGCGCCATCGTGCTCGCCATCCTCGGTTTCGTGATGGCATTGGGCATGGCGGCGGTGTTCAAGCACATCCCGTCCTACTACCCCGGGCACGTCGGCGCGGTGGGCGGCGTGGTCAGCATGATCGGCGGGCTCGGCGGCTTCTTCCTGCCGATCGCATTCGGCGCCATGAACGACCTGGTGGGCATCTGGAGCAGCTGCTTCATGCTGCTGTTCGTGATCGCCCTGACGAACCTGCTGTGGATGCACTTCGCGATCGTGCGCATGAACCGCCAGCGCCACCCGCAACTCCTGGCCGACACCGACCTGCCGGAAATCATGGCGGCGCAGGAGGCCGCCGATCGCGCGCGGGTCGCCGCCGAGGCGGCCAGCGAGGCGGCGCGGGCGGCGCAGGCCGCCGCGCTTGCCGCGCGCAAGCGCGCGACCTGAGCGAGGCGACACGCGCGCTCGCACCTGCGCCGGCGCCGCGCCATACTGACCTCTTTGCCGAGCCCCGCCCATGCCCAGGTCCAAGTCCGAATCCGCCGCGCCCCCCGATGCCGCCGCAGAGCCCGCCTACAAGAAGCTGACCTCGCATCTGCCCGAGCCGCGCTTCGTGCCGCTGCCGGGCTACGAGCGCATCGACGAGGCGCGCATGCTGGCGCGCGCCGAAGACTGGTACCGGACGATGGCGCGGCGGCGCACCACGCGCCATTTCTCCGCCGAGCCGGTGCCGCGCCGGTTGATCGAGCTGGCGATTCTCACCGCCGGGACCGCGCCTTCGGGGGCGCATCGCCAGCCCTGGCGCTTCGTCGCCATCGACGACCCCGCCCTGAAGGCGAAGCTGCGCGCCGCCGCCGAAGAGGAAGAACTGAAGACCTACAGCGAGCGCATGACCGACGAATGGCGCGAGGCGCTGCACCCGCTCGGCACCGACCACGTCAAGGCGCATCTCACCGACGCGCCGTGGCTGGTGGTGCTGTTCGCGGAGAAGTACGGCCTGCGCGCCGACGGTTCGCACCGCAAGAACTACTACGTCGACGAAAGCGTGGGCATCGCCGCCGGGCTGTTCGTCGCCGCGATCCACATGATGGGGCTCGTGACGCTCACGCACACGCCCAATCCGATGGGCTTCCTGCGCGAGGTGCTCGGTCGCGGCCGCAACGAGAAAGCCGTGCTGGTGATGCCGGTCGGCTACCCTCGCGCCGACGCGCGGGTGCCCGACCTGCAGCGCCTGCCCCTGGAGGCAATCGTGCAATGGAACGCGTGAACCCGCCGGCGGCGCTCAGGCCGCGATGATGCCTGGAGCGGGCGCGCTCGCGGGCGGGGCGGGATAGCGCTCCGGCGAGAAGCGGTGCAGCAGCCCGGCTTCGCTCGCGCGGGCGAGCGCGAGGCTGGCGAGCTTGACGTGACCGAAACCGCGGATCTTCTCCGGCAACGCGGCGATTTCCACCGCGAGCGGAAGGTTCGCGGGGGTGAGCAGCGGCAGCAGCTCGTCGATGCGCGCCTCGTAGGCGGCGATGAGCGCGCGCTCGGTGCGGCGCTCCTGCGTGCGGCCGAAGGGATCGAGCCAGGTGCCGCGCAGGCGCTTGGCCCTGGCGAGCAGCCGCAGCACGGGCAGCAGCCACGGGCCGAAGCGCAGCTTGCGCGGCGGCTCGCCGTTGCGGCCGGGTCGCGAGAGCAGCGGCGGCGCAAGATTGAATTCGAGCCGGTAGCTGCCTTCGAACTGCTTCGCGAGCTCACCCGCGAATTCCCCGTCCGTGAAGAGGCGGGCGACCTCGTACTCGTCCTTGTAGGCCATGAGCTTCGCGTAGGCGCTCGCGACCGCCCCGGCGAGCGCGAGCGGTCCGCCAAGGCGCGCTTCCGCGGCGCGCACCCGCTCGACGAGCGCGCGGTAGCGGGCGGCGTACGCGGCGTCCTGGTACGCGGCGAGCAGCCGCTCGCGGTGCGCGATCAGCGACTCGAGATCGCGCGGCGCCGCCGGGCCCTCGTCCTGCATCAGCCCCGCGAGCGCCTGCGGCGCCCCGGCGGCGAGCCGTCCGAGCCCGAAGGCGAGCTTGTTCATCTCGACCGCGACGCCGTTCAGCTCGAGCGCGCGCTCGATCGAGGCGAGCCCGAGCGGGATCAGCCCGCGCTGCCAGGCGAAGCCCGCGATCAGGACGTTCGCGCCGATCGAATCGCCGAGCACCCGCTCGGCGATCGCCTGCGCATCGAGCGTTTCGACCTGGCCGGCGCCCGCCGCAAAGCGCAGCTTTTCCACCAGTTCGCGCGCGTGCAGGCTCGCGTCCGGGTCGAGCAGGAACGTCGCGACCGGGATCTCGTGCAGGTTCGCCACAATCCGCGTGCGCGCGCGCCGCACCGACTGCAGCGCATCGTTCGACGCCCCCACCACCAGGTCGCAGGCGAGCAGCGCGTCGGCCTGCTGGGTGTCGATCCTCACCTGGTTGAGCTGCGCGCGTTCCTTCGCCATGCGCACGAAGGAGAGCACGGCGCCGCCCTTTTGCGCGAAGCCCGTGAAATCGAGCACGCTCGAGTGCTTGAACTCCAGGTGCGCGGCCATCGCGAGCACGGTGCCGACGGTGATGACGCCGGTGCCGCCGACACCGGTGACAAGCAGGTCGTAGGGCCCGGTCCAGCGGTGCGCCTCGGGGTGCGGCAGGCGCGCGAGCGCATCCTCCAGCGCGCCGCCGCGCGCGCCCGCCAGGCGCGGGGCCGGCTTGCGCAGGCTCGCGCCGATCACGTTCACGAAGCTCGGGCAGAAACCCTTCACGCAGGAATAATCGAAGTTGCAGCTCGACTGGTCGATGCGGCGCTTGCGCCCCAGCCCGGTCTCGACCGGCTGCACCGACAGGCAGTTGGACTGCGCGTTGCAGTCGCCGCAGCCCTCGCACACCGCCTGGTTGATGAATACGCGCCGCGCGGGCGTGGCGAGCGCGCCTTTCTTGCGCCGGCGTCGCTTCTCGGCCGCGCAGGTCTGTTCGTAGATCAGCACGGTCACGCCCGGCAGCTCGCGCAGCTCGCGCTGCAGCCGGTCGAGCGCGTCGCGATCGTCGAAGGTCGTGCCCGCGGGAAAGCGCTCGCGCAGGGCGCGGTACTTGTCGATATCGTCGCTCACCACCGCGACGCGCGCCGCGCCCTCGGCCTCGACCTGGCGCGCGATGCCGTCGACGCTGATCTTGCCGTCGATCGGCTGGCCGCCGGTCATCGCCACCGCGTCGTTGTAGAGGATCTTGTAGGTCATGCGCGCGCCGGCGGCGACCGCCTGGCGGATCGCAAGGTATCCCGAGTGGTAGTAGGTGCCGTCGCCGAGGTTCTGGAAGATATGCGGCTCCCGTGTGAACGGCGCGTGGCCGACCCAGTCCACGCCCTCGCCGCCCATCTGGATCATCCCGTCGGTGCTGCGATTCATCCAGATCGCCATGCCGTGGCAGCCGATTCCCGGCTGCGCCCGCGATCCTTCCGGCACGCGCGTCGACGTGCTGTGCGGGCAGCCCGAGCAGAAATAGGGCCTGCGTCGCACCGAGTCCGCCGCGTTCGAAAGGAGTTCCGGCACGGTGAAGTCGACCACGTGCGCGCGGCGGTCGAGCTCGGGGCGGTGGCGCGCGAGCCAGGCGGCCACGGTCTCGATCAGCCGCGAGGGGCGCAGCTCGCCGAGCGCGGCAACGAGCGCTCGCCCCTGCGCGTCGTGCTTGCCGAGGAGGACCGGCCGGTCGGGCGCGTGGTAGAGCAGGTCGCGCAGCTGGCGCTCGACCACCGGCGCCTTCTCCTCGACGACGAGAATCTCCTTCAGGCCGCGCGCGAAGTCCGCCAGGCGCGTCCTCTCCACCGGGAAAGAAAGCCCGACCTTGTAGAGGCGCACGCCGGCCGCGGCGAGCGCCTCGGGCGCAAGCTCCAGTCGCCGGAAGACCTCCATCAGGTCGTAATGCGCCTTGCCGCAGGTGACAATGCCGAGCGAGGCGCCGCGCGAGGCGATGATCTCCCGGTCGATGCTGTTCACGCGCGCGAATGCGTGCACCGCCTCGAGCTTGCGCGCGAGCCGCTCTTCGATCTCCGCCGAAGGCGGGTCCGACCAGCGGATGTGCAGGCCGCCGGGATGGGGCGTGTAGGGGGCGGCGGCGCGCAACTCCTCTCCCCGGAGCCAGGCCGCCACGCGGACATTGATGCCGTCGAGGTCGACCGTGGCGCCGCTCTCCACCACCTCCGAGAGCGCGGTAAGCCCGGTCCAGGTGCCCGCAAAGCGCGACAGCGCCCAGCCGTACAGGCCGAACTCGAGGATCTCGGCGACGCTTGCGGGCGAAACGACCGGCGTGCCCCAGGCCTGGAACGCGAGATCGCTCTGGTGCGGCATCGAGGAGGACACGCAGCCGTGATCGTCGCCCGCGACCACCAGCACGCCGCCGTTGGGCGAGGCGCCGTAGGCGTTGCCGTGCTTGAGCGCATCGCCCGCGCGATCGAGCCCCGGCCCCTTGCCGTACCAGAACGAGAACACCGCGTCGACCGTGCGCGCCGGGTCGGTCTCGACGCGCTGCGAGCCGATCACCGCTGTGGCCGCCAGCTCCTCGTTGACCGCGGGCAGGAAGCGGATGGCGTTCCGCGCGAGGAGCGGGCCGGCATTCCAGAACGCCTGGTCGACCATCCCGAGCGGCGAGCCGCGATAGCCGCTCACGAAGCCCGCGGTATTGAGCCCGCGGCGCACATCGAGCGCGCGCTGCATGAGCGCAAGGCGCACGAGCGCCTGCACGCCGGTGAGGAACACCTGCCCGCCGGTCGCGAGCAGGTTGTCCGCGAGCCGGTAGTCGGCGCGGACGGCGGGCTCGGTCATGCGCGGATTTCCTCGTGCATACAGGGGACTTTCCAGCCGGTCCTATGCTTGCGAGTGCGGGATTCTATTCTCTTGCGCCTTGCGGGGCGAGCCGCGGGCCCGCGCGGCCTGCGCGAGTTCCTTTCGATGGTAAGCTGAAACCTCGAGGCCGGGAATGCGAACCACGCTGACAACTTTGCAGAAAATGGCGAAAGAGGGAAGCAAGATCGCGATGCTCACCTGCTACGACGCGAGCTTCGCCGCGGTACTGGAGGCAGCCGGCGTGGATTCGCTGCTGATCGGCGACTCGCTCGGCAACGTGCTCCAGGGCCACGAGTCCACGCTGCCGGTGAAGCTCGCCGACATGGTGTATCACACCGAGTGCGTGGCGCGCGGCTCGAAGCGCGCCTTCATCGTCGCCGACATGCCGTTCGGCAGCTTCCAGGTCTCGCCGCAGGAGACGCTGCGCAACGCCGCGCGCCTGATGGCGGCCGGCGCGCACATGGTGAAGATCGAGGGCGGCCGGCCGATGCTGGAGACGATCGGGTTCCTCACCGACCGCGGCATCCCCGTGTGCGGCCACCTCGGCCTGACGCCGCAGTCGGTCCACGCGCTGGGCGGCTACCGCGTGCAGGCCAGGGGCGAGAACGAGGCGCAGTTGCTGCTGCGCGAGTCGAAGGAACTCGAGCAGGCGGGGGCGGGCATGCTGGTGCTCGAGGCGATTCCCGCGCCGCTCGCGCGCGACGTGACCGCGGCGCTGAGCATTCCCACTATCGGCATCGGCGCCGGCGTGGACTGCTCCGGGCAGGTCCTGGTGCTGCACGACATGCTCGACGTCTATCCCGGCAAGAAAGCGAAGTTCGTGAAGAACTACATGCGCCCCGCCGGCTCGATTCATGGCGCGGTCGAGCTCTTCGTCAAGGAAGTGAAGGCAAAGGCTTTCCCCGGGCCGGAGCACGGCTTCTCCGCCTAGCCTTGATCGGCGTCAAAGATTGCTCTTGTTTTCGGTGTTCACCTGCGGCCACGGGCGCGCACGCACCGGCGCGCGATTCACGGGGAGCATCCGCTCAATGCCTTTGGAAGAGAAGATCGAGACGATCTACCAGCAGGTCAGGGCCCGCAATCCGGGCGAGGACGAGTTTCACCAGGCGGTGAAGGAGGTGCTCGAGTCGCTCGGCCCCGTGCTGGTGAAGTATCCGGAGTTCGCCGAAAAAAGGGTGATCGAGCTGGTCTGCGAGCCCGAGCGGCAGATCATCTTTCGGGTGCCTTGGCAGGACGACCGCAACGAGATTCACATCAATCGCGGCTTCCGCGTCGAGTTCAACAGCGCCATGGGGCCGTACAAGGGCGGCCTGCGCTTCCACCCGTCGGTCTACCTGGGAATCATCAAGTTCCTGGGATTCGAGCAGCTCTTCAAGAACGCGCTCACCGGCATGCCGATCGGCGGCGGCAAGGGCGGCGCCGACTTCGATCCCAAGGGCCGCTCCGACGGCGAAATCATGCGCTTCTGCCAGAGCTTCATGATCGAGCTCTACCGCCACCTCGGCGAGCACACCGACGTCCCGGCCGGCGACGTCGGCGTCGGCGGGCGCGAGATCGGCTATCTCTTCGGCCAGTACAAGCGCATCACCAACCGATACGAGTCGGGCGTGCTCACCGGGAAAGGGCTCGGCTGGGGCGGCTCGCTGGTGCGCAAGGAGGCCACCGGCTACGGCGCGGTGTACTTCCTGCGCGAGATGCTCGCGGTGCGCAAGGGCACGCTGGAAGGCAAGACCTGCGTGGTGTCCGGCTCGGGCAACGTCGCCATCTACACCATCGAGAAGCTGCAGCAGCTCGGGGCCCGGGTGGTGGCGTGCTCGGACTCTGACGGCGTGATCGTGCACGAAAAGGGCATCGACCTGGCGCTGGTCAAGCGCCTCAAGGAGATCGAGCGGCGCCGCATCGCCGACTACGGCAGCCTGCACAGGGACGCGCGCTACATCGCCGGCGGCAACATCTGGGATATTCCCTGCCACGTCGCCATGCCGTCCGCGACCCAGAACGAGCTCAACGGCAAGGACGCCGGCCGGCTGCTCGCCAATGGCTGCATCGCGGTCGCCGAGGGCGCGAACATGCCATGCACCCCCGAAGCGGTACGCCTGTTCCTCGATGCCGGCATCGCCTTCGGTCCCGGCAAGGCCGCCAATGCCGGGGGCGTGGCGACCTCGGCGTTGGAGATGCAGCAGAACGCGAGCCGCGATTCCTGGACCTTCGAATACACCGAGCGCAGGCTGGACGACATCATGACGCGCATCCACGCCGCGACCTTCGAGACCGCCGAGGAGTTCGGCGCCGCCGGCAACTACGTGGTCGGCGCCAACATCGCCGGCTTCCTCAAGGTCGCGCGCGCGATGGTGGCCCACGGCCTGGTGTGAACGCCGGCCCGGGCGGCAAGCGTCGCGCACCCGAGGGACGCGCCCGAGCCGGTCTCAGCCCTCCGCCGTGCCGAGCCGGAGCTGCGCGCGCGGCAAGCCGCGCTCAAGCAGCAGCAATTCCGCCGCCTGCGTGCACGACGCAGGGCCCGCGACGTAGGCGTCCACCTCCTCCAGGCGCGAATGCGCCTGCCGCAGGCGCTCCAGCGCCGCGCCCGCGAGCGCGTCCGCCGACGCCTCCGGTGGCGCGCTGATCGGCTCGTAGCGGAAGTTGTCGAGCGCGTCGCTCCACGCGCGGCACAGGTTGTCGAGGTAATGGCCGCGGCCGGCCGAAGCCACCCACACCAGGTGCAGCGTTTCCGCTGCCTCCAGCGCCATGGCGTGCTCGATCAGGCTCTTCACCGGCGCAAAGCCCGTGTCGAAGGCGACGAAGACGAGCGGCCGCGCGGACGCTTCGTCCAGCACGAATTCGCCGCGCGGGCCCTCGACGCGCACGCTGTCCGCGCCCGTCAGGCCGGCGAACACGCGTTCGGCGAAGGCATCGCCCGCGTACCGGCAGACGTGGAAGTGGAGGTTGCGCTCGTCGCAGGGACAACTCGCGATCGGCAACGAAGCCGCCGCGCCCGCGCCGATCGAGAGCCGCGCCGACTGGCCGGCGAGGAAGCGCAGCCGGTTGCCGCGCGGGGTCTGCAGGTGCAGCAGGCGCATATCCTCGCCCATCGGACGCACCGCCCTGACCCGCGCATCGATCGTTTGCAACGGCATGTCGGCCGCGCCGTGCGCCTCGCGCGCCTCGATCACGAGGTCGGTCGCCGCGGTATGGCAGCACATGAGCACCATTCCGGCGGCTTTCTCGGCCGCCGTGAACGCATGGTCGGAGTGACGCAGGCGATGCAGCTGGCCCGAGACCACGCGCGCCTTGCACTTGCCGCAATTGCCGGCGCTGCAGCCGTAATCCAGCGACAGCCCGGCGTGCAGCGCCGCCTCGAGCAGGCTGTCGTTGCCGTCGACGATGAACTCGCGGCCGCTCGGCTGCACCTGGACGCGGGCGGACATGATCCTAGGCAGGCTCCTGTGGATGGATGGAATTTGCCAGCGCTCTTCGCCCCGCAATGCAGGCCTCAGCGGCCCGCGCCAGGCTGCACAGTGGTGGATTGGCGGCAGGTCATGCGCGGGGCGGTGCCGGGAACGTGCAAGGGCATGATGCCAAATCATGCCTCATTCGAGAATGCCGGCGTCGGATGCGATCCTGGTCACCAACAACGAGCGCGAGTTCCGGCGCGTGAAGGGCCTGCGGTTGCAGAACTGGGGGGCCTGACGCACTATGCCTGCCATGGGCATGAGCGATGGCCGGCAGGTCCTGCGGACCACCGGTTTTTCCTTCGCCGCCTGGGCGATCGCCTGCGCGTTCCTGGACTATCCGGGCGAGATGCTCCTCTCGGGCTACGTGCTCACCACGATGCTGCGGCCGCCCTACATCGCGCTCCTCGTGCGACTGTGGCACGCCGCGCCGGGGCTGCGCCCGCTCCTCGCGCGCTCGGTGCGTGACCCGGAAGAGCGCGGGTACACCACGAGCGGCCCGGAACCGGGCCTGGGAGTGACGCTCTTCCTCATGCTCATGCTCCTTGCGCCCGTCCTCGCGCTCGGCGCCTGGAGCCTGTCGCGCCAGCCCGCCGCCACGCTCGCCGTGTGGGTGGCGCTCGCGGCGCAGGGACTCATCTGGCGCGGCGTGTTCGTGCGGTTCGAGGAGTCGCTCCCGCGCAACCTCTCGTACAACAGCCTGTGGATGGTTTCGGGTTTCCTGTTCCTCTTCCTCGCTACGCTGGGAGCGATGCTCGCCTTCTTCACTTCGATGTTCGTGCCCGCCGCGCGGGCGCCGGACTGGTGGATCGAGTCGCCCCTGCTGCAGTACGCGGCGGCAATCCTGCTGCTCGCGGGTGCGCACCTGCGCGCGCTGATGGAGGGGCACTCCCGCGCGAACCGGACGCCGGCGAGGTAGCGGC